>JBJMLQ010000055.1:0-3892 GCA_045805225.1 Actinomycetota bacterium | reverse complement strand
GCGGCTCCAGGCCGAGTTCGACAACTACCGCAAACGCGTCCTTCGCGAGCAGACGACCGCGGTCGAGATGGCGGCCGAGCCGGTGATGCGCCGGCTGCTCGAGGTGCTCGACGACTTCGAGCTTGCGCTGTTGCATAGCGGCGAGGACGTCGACCAAGATCGGCTGCTCAAGGGCGTGGAGCTCGTCTACGCGAAGCTCGTCGACGCGCTCGCCGCCGAGGGCCTCGAGCGGATGCACGCCGAAGGCGAGCTGTTCGACCCGTCGCTGCACGAGGCACTGATGCAGACCGGCGAGGGCGACGGTGAGCCGCGCGTCGCCGAGGTCTTCCGGCCGGGCTACACGCTGCGCGGCCGCGTCATTCGGCCCGCCGGCGTACGCGTCGAGCGAGAGTAGCGCGCAGGTGGCGGCGACCGACGAGATCCGGCGCGAGTGGTTCGAGAAGGACTACTACGCGATCCTCGGCGTGGCGAAGAACGCGACGCAGACCGAGATCAAGAAGGCGTACCGCAAACTCGCGCAGCAGCACCATCCGGACGCGAACGCCGGCGATCCCCGCGCCGAGGAGCGGTTCAAGGAACTCTCGGCGGCCTACGACGTGATCGGCGACGAGGGCAAGCGCGCCGCGTACGACCGCGCTCGCGAGATGGGCGCGGCCGGGTTCGCCGGCGGATCCCCCAACGGCGGGCAAGGCCGCGGGTACGGCGGCTATCCGGGCGGCGTCCGATTCGAGACCGGCGACGTGGACCTCGAGGACCTGCTGGGGGGCATGTTCGGCGGCGCCCCGCGGCGGCGAACACGCCCGAGCCGCGGGGCCGACCTCGAGACCGACGTCACGCTGTCGTTCGGTGATGCGATGTCGGGGGTCACGCTGCCGGTCACGTTGACCGGTCCGGCGCCGTGCACCACGTGTCACGGGAGCGGTGCGGCGCCCGGCACGCAGCCGGTCGTGTGCCCGACGTGCAGCGGGTCCGGCCAGATCGCCGTGAACCAGGGCCTGTTCTCGATGGCCCAGACCTGCCCCCAGTGTCGCGGGACCGGACGGGTGATCGAGACGCCGTGCCCGACGTGTGGTGGGGTCGGCTCGACCCGGCGCAAGCGCACGATCCATGTGAAGGTGCCCGCCGGCGTCAAGGACGGCGCGCGGATCAAGCTCTCCGGCAAGGGTGAATCCGGTGCGGCCGGCGGCCCTGCCGGCGATCTCTACGTGCGCGTGCACGTGCGCGCCGACGATCGCTTCGGCCGTAAGGGCGACGACCTCACGATCGATGTGCCCGTGACGTTCCCGGAAGCGGCGCTCGGCGCACACGTAGACGTGCCGACGCTCCGCGAGCCCGTGACGCTCAAGGTGCCCGCCGGCACGCCGTCCGGCAAGACGTTCCGCGTGCGCGGCAAGGGTGCGCCGAAGAAGGGCGGCGGCCACGGCGACCTGCTCGCGACGGTCGTCGTGGACGTTCCGCGCAAGTTGTCGCGGGAACAGAAGAAGCTGGTGGAGCAGCTGGCCGAGGCGACCGAGACGTCGCCGCGGGCCGGCTTGGGGGTGAGCTGAGATGGCGGAGGAGTTCGAGCGCGACGAGGATCGCGCCGTCTACATCATCAGCGTCGCCGCCGAGCTCGCCGGCGTGCACCCGCAGACGCTCCGCATCTACGAGCGCAAAGGCCTCGTCGCGCCCAAGCGCACGTCGGGCAACACCCGGCGCTATTCCGACCGCGACATCGCGCTGCTGCGTCAGATCCAGGATCTGACCCAGGAGGGTGGGATCAACCTCGCGGGCGTCAAGATGATCATCGAGCTGCAGGCGAAGCTCGACGCCCTGCGCGCCGAGACGGACGACCTCGAGGAGCGGCTGCGCGAGCGCGACCAGGAGGCAGACGCCGAGGGGAAGATCGTCCCGCTGACGAGCGTCTTCCTGCCGCCGTGGCAAAGCCGCCGGCGCACGTGAGGATCGTGCTCGAGGGCGACGGCGTGACGCTCCGTCCGTTCGCGCCGGAGGATTTCGACGTCCTGTGGCGTGAAGAGACCCGTGACCGCGGCGACTTCGAGACGGCGTGGGCGGCCGATGATGACGGCGCCAAGGAACGCGTGCGGGCGCGGGTGGAGCAGTCGGGAACCTGGCGCGACGGACGTGTCCTCGATCTCGCCGTCGTCGTCGACGGTGAGGTGGTCGGCGATGTGCAGGCGCGGCGCGACCCCGCGTACGCGCCCGCCGGCCTGTTCGATCTCGGGATCGGGCTGTTCGCGGCGCGGCGTGGGAACGGCGTGGGCACCGCGGCGATCCGGCTGCTCACCGCCTTCCTCTTCGACGAGGAACAGGCGGTCCGCGTCACCCTCAGCACCGACCTCGACAACGCCGCGATGCGGCGCGTCGCCGAGAAGGCGGGGTTCACCCAGGAGGGCGTGATGCGCGGCTTCTGGATCGTGCCCGACGGGCCCGCTCGGGATTACGCGCTCTACGGACGTACGCGAGCCGACCACGCCGCCGGCTAGGGTCAAGCGCGGGGCGCAACGGACCGACGCCTCGCCTATGGGCTGGTTCCTCCTCGCCGGCGCGCTCGCGATCGCCTGTGCGGTCGCCGCCCGCCGCGTCCGATCGACATCGACACGGCAGCGCGAGCTGCTCCGGTTCTGTCACGACGCCGGCCTCGGGTGCTCCGTGCTCGATCCGTTCACCGACACGACCCTGCTGCCGTTCCGGGTGTTCGGCTCGGCGAGCGGCCACGGCGCGGAGAACGTCGTGTGGGATCCGAACGACGATCGAGGTATCCGGGTGTTCGACCTCTGGGTCCAGCCGTCTCCGGACACCTCGCGCCGAACGATGACGTGCGGCGTCGTGCCGCTCCCGTTCGCCACGCCGCCCATGGCGATGGTGCCGCGCAGTGAGCGCGACGCCTTCGGCGAGCCGGTCGTCGGCGACGTCATCCACCTCGAGCTCGACGCCTTCGAGCAGCGGTTCGAGGTCCGGGCCGTCGACCGACGCGCGGCGGTGGCGCTGCTCGATCAGCGGATGATGGCGGCGCTCCTGCGGTTGCCGCTGCGGGTCGCGATCCACGTGCACGAGGACCGGATGTTGCTGCTCGCGCCGCTGCTTGAGCCGGGCGAGATGCTCGTGCTGCTCGCGTGCGCCACAGAGCTCGCCGACCGTGTTCCGTCGGTCGTCGCGAGCCTGTATCCGCCGCGGCCGACGACCGGTCCGTTCGAGCGACGGTGGCTCCAGGGAACGTGGTCGCCGGACCCAACGTCCGCCGAGGCGTCTGAACCGGGCTGACGCGGGCGGAGAATGACCCGCGATGGGGCTCCCGTTCAGCGTCGCCGTCATCATGGACCTCGCATCGAAGCGTCACACGGCTCAGCCCCATCCGTTCCCTCCATCGGCGGACGCGGGCGGCACGAGCGCGCTGGCGCCGCTCCTGCTTGTGCTCGGCGGTGTCGTGCTCGTCGCAGCGATCGCGTACCTCGGGTACGACATGCAGCGCCGGCGGCGCGACGCCTTCCGCCTGATGGCGACACAGCTCGCGCTGACCTATAGCCAAGACGATCCGTTCGGGTTGCTCGACCTTCCGTTCACGCTCTTCACCAAGGGCGACGACCGGAGCGTCGAGAACGTCGTCTCGGGCGTCTGGCAGCAGGCCGACGTGACCGCCTTCGACTACGCGTACGCCGAGGGGTCCGGGAAGTCACGCACCGACTACCGGTTCGACTGCGCGATCGTCGCGATCGACGCCGATTGTCCGCGTCTGCTCATCGGGCCGGAAACCGTCCTGACGTCGCTCGCAGGGGCGATGTCGTTCCACGACCTCCAGTTCGAATCCGAGGCCTTCAACGACGCCTACCACGTGCGCTGCGAGGTCCCGAAGTTCGCGAGCGACGTGCTCGACGCGCGGATGATGGAGTGG
>JBJMLQ010000054.1:0-21067 GCA_045805225.1 Actinomycetota bacterium | reverse complement strand
GGCCCGGAGCAACATGATCGAGGCGCGTGGGCTCGCGCCGAGGTAGATGTCCGGGTGCTGCCGCGAGGCCTTGACCAGCGCGACGATATACGTGCGGATCGCGGGCGCGACGTGCACCTCACGCGCGAGCTCGATCAGCTCGGCGACGGCCATGGCGTCGCACACCGGTTCGAGGTCATCGAGCGGCTGCCTCGAACTGTGCGTCGCGAGGATCTCCGCTTCGACGTCGCCGTCCGGATAGCCGACCGACAGGCGCATCATGAACCGGTCGAGCTGCGCCTCGGGCAGTGGGTACGTGCCTTCGTGCTCGACCGGGTTCTGCGTCGCGACGACGATGAACGGTGTGCCGAGGCTCCGCGTCTCGGCGTCGGTCGTGACCTGACGCTCCTCCATGCATTCGAGCAGCGCCGATTGCGTCTTCGGAGAGGCCCGGTTGATCTCGTCGCCGAGCACGACGTTCGCGAACACGGCGCCGGGTCGGAACTCGAAATCGCCGCGCTCTTGGTTGAAGACGTTCACGCCGGTGATGTCGGTGGGCAGCATGTCCGGCGTGAACTGGATCCGCCGGAAGGAGCAGTCGATCGATCGCGCCATCGCTTTGGCGAGCATCGTCTTGCCGACGCCGGGTACGTCTTCGATCAAGAGGTGCCCTTCGGCGACCAACGCGACGAGCGCAAGCCGGATCTGCTCGTGCTTGCCGCGCACGACCCGTTCGATGTTGTGCTCGAGCGCGTCGAAACGGTCGGCGAAGGCTTGCGGATCGCGCGCCTCTTCCCGGAGCTCCACGACGACAACCTCCGTTCGTTCCAGCCGTCCTTCGGCGTCCCTTGGGCGTCCCGCGGGCGTGCGTCGGCTCGGTTGCGTCACATCGTACCCCCGGTCCGTAGATCGGTTGCCCGAACATGGGCGCGCGAGGACCGATGTGGCGGGACGAGGGCCGTCAACCGCGTCGTCGACGGGGTTGCAAGCGGCGGGGTTCGATGGATCGGTCCGGTGATGGGCCGGTCCGGCGGTTCGACGCCTCGCGCGGCCCCTGATCGCAACTCCAGGCATCCCGCCGGACCGACCCGCGCACAAGGTTACACGCTTGTGATTCCAGGCGCGCGCCGTAAACTCGCGTCATGGGTAGGGCGCTCGTGCTCAACGCCACCGACGTGCCGCTCGCGGTCTTATCGGCGCGCAGAGCAGTGGTGCTCGTGCTCAAGGAGAAGGCCGATGTCGTCGTCAGCAACGGCGCGATCTTCCGCAGCGAGCACATCGACATCGACGCGCCGTCGGTCGTCCGCCTGCGCCGTTTCGTCCACGTGCCGTACCGCCATCAGGCGCCGCTGACCCGTCGCGGCGTGTTCGCGCGCGACGCATACAGCTGTCAGTACTGCGGCGCCGGCGCCGAGAACCTCGATCACGTGCTGCCGCGGTCTCGCGGCGGACTGCACGTATGGGAGAACGTCGTCGCCGCGTGCCGCCGCTGCAACGCCAAGAAGATGGACCGCACGCCGGCCGAGGCGGGCTTCACGCTCGCCCGAACGCCGTTCGCGCCGTCCGACGGCTTCCGCCTCACCCTCGGCGCGGTCGAGCCCGGCTGGGCCTCGTTCCTCGGCTGAGCCCCGAAACCGTCCGATCCGTCCCGCCTCCCCGCAGTTCGACCTCGATCCCGCACGTCCCGAACATCAGTTCGGGCGCAATGCGTATTGACGCGGTGGAGCAGTGGTGGCATAAACGGGGACCCAAGTGGAGGAAAGGGGAGGACGCGTGGCCGAACTGCTCGGCGCGCATAGCTACCAGCTCGACCCGAAGGGGCGGTTGTCGCTGCCGGCCAGGTTCCGTGAGGCGCTGGCCGACGGTGTCTGGCTGACGATCGGTCAGGACGGCTGTCTCTTCGCCTTCCCCAGGGTCGAATGGGATCGCCGCGCAGACGAGGTCTCGGCGTCCCCCCTTTCCGACGCCGAGGGACGCGCGTACGCGCGGTTGTTCTTCGGCTCCTCCGACGAGCTCCGTTTGGACGGCCAGGGGCGGTTGACGCTCCCCGGCCGGCTACGCGAGGCCGTCGGCATCGACAAGGACGTGGTCGTGCTCGGCGTGCGCGACCGGATGGAGATCTGGGACCGCGTGACGTACGAGCGCTACGAGGCGACGTTCGCGGGCGCGTATCAGGCGGGGACCTTGCAGCCGCGCGCGTAGCGGCGGCTGCCGGCAGAAGGGGGCACGGATGGCGGATCGGGTGACGACGTCGACGGGCAGGCTCGCGACGGAGGTGCGGCAGAGCCTGTCGTTGATCGGGATGACTGCGTTGACGCTCGCGGCATCGATCGCGTTCGGGTTGTTCGTCGGGCATCTCGGGTGAGCGACGAGGCACATCGTCCGGTCATGGTCGCGGAGGTGACGGAGCTGCTGGCGAACGCGGGATCGGTGGTCGACATGACCGTCGGGGGCGGCGGCCACGCGGCCGCGCTGCTGGACGCCGGCGTGCCCGATGTGATCGGCGTCGACCGCGACCCGGCGGCGCTCGCTCGAGCGGAGGCCGCGCTGGCTTCGTACGGAAGGCGCGTCCGGCTGGTCCGCGCCCGGTTCTCCGAGGTGGATGAGGAGACCGTCGGCGGCAACGTCGGCGGCGTGCTCTTCGACCTCGGGGTGTCGTCGATGCAGCTGGACGAGGGAGCGCGCGGGTTCTCGTTCCGGGCCGACGGGCCGCTCGACATGCGGATGGCCGGCGCCGCCGACGACGAGCCGAGCGCGCGCGACCTCGTGAACGAGCTAACCGAAGGCGAGCTCGCAGACCTCCTGTACCGCTTCGGCGACGAGCGCCGATCTCGGCGGATCGCCGCCGCGATCGTGCGGCGCCGCCCGATCGAGACCACCGACGAGCTCGCAGGCGTCATCGTGAGCGCCGTGGGACGGCGTCCGGGGGGCCCCCACCCCGCGCGCCGCTCGTTCCAGGCGCTCCGGATCGCGGTCAACCGGGAACTCGAGGAGCTCACCGCGTCCCTGCCTCACGCGGCGGGGCTCCTCGAGCCCGGGGGCCGCGTCGTCGCGATCTCCTACCACTCGCTGGAAGACGGCATCGTGAAGCGGGCGTTCCGTGACGACGACCGCCTCCGCGTGCTGACGCGCAAGCCCGCTGTGCCGACCGACGCCGAGCGGGCGTCGAACCCGCGCGCGCGCAGCGCCAAACTGCGCGCCGCCGAGCGGATCGACGATGCCGCGTGAGCGTTCCCGCGCGTACCCACCCCTCGCCGGCGACGACGCCGGCTCCGCGTGTGCGCCCCTCGCGCACGGCCGCGGCGCGCCCCCCACGCCACACCCCTCCCCATCCTCACGGGGGGGCGCGCCGCGGTTCCCCCGTCGCGTTCTGGATCCTCGTCGCCGTCCTCGCGGCGGTCCTCATCATCGGGATCGCATCGCTGTCGGCGCTGTTCGTCGAGTCGAGCTTCTCGGTCGACGACCTGCAGAACAGCCTGAGCACGCTGCAGCAGCAACACGACGACCTTCGCGAAGAAGTGGCGCAGGCGTCGTCGCCGCAGCGTGTGATGGAGTGGGCGCGCGCGCGCGGGATGCGCATGCCGGATCACGTCATGACCCTGCCGTTGCCCTCGGGTTCGGGTGGCGGCGCGTGACGCGACCCCCCGCCGGCCGGCTCGTCGCCCTGCTGGTCGGGATGACCCTGGCGCTGGGCGGCATCGTCCTCCGCCTCGCCGTGCTGCAGGTTCGCGAGTCCGGGACCTACGAGGCGCTCGGCGTCGAGCAGCGCGTTCGCACGGAGCAGCTCAGCGCGACGCGAGCCGAGATCTTGGATCGCAACGGCAGCCCGCTCGCGATCACGCTCGACGCGCGGGACGTCTACGCGAACCCGACGCTCGTCACCGATCCGAGCGCCGAGGCCCAACCGCTCGCGCGGGTGTTGGGTCTGCAGCCGACGCACGTGGCGTCGGCGCTCGGGACCGCCAACACGAGCTTCGTGTACATCGATCGAGGCGTGTCGCTCGACGTCGCCGCGCAGGTGTCAGATCTCGCGCTCCCCGGGATCGGCGTGCTCCCGGCCGAGAAGCGGTACTACCCGAGCGGCTCGATCGCGGCGCAGACGGTGGGGATCGTGAACGTCGACGGGACCGGGATCACCGGGCTCGAGGAGCAGTACAACACCTCGCTGGCGGGCACGCCGGGGGAGCGGACCGTCGAGCTCTCCGCGATGGGGCAGCCCATCGCGGGGGGCGTCCAGGTCGACCAGGAGCCCGAGCCCGGCGCGAACCTCGAGCTCACGATCGACCGGCAGATGCAGTTCCAGACCCAGCTGTACCTGCGACAGGCCGTCGCAGCGAACCACGCCAAGGGCGGAAGCGTGATCGTGATGGACCCACGGACCGGCGAGATCTACGCCATGGCGACCTACCCGACGTTCGACCCGAACGCGTTCAGCACGGCGGATCCGAGCTCGTTCGTGAACCGGGCGGTCACCGACACATGGGAGCCCGGCTCGGTGAACAAGACGATCACGGCGGCGGCGGCGTTGTCCTCCGGCGCCGTGCGCCCGTCCGACACCTTCCAGGTGGCGGGGACGCGGACGATCGAGGGCTACACGATCCACGACGCCGAGCCGCACGGCAGCGAGTCGATGACGCTCGGGGACATCATCGCCCACTCGAGCAACGTCGGGATCTCCCTCGTCGCCGACAAGGTGGGCAACGAACGGCTGCAGCAGACGTTCCGCGCGTTCGGGTACGGCGCGCCGACGGGCGTCGGGTTCCCCGGCGAAGCCGCCGGGATCATGCAGCCGGGCGATCAATGGAGCGCCATCACGAGGGCGACCGTCTCGTTCGGCGCCGGCGTCGCGGTGACCCCGCTGCAGATGGCGGCGGTGTACGCGACGATCGCGAACGGCGGCACCTACGTGCGGCCGAGCCTCGTCCACGCGACGGTCGGCAGCGACGGGGTCGTCAGGACCGAGCCGCCGGCGCCGCGGCACCGCGTGCTGTCCAGCGCGACGAGCACGGAGCTCACCGAGATGCTCGCGTACGCGGTGCAGGACGGCACCGGGATCAACGCGCAGATCTCCGGCTATCAGGTCGCCGGGAAGACCGGAACCGCGAAGAAGGTCGATAGCCAGGGCACGTACATCGATCGCTACGTCGCCTCGTTCATCGGTTTCCTGCCCGCGTCGAAGCCGCGCGTGGTGATCGCCGCGATCTTGGACGAACCCGACACGGTGTACGGCGGTGTGGCGGCGGCTCCGCTGTTCCAACACATCGCGCGCTACGCCATCCAGCGATTGGGGATCGAGCCGAGCGCCCCCGTCGCGTTGCCGCCGCACCGGCTGGCCGTTCCCTGAGCGCCGGCCGGCGACGTGTAGGCTCGCGCGCGGTGAACCCGACCTTCCCCCAGGTGCGGCTCGCCGACGTCGCCGCGATCGTCGGCGCCGAGGTGCGCGGCGACCCCGACGCCACGGTGCGGGATGCCTCGAACGACTCGCGCGACGTGCCTGCAGGGTCCCTGTTCTTCTGTATCGCGGGTGAGCGCGTCGACGGGCACACCTTCGCGCAGCGCGCGGTGGACGCCGGCGCCGCCGCGCTGGTGGTCGATCGTCCGCTCGCCGTCGCGGCGCCGCAGCTCGTCGTGCGGTCTGTTCGCGAAGCGATCGGTCCGATGGCCGCGACCGTGTTCGGCCACCCCGCGCGCGACCTGACCGTGGTCGGGATCACCGGGACGAACGGCAAGACCACGATCACCTATCTATTGGAGTCGGTGTTCCGCGCCGCGGGATGGCGCCCCGGCGTGATCGGCACGACGGGCATGCGCATCGACGGCGCGCCGTCGCCACTGTCGCACACCACTCCCGAAGCGCCCGAGCTGCACCGCGCCCTCGCCCGCATGCGCGCCGAGGGTGTCCGAGCGGTCGCGATCGAGATCTCCTCGCACGCGCTCGCGCAGCATCGCGTGGACGGGCTCGTCGTCGACGCCGCGATCTTCACGAACCTGTCCCAAGACCACCTCGATCTGCACACGACGATGGACGCGTACTTCGAGGCCAAGCGGCGACTGTTCACCCCCGCGCTCGCCCGCCGCGGGGTGGTGAACGCCGACGATCCCTGGGGCCGGCGGTTGCTGGAGGATCCCGCGATCGAGATGACGAGCTACGGCGTCGACCGTCCGGCCGACGTCCGAGCGACGGACGTGTCGGTCGACGGCGGCGGGTCGACGGCGATCATCGACGGTGTGCGCGTCCGCACGGCGCTCAGAGGCCGGTTCAACGTCGACAACGTGCTTGCCGCGATCGCCGCGGCACGGGTCGTCGGGGTCGAGACCGACGTTGCTCGGCGTGGGATCGGCGACGTGGACCGGGTCCCGGGTCGGATGGAGCCTATCGATGCGGGGCAGGACTTTACGGTGGTAGTGGACTACGCACATACGCCGGATAGCATCCACAACGTGCTCCGGGGCGCACGCGGATCGGCCGACGGCCGAGTGATCGTCGTGTTCGGTTGCGGCGGAGACCGCGACCGGGCGAAGCGACCGATGATGGGCCTCGCGGCCGCGGAGGATGCCGACCTGGTGATCGTGACGACCGACAATCCGCGGTCCGAAGATCCGTCCGCGATCATCGACGAGATCGTGCGCGGCATCCCGGACGCCGCGGCGGCGGTCGTGGAGCCGGACCGCGCAGCGGCGATCGAGCGCGCGATCGACGCCGCGCAGCCCGGCGACGTCGTGGTGATCGCCGGCAAAGGGCACGAGACCACGCAGGAGATCGACGGCGTCTCCCTGCCGTTCGACGACCGCCTGGTGGCGCGCGCGGCGCTCGCCCGACGGAGTTCCGCCTGATGCGGCCGACGACCGTCGGCGCGATCGCGGAGGCCGTGGGCGGAGCGGTCCGCGAGGGCGCCGACACCGCGATCGGGAGCGTCGCGACCGACTCCCGGGCGGTCAGACCCGACGGTCTGTTCGTCGCGCTCGCCGGCGACCGGCTCGACGGACACGACTACGTCGGCGACGCGCTCGAGCGGGGGGCCGCGGCGGTGCTCGTGCGCGCCGGGTTCCGGGTTGACGCACCCGCCGTCCACGTGCGCGACACCCGTGACGCGCTGCTCGACCTCGGCGCGGCCGAACGCCACGGGTTCGACGGCGCGGTGGTGGCGATCACCGGCGCCAACGGCAAGACGTCGACGAAGGACCTCGCGGGCGCCGTGGTCGGCACGCATCGACGGACCCACGTGAGCCCGTCGTCGTTCAACAACGAGATCGGCGTGCCGATGACGCTCCTCGGCGCCCCGCCCGACACCGAGGTGATCGTCGCGGAGCTCGGCGCGCGTCATGTGGGCGACGTGCGACGGCTGTGCGCCGTGGCGGCGCCGCGGATGGCCGTCGTGACGAACGTCGGTGTCGCGCACCTCGAGGTGTTCGGGAGCTGGGAGGCGATCGTCGAGGCGTCGGCCGAGCCCGTCGAGTCGTTGCCGTCCGACGGCGTTGCCATCCTCGCGGCCGACGATCTCGTGGTCGCCGGGTATGCGGCACGGACGGACGCGCGCGTCGTCACGTTCGGGCGCGCGGCCGACGCGGACGTGCGGGCGGCAGACGTGACGCTGGACCGGGACGGGATCGCGGCGTTCGAGCTGCGTCATCACGACGAACGGGCACGCGTGCGTCTGCGGGTCGCCGGCGACCATATGGTCGCGAACGCCCTCGCCGCCGCTGCGGTCGGGCTCGAGCTCGATGTGCCGCTGGGCGACGCGGCGGCTGCGCTCGGTGAGGCCCGCATCACGCGTTGGAGGATGCAGACCTCGGGGACCTCGGCGGGCGTTCGTGTCGTGAACGATGCGTACAACGCGAACCCCGAGTCGGTCGCCGCAGCGTTGAAGACCGCGCGATGGATGGCCGGTGACGCGCGGCTGATCGCCGTGCTCGGGCATATGGCCGAGCTCGGCCCGATCACGACCGCCGAGCACGAGCGCGTCGGCGAGCTCGCGGCTCGGCTGCCGGTGGATCGCCTTCTCGCGATCGGCCCCGACGCCAAGGCGATCGTCGTCGCCGCCGTGCGTGAGGGCGTGGAGCCCGACGCCGCCGTCGCGTACGACGACGTCGACGCGGCGCTCGCGGACGCGGTCGCGCACGCGACGCCCGGCGACGTCGTGCTCGTGAAGGGCTCGCGCGTCGCCGGTCTCGAGGCGCTCGGCGAACGGCTCGCGGAGGCGCTCGCATGATCTCCATCTTGGTCGCCGCGGGCGCCGCCCTGGCCGTCGCCCTGCTCGGCACGCCGGTCGCGATCCATGCGTTCAGCTCGTGGGGGTGGGGCCAGCGCATCCGCGAGGACGGGCCCCACACGCACATGGAGAAGATGGGCACGCCGACGATGGGCGGCATCGTCATCTTGATCGCGCTGGTCGCCGGCTACCTCGCGTCGCGGATCACCGCCCAACGCGTCACCGCCACCGGCGTCGCGCTCGTGATGGTGGCCGTCGGCTTCGGGATCGTCGGCTTCCTCGACGACTACGCCAAGGTGCAGCGGCAGCGCTCGCTCGGGTTGACCAAGCTGCAGAAGTTCGCCGGCACCGCCGTCGTGTCGCTCGCGTTCGCGTGGCTCGTGGTGCACAGCGGCGAGCAAGCCGGCATCAGCACCCACGTCTCGTTCGTGCGGCCGACCGCGATCGCCCTGGGCGGCTTCTTCGTCGTATGGGCGTTCTTCGTGCTGACGGGCGCGTCGAACGCGGTGAACCTGACCGACGGCTTGGACGGCCTCGCCGCAGGCGCGTCGATCCTCGTGTCGGCCGCCTACATCTTCATCAGCTTCTGGCAGTTCCGCCACACCTGCGATCTGCTCGGCGGCGCGACGGGATGCTACGCGGTCCGCGGCGCCGACATGCAGGACGTCGCGATCGTGTCGGCGGCGATGATGGGCGCCGCGACGGGGTTCCTGTGGTGGAACGCCGCGCCGGCGCGGATCTTCATGGGCGACACGGGGGCGCTCGCGATCGGCGGCCTCTTCGGCGCCCTGGCGCTCGTCACGAACACCGTGCTGTTGCTCGTCATCATCGGCGGACTGTTCGTGCTCGAGACGCTATCGGTGATCATCCAGGTGATCTCGTATCGCGGCTTCGGGCGCCGGGTGTTCCGGATGTCGCCGTTCCACCATCACTTCGAGCTGGCGGGGTGGCCCGAGTTCACGGTCATCGTGCGGTTCTGGATCATCGCCGGGCTGTGCTCGGCCGTGGGGATCGGCTTGTTCTACGCGGATTTCATCGCGCGTGGCGGGCTCGGATGAGCGCGTTCGACGGACGGCGTGCGGTGGTGATCGGGGCGGGCGTGGCGGGTCGCGCCGCCGCGGCGACGCTGGCCGCCGAGGGCGCGACGGTGCTGGTGACCGAACGGCGCGACGCCGGCGCGGTTGGCGACATCTCGGCGCTGGGATCGGCCGGCGTCGACGTTCGGACGGGCGGACACATGCCGGCCGATCTCGACGGTGCCGAGATCGTCGTCGTGAGCCCCGGTGTGCCGCCCGACGCGCCGCCGCTCGTGTGGGCGCGAGAGCGCGGGATCGCGGTGTGGGGAGAGCTCGAGCTCGGCGCGCGGCTCGCGCGTGTCCCGTACCTCGCCGTTACCGGAACCAACGGTAAGACGACGACGACCGGCATGCTCGCCGCATGTTTGCGCGCCGGCGGGATCGATGCGGTCGCGTGCGGCAACATCGGCTTCCCGTTCACGACCGCCGTGCGAGAGCAGCACCAGGCGTTGGTGGTCGAGGTCTCGTCGTTCCAGCTGGCGATACACGAGCGGTTCCATCCCCGCGTGTCGGTGCTCGTGAACCTCGCGCCCGACCATCTCGACCATCACGGGACGTTCGAGGCGTACCGCGACGCGAAGGCTGCGATCTACCGCAATCAACGAGACGATGACGTGCACGTCGGAAACCGCGACGACCCGACGGCCGCGGCTGTCTCGGCGACGGCGCCGTGCGCGCACGTGTGGTTCGGCGCGGGCGTGCCGACCGCCGACGGCCCCGATGTCGGGTTCGACGGCGACACGCTGCTCGCCCGCGGATCTGACGGAGCGGTGGAGCTCGGATCGATCGACGGCGAGCGCGCCGGGCATCGCGTTGACGCGGCCGCGGCCGCGGCGGCCGCGCTCGCGTACGGCGTCACCCCCGACGCCGTCCGCGATGGGCTCGTGTCGTTCGAGCCGGCCGCGCACCGCGGCGAGCTCGTGGCGGAGGTCGACGGCGTGCGGTTCCTCGACAACTCGAAGGCAACGAACGTCCACGCGGCCGCTGCGGCGATCGCGGCCGTGCGAGACGCGGTGTTGATCGCGGGCGGCCGAACCAAGGGGCAGGATCTGTCGCCGCTCCGCGACACCGCGGGCAACCTTCGCGCCGTCGTGGCGATCGGGGAGGCCGCGCCGTCGCTGCACGCCGTCTACGGCGACCTCGTGCCGGTGCACGACGCCGGCTCGATCGAGGACGCCGTCGGCGCCGCCTTCGCCGCGAGCGCGCGGCCCGGCATCGTCCTCCTCGCGCCGGCCTGCGCGAGCTGGGACCAGTTCGCGTCCTACGCCGAGCGCGGAGACCGGTTCGCCACGGCCGCGCGGGCGTTGGTCGCGGGGGTGCATGCCGGTGGCTGAGCGCACGCAGGGCGCGTCGCGGGCGAAGTCGTCGACGACCGCCAAAGCCAAGACCTCGAAGGCGGAGGCCGCCAACGCGACGACCACGGATGCGACGACCCCGAAGCGGCCGCCGGCCGACACGACGTCCGGCTTGGCGCGGCACCTTCGGTTGGTGCCGGCGCCGCACCGACGAGGCGCGGCGGAGGCGAAGCGGGTCGCTCGCCGCGACCTCGCGCTCCTCGGTGGGTCGGCCGGCGCCCTCACCGTCGTCGGGCTCGTGATGGTGCTCTCCGCGGGATCGGTGTCGGCCGCGCAAGGGTACGGCGGCAACAGCTTCTGGTACTTCCAGCGTCAGGTCCTGTACGCGGGCCTCGGCATCGGGGCGGCGATCGTCGTCGCGCGCCTCTCGCCGCGCATCTGGAAGCACCTCGGGATCTGGATCCTCGCCGGAGCGACGGTGCTGATGGCGATCGCGGCGCGGCCGACGTCGGGGACGTCGCTGTACGGCGCATCGCGGTGGATCGACCTCGGACCGGTCACGATCCAACCCTCGGAGTTCGCGAAGCTCGGCCTCGTCGCGGTCGCCGCGACGATCCTCACCAATAAGTGGAGCAAGCTCGACGAGCCGATGCAGCTGTTGATGCCGCTTGGCCCGATCGTGCTGCTGGTCGGCCTGCTCGGCATCGCCCAGCGCGACCTGGGGACGACGCTGATCCTCGGCGGCCTGGTGCTCGTGATGCTGTTCGCGGCGGGTATCCGCATGCGGTACCTGCTGTTCGCAGCCGGTGCCGGCGTGCTCGGTGCGATGGTGCTGATCGTCGGCGAGACGTACCGGCGGACGCGCTTCTTCGACGCATGGCTGAACCCATGGGCCGATCGGCAGGGCAACGGGTACCAGCTGATCCAGGGCCTGATCGCGATCGGCTCCGGCGGCTGGCTCGGCACGGGCCTCGGGACGAGTCGTGCGAAGTGGGACTTCCTGCCGAACGCGCACTCCGACTTCATCTACGCGGTGATCGGCGAGGAGCTCGGGTTGCTTGGGGCGCTTGCCGTGCTGATCGCGTTCGGCGTGCTGATCTACGCCGGCGTGCGGATCGCGCTGCACGCGCGCGGCACGTTCGAGCGGTTGCTCGCGGCCGGGGTGATCGGGTGGATCGGCCTGCAGGCGATCGTGAACATGGGCGCGGTCACCGGGCTGCTGCCGATCACCGGTGTGCCGCTGCCGCTGGTGTCGTTCGGGGGAACGGCGCTCGTGGTGACGCTCGTCGGCGTGGGGATGCTCGCGAGCGTCGCACGCGACGCGGCGACGCCGGCGCGCACACGGCGGGGATCCGCGCCCGGGCGATGAACGTGGTCGTCACCGGCGGGGGGACCGCCGGGCACGTCTTCCCGGCGCTCGCCACCGCCACCGCGCTCCGCGACCGCCACGGGGCGTCGATCGTGTTCGTCGGCGCCGAGGACGGCCAGGAGGCGCGGCTCGTGCCCGACGCGGGGTTCCGCTTCGTGCCGGTGCATGTGTCGGCGGCGCAAGCGCGCGTATCGATCGCGACGCTTCGCGCGGTGGCGCTCGCGCTCGCTGGCTCGCGATCGGTGCGCGGCCTCGTGCGCGGCAGCGACGCGGTCATCAGCATCGGTGGGTTCGCGAGCGGCCCGGCGGCGCTCGCCGCGCGGCGAACCCGGCGGCCGCTCGTGCTGATCGAACCGAACAGCGTCCCCGGCATCGTCAATCGCATCGCGGCGCGGTGGGCGGCGGCGGTGGCCACTACCTTCGACGGCACGGCTGAGCGGCTCCCCGGCCGCGTCCGCGTCGAGCGGACCGGCAACCCGATCCGCAGGGAGATCGCCGCGGTCCCCGAGCGGCGGGCGCGACTGCGGCTCGAGGCGTGCGAGGCCTTCGGGCTCGAGCCGGATCGCACGACCGTCTTCGTGTTCGGCGGGAGCCAGGGAGCGCTGCACCTCGATCAGGTTCTCGCCGAAGCCCTTCCGTCGCTCGCGACGCGGGCGGACCTCCAGCTGTTGGTGAGCGCCGGTCCCGGGCACGAGGGCGAGGTGACGCGCGCCGTCGACCGATCGGCGCCGTTGCGGGTCGCCGTCGCGCCGTTCGTCGACCGGATGGACCGTGCGTTCGCGCTGGCGGACCTCGTCGTCGCGCGCGCGGGTGGCAGTATCGCCGAGGTGACCGCGTGCGGGTTGCCCTCGATCCTCGTGCCGTATCCGCACGCGACGGAGAACCACCAAGAGGCGAACGCACGCGAGCTGGTCGCCGCTGGCGCGGCCCGCATGGTGCTCGATCGCGAGTTGTCGTCGTCGGCGCTGGTTCGCGCCATCCTGGAGCTCGTGGAGAACGAGGCGGCGAGAACGGCGATGGGGGCGGCGGCGCTCGCGTGGGCGCGCCCAGACGCGGCGGCACGGATCGCCGACCTCTGCGCGGAGGTCGCGGGGGCGGCCGGATGAGTACCGGCGACGCGCTGTGGACGCCGCCACCCGGATCGATCCCGACGCTTCCGGTGCCCGACGTCTCGGGCGTCCGACGCGCGCATCTGGTCGGGATCGGCGGTGCGGGCATGCGGAACCTCGCACGGCTCCTTCTGGCTCGTGGCATCTCGGTACGCGGTTCGGATCTCAAACGATCGCGCGCGGTCGACGACCTCGAGGACGCAGGGGTCGTCGTGCAGGTCGGGCACTCGGCCGCCGCGGTCCGGAGCACGCCGCGCCCCGACGTCGTGATCACGTCGAGCGCGATCGCGGCGGATAACCCGGAGCTGCGCGCCGCCGAGAACGACGGGATCGCGGTGTGGCGGCGGCAGCAAGCGGTCGCGGCCCTTGCCGCCGGCCGGCGGGCCGTCGCCGTTTCCGGCACGCACGGGAAGACGACCACCACGTCGATGCTCGCGTCGGTGCTCATCGGGGCCGGTCTCGATCCGTCGTATCTGATCGGAGGCGACCTCAACGAGACCGGCGGCGGCGCGGGCGCGGGGAGGGGCGAGGCGTTCGTCTTCGAGGCCGACGAGAGCGACGGCTCGTTCCTGCTCGGATCGCCGGCGATCGGCGTCATCACCAACGTCGACGTCGACCACGTCGATTTCTATCCGGGTGGCCGCGATGAGATCGAGCATGCGTTCGCTCGCTTCGCCGCGGGATGTGACGCCGTCGTCGCATGTGGTGACGACGAGGGCGCGGGTCGCGCACTATCGCTCGCGGGCGTCGACCCCGTCACGTACGGCGTCGGGCGCCGCTCGCGCTACGCGGTCCGCGTCGAGCACCTCGGCCCCGACGGAGCACGAGGCACGGTGACGGTCGACGGCGAGAACCTCGCGCTCTCGTTGCGGATCGACGGCGCCCACAACCTGCTCGACGCGGCCGCGGCGATCGCGACCGCTCACGCGATGGGGGTGGAGCCGGCAATGGCGGCCGACGCGCTCGCCTCCTTCGGCGGGGTGCACCGCCGCTTCGAGCTCCGCGGTCGCGCGCGGGAGGCCGAGTTCTTCGATGACTACGGGCAGACGCCGACGGAGATGGAGGTCACGATCGACACGGCGCGTCGCCGTCGTCCCGGTCGGCTGATCGCCCTGGTGCAACCACATCGGTATTGGCGCGTGCAAGCGCTGTGGCGCGAACTCGGCGCGAGCGTGGTCGGCGCGGACGTGGTCGTGGTGACCGACGTGTACGGCGCCGCGCAACCGCCGATCCCCGGAGTGACCGGGCAGCTCGTGGCCGACGGGGTGGTCGAGGCGGCCACCGCGCGCGACGACGGCGCGACGCCAACCGTTGTGTATCTGCCGCACCGCGCCGACGTGGTGACGTACCTCGCCGACGAGGTACGCGCGGGCGACCTCGTGGTCACGATGGGATGCGGTGACGTCTGGCTCCTCGGCGACGCGGTACGCGAACGGATCGCGGAGCTCGACCGATGACCGCCGCGATCGACGCGGCGGGCGAGATCCTGCGCGAAGCCTGCGGCGACCGGGTCCGAGCGGGCGTGTCGATGGCGCCGCTCACGACGTTTCGGATCGGCGGTCCGGCGGCATCGTTCCTCGAGCCGGATTCCATCGACGACCTCCACGGCGTCGCGCGCGCGGTGGCGCGCACGGGCGTGCCGGTCGCGATCGTCGGCAAGGGCTCGAACCTGCTCGTCGCCGACGACGGCTTCGACGGCATCGTCCTCCGGCTCGGGCGGGGGTTCCGGTGGTCGGCGCGGACGGGCGACATCGTGACCGCGGGCGCGGCGATGCCGCTGCCCGCGCTCGCCGGCATCGCCCAGCAGCACGGCCTTGCGGGCGTCGGCTTCGGGGTCGCGATTCCGGCGAGCCTGGGAGGTGCCGTCCGCATGAACGCGGGCGCCCACGACGGCCAGATGGCGGATGTCGTTGAGACCGTCGAGGTGTTCGAGCTCGACGCCGATCGGACGCACACGTTCTCGGCGGAGGAGGTCGGCTTCGTGTACCGCTCGACCGCGCTGCCGGCCGACGGCGTGGTCGTCGCGGCGTCGCTTCGGCTGCGTCCCGGCGACCCCGAAGAGATCCGAGCGGCCATGGACGCCGCACGGCGGTGGCGCCGAGAGACGCAACCCGTCGCGGAGCCCAACTGCGGAAGCGTCTTCACCAATCCACCCGGCGAGCACGCGGCCGCACTGATCGACACAGCGGGGCTGAAAGGGGCCTCGGTCGGAGGCGCGTCGGTTTCCACCAAGCACGCGAACTTCATCGTGACCTCGCCGGACGCGACCGCCGCCGATGTCCGGGCGTTGATCGAGCTGGTCCGGGACGGTGTGCGCCGCGCGAGCGGGATCGTCTTGCAGACCGAGGTCCGGACGATCGGCTCGGTCGATGTCTGAGCCACGCGCGCCATACGACGGGTCGGTCCGGCGCCGCCGGCTGGTGGCGCTCGCGCTCCTGGTGCCGATCGCGGTCGCGACGGCCGCGTGGGCGCTCACCTACACGCCTGTGTTCGACGCGAAGCACGTCCGCGTCCAGGGCGCGGTCACCCTGCGTCCCGACGACGTGCGGTCGCTGGCGCAGGTGGAGCCGTCCACCAACGTCTTCCACCTGCAGCCGGACGCGGTGACGGCGCGGCTCCTGACCGACCCCTGGATCGCCTCGGCGACGGTCGCCAAAGATCTCCCCGACACGGTCGTGCTGACCGTCGTCGAGCGCCGGCCCGTCGGTGTGATCGACGCGATGGGGGATCGCGCCGTGTTGGCGAGCGACGGGACGATGCTGCCGGCGTCGGCGGCCACGGCCGATACCATCGCGACCCTGCCGTCGGTCGAGGCCGGGCTCGGCTCGCTCGACGACACCCAGCGCGCCGCGGCGGCCGCACTGCTCTCGGCGCTCGATCCCGTCGTCGAGCAACGGGTGACCCATCTCACCGTGGGCCAGGATCTGAGCGAGTCGCTGACGCTTCGCGACGGGGTCACCGTCGACGCCGGCACGCCGGGCAACGAAGACGCGAAGGCGACGGCGTTGCGCGCGGTCCTCCGGTGGGCGACCACCGACGGGCACGCGCTCGCGAGCGTGGACGTCAGCGCGCCGGACGCGCCGAGCGCGACGCTCGCGGACGGGTCGACGTTGACGCCGTGAGACCAACCATGCGGTTCCCGTAACTATCACCGCGACCACGAACGTGATGGTGTCGGTCGGCCTCATCGACGCTTGACGGCCCTAGATGTCGCTAGTAAGGTCACGACCTCGACTGTAGATAGATATAACAATAGATATCCAGTTGAGCGTTAGTGTTTCGGCCGGTTCCGCAGGCCGCGCAGCGCAGCAGTTGAGCAGAGTCGTACGTAGTGGGGAAGAGTCGAGGGTAAGGAAGCCTTTCGGAGAGGACGAAGCTTCCGCCGCGAGTGATCCGCTCGCCGGCAGGCGGTGACCGGATCCGGTCACCCCGGAGGACTGGACGAACGATGGATGCTCCCCAGAACTACCTCGCCGTGATCAAGGTGGTCGGCATCGGCGGGGGCGGCGTGAACGCGGTGAACCGGATGATCGAGGCAGGCCTCCGGGGCGTCGAGTTCATCGCCGTCAACACCGACGCGCAGACGCTGCTGATGTCCGACGCCGAAGTGAAGCTCGACATCGGCCGCGAGACCACGCGGGGTCTCGGCGCCGGCTCCGACCCGACGGTCGGCAAGGGCGCCGCGGACGAGCACTCCGACGAGATCGAAGAGATCTTGAAGGGCGCCGACATGGTGTTCATCACCGCCGGCGAGGGCGGGGGCACCGGCACCGGCGGCGCGCCGGTCGTCGCGGACATCGCGCGCAACCTCGGCGCGCTGACGATCGGCGTCGTGACACGACCGTTCGGTTTCGAAGGACGCAAGCGCGCGACCCAAGCCGACGTCGGCATCACGGACTTGAAGAAGGCGGTCGACACCTTGATCGTCGTCCCCAACGACCGCCTCCTCCAGGTCGCCGACCCGACGATGCCGATGGTCGACGCGTTCCGGATGGCCGACCAGGTTCTGTACCAAGGGGTCGACGGGATCACGTCCTTGATCACGACACCGGGTCTGATCAACCTCGACTTCGCCGATGTGAAGTCGGTCATGTCCGGCGCCGGCTCGGCGCTCATGGGCATCGGCATCGGCTCGGGCGCCGACCGGGCGACCGAGGCGGCGAAGTCGGCGATCTCCAGCCCGCTGCTCGAGTCCTCGATCGACGGCGCCAAGGGCGTCCTGTTGTCGATCTCGGGCCCGACCGACCTGTCGTTGCACGAGGTGAACGCGGCGGCCGACGCGATCACACGCGTCGCGCACCCCGACGCCAACATCATCTTCGGCGCGGTCGTCGACGACATGCTCGGCGAGGAGGTCCGCGTGACGGTCGTCGCGGCGGGCTTCGACAAGGTCGCGCTCTCCGCCGACAACCGCTTCGAGAGCCGGCTCTCCCGTCTGTTGGAGGAGCCGGCGCGGACCGGCGACGACGAGCCGCTGCCGTCGCTCCTGCACGACGACGATGCGGACGTCTTCGCGAGCGAGGATCAACCGGCGTCGGTCTCGTTCGATGCCGAGGAAGACCTGGACATCCCGGACTTCCTCAAGAGTTAGCGGGCACGACCCGCCCCGCGCGGCCCCGCGCGACGCTCGGGGGCGGGCGGTCCGGGACCGAGGCGACCTTCCCCCGCCTCGCGGACCGGCGCCGTCCGCCCCTTCCGTATGCTCGGCCACGTGGTGAGCGCCCGCGCCGAGGACATCGCGAGCAACCTCGAGACGGTGCGACGGCGCCTGGCCGATGCGGCGACCGAGGCGGGCCGTGACCCGGCCGAGGTTCGGCTGATCGTCGTGACGAAGACCGTCGCGATGTTGGCGATCAACGACGCGATCGCGGCCGGCGCCCGCGACCTCGGCGAGAACTACGTGACCGAGCTTCGCGCGAAGCGACCCGAGGTCGACGATCCGGGTGTGCGCTGGCACTACATCGGCGCCCTGCAGTCGCACACCGCGCATCACGTCGCGGACCTCGCCGACGTCGTCCACACGGTCGCTGGGGAGCGGGCCGCACGCCGCCTCGGCGGCCGGGCCGCCCGCGGCGGCCGAACGCTGGACGCGCTGCTCGAGGTCGACTTCACGGGGGGGCGAGCCGGCGTCGCGCCCGCCGACGTCCCGGCCGCGGCCGACCTTGTGGCGTCCCTCGAGGGTCTCCGGCTCCGAGGCCTGATGACGATCGCGCCCGCCACAGCGGACGCGGAGGGCGCCCGAACCTGGTTCCGACGGCTCCGCGGCCTCCGTGATGCGTTGCGGGAACGCCATCCCGACGTGCTGGACCTCTCGATGGGGATGTCGTTGGATTACGAGGTCGCGGTGCAGGAAGGCGCTACGATGGTCCGGATCGGGACGGCGGTGTTCGGCCCTCGGACGCCCCGACCCCAGCGGTGAGCGGCCGGGTCGCGCGGCGGCCGGGTCGTGAGCGAGAGGAAGCGAGGATGCCCGGCGTGTGGAAGAAGACCCTGAACTACCTCGGGCTCGTTGAAGAGGACGAGGCGTTCGTCGACGAGATGCCCGAGGCCGAGCCGGCGAGCGTCCGGCGCATGCGTCCGCAGCCGGTCGGCGGCGACCACCCGGCGGAGGCAGAGGGGGTCGTGCGAACGATCGCCGCACCCCGTCCGGCCCCGGCGGGTCCGACCGCGATCCACCGAGCCGAGCCCAAGCGCTTCAACGAGGCGCGTGACGTGGCCGACCGGTTCAAGGGCGGCGCGGCCGTGATCATGAACCTGCAGGGGACCGAGGACGGCACGGCTCGACGGCTGGTGGATTTCGCCTCGGGCCTGGTCTACGGGCTCGACGGCAAGATCGAGTTGATCGCGAACCGCGTCTACCTGCTCAGCCCGGCCGACGTCGAGGTGAGCGCCGAGGACCGCGAGAAGCTCGCCGGCAGCGCGTTCTACAACCAGTTCTGAGCGCCCGGCTCACCGCCGTCGCTGCACCGTGTCGCCGGATGGCGGCGTGGCATGTGCTGCTAGCCTTCTCGCCCGATGGTCGCCTCCTCGAACCCGCTGCAAACGATCGTGTGCCTCGCGTTGTTCGCGGCCGAGCTGTTGTTGCTCGCACGGGTGATCGTCAGCTGGATCGTCTTCGCGGGGTGGCGACCCCCGTCGACCGGGCTGGTGCGATCGGCCTACGATCTCCTGAACGACGTCACCGACTGGGCGATCAAGCCGCTGCGGAAGATCGTGCCGCCGGCGGGCATGTTCGACATGTCGGTGCTCGTGGCGTTCATCATCATCTTCGTAGCACGAACGGCGTTCTGCTGAGGGCGGGGGGAGCTTCATGACGGACGAACGGACCGAAGCACCGGCGGCGGGCGCGCCCGTCATGCCGGCAGACATCCAGAAGCAGGAGTTCGGCGTGTCGCGGTTCGGCGGCTACCGGATGCGCGACGTGGACGAGTTCCTCGATCGCCTGACGGCCTCGACCGAGTCGCTGATCGCCGAGAACGAACGGCTCCGCTCGGGATCGCCGCCGATCGTCGGCACGCCCGACCTCGAGGACGTCAACCGCCAGGCCGACGAGATCTTGCAGCGCGCCCGGGAGCAGGCGGCGCGGATCGTCGCGGACGCGAACGCGACCGCCACGCCGACCGCCGCCGAAGGAACCGACGACCGGCCGGCGGTCGACGCGTTCCTCCAGCAGGAGCGCGCGTTCCTGCAGAACCTCGCCGGCTTGGTCCAAGGCCACGCGGAGTCGGTCAAGGCGATGGCCCGCAAGACCCGGCAACCGGCGGGGGCTGCGCCGACGCAGGCGTCACCCTCGAGCGAAGGCGCGGCTGCACCGGCGGCGTCCGCCGACGAACCCGGCGAGGCGCGGCAGCCGGACCCCGTCACCGGCGACGAGCAGGACGGGCCCGGGCAGCATGCCGACCCCGAGGCAGTCTCCGCAGGCGCGGGCGACGCCGGAGACGAGACCGTCGTGATCGAGGTCCCGCAGCCGGCGGCCACGCCCGGTGGCGACCGCGCCACGGACAGCGGCGATCCCTCGCTCAAGAAGCTCTTCTGGGGCGAGGACCGCTAGGCCCTCACACCCGCCGGACCCAAAGCTCGACCTCCGTCCCGTCGATCTCGGCGGTCGCCGTCGGCTCGCCGTCTCCAGGGTCGGTCCGGAGCTCCGCGCAGAGCGTCTCGCCCGCGATGAATGCGGCGTGCGCGTCGCGAGCGTCGGCGACGTCGCCGGTCGCGACCAGGTGCACGACGATCCGGTCCTGCACCTCGAGCCCCGTTGTGCGACGTGCGTCCTGCACGATGCGGACGAGCTCGCGCGCGAGGCCCTCGGACCGCAGCGCCGGCGTGAGCTCCAGCTCCAGCGCCACCGTGACGCCGCCGTCGGAGGCGACGCCCCAGCCCGCGAGCACCTCGCGTGTCAAGACCACGTCGTCGTGGCCGACGTCGACCGGTCCGCCGTCGAGCTCGACCGTCACGCTTGAGCCAGCCGCGAGCTGCTCGGCGAGGGATCCATCGTCGGCGGCGAGCGCGCGGGCGACGGCCTGCACGCGCCGACCGAGACGCGGACCCAGTGCCTTGAAGTCCGGCTTCGCGCGCCACGTCCCGAACGCGTCGGCCGACGTGGCGAGCCGGACGTCATGCACGTTGAGCTCGTCGGCGACGATCGGCAGCAACGCCTCCATCCCCGCGTCGTGTCCGGAGATGTGGGCAACCGCTTCGGCGAGCGGCTGGCGCGTCCGGACCTTGGTTTCGACCCGTACGCGCCGACCGAGCTCGACGATCTGGCGAGCGGTCGCCATCGCCGCGTCGAGCGACCGGTCGATCGCAGCCTCCTCGGGTTCGGGGAACGCCGACAGGTGCACGGACTCCGGGCGTCCGGCGCGTCCCGCGGCGAGAGTGCGCCACAGCTCCTCGGCGACGAACGGCGTGAACGGCGCGAGCAGCTGGCTCAGCGTGACGAGACACGCGTGCAGGGTGTGGAAGGCGGCAACGCCCTCGCCCTCGCCGCCGTCGCCCGAGCCCGGATGCCAGAACCGCCGGCGCGACCGTC
>JBJMLQ010000053.1:0-3755 GCA_045805225.1 Actinomycetota bacterium | reverse complement strand
GGCTCACGCGCGCGAAGCGGAAGATCCGCGACGCCGGCATCCCGTACCGGGTACCGCCGCGCGAGGCGCTGCCCGACCGGCTCGACGGCGTGCGCGCCGTCGTCTACCTCGTCTTCAACGAGGGCTACGAGGCGACCGAGGGCGAGCTGATCCGGACCGATCTCTGCGCGGAGGCGATCCGGCTCGCGCGGATGCTCGACCATCTGATCCCGGACGAGCCCGAGAGCCGTGGGCTCCTTGCGCTCCTGCTCCTGCAACACGCTCGCCGGGCGGCGCGGACCGACGCGGCCGGCGACCTGGTCACGCTCGAGGACCAGAATCGGTCGCGTTGGGACCACGAGCTGATCGACGAAGGGCTGGCGCTCGTCGACGCGTCGCCCGGCGCAGGCCCGTACGGGCTCCAGGCGGCGATCGCGGCCTGCCACGACCGCGCGCCGAGGCCGGAGGACACGGACTGGGCGCAGATCGCTTCGCTCTACGACGAACTCGAGCGCGTCCGGCCCTCCCCCGTCGTGGCGCTCAACCGGGCGGTGGCGGTCGCGATGGCCGATGGCCCGGATGCCGGCCTGCGCCTGCTCGACCCGCTCGCCGTCGACCTCGACCGCTATCACCATTTCCACGCGGCCCGAGCGGATCTGCTGCGCCGAGCCGGGCGCGGACCCGAGGCCGCGACCGCCTACGACCGGGCGCTCGCGCTGGTCGGCAACGACGCCGAGCGGCGATACCTCGAGCGTCGCCGCACCGCCGTGGCGGACTAGACCGATACACGACGGGGCCCGCGCCGTGGCCTAGCATCTGGGCGCCGATGCTCTTCCCCACCGTCGATTTCGCGCTCTTCTTCTGTCTGGTCTTCCTCGGGCATTGGGTGCTGAACCACAACGCCCGCGCATGGAAGGCCTTCATGATCGCGGCGAGCTACATCTTCTACGGGTGGTGGAACCCGCACTACATCTTCCTGCTCGCCGGGGTGACCGCCGTCGCGCAGCTCTCGGCGATCGCGATCTCGCGCCAGGAGGATCAGCGTCGTCGGGTCTGGGCGATGGCGATCGGCATCACGGCGACGATCGCTCCGCTCGTGTTCTTCAAGTACTACGGGTTCTTCGCGGTCAACGTGACGAACGCCGCGACCACGCTGCACGCGACCGTCGCGCCGCCGTTGATCCAGGTCGCGCTCCCGGTCGGCGTCTCGTTCTACACGTTCATGGCGATCAGCTACGTCGTCGACGTCTATCGCCGGGAATTCCCGGTGGCGTCCTGGGTCGACACCACGCTGTACCTGTCGTTCTTCCCCCACCTGGTGGCCGGGCCGATCGTGCGTCCCGGCGAGCTGATCCCGCAGCTCGACATCCAA
Source organism: Actinomycetota bacterium (assembly GCA_045805225.1). Lineage (GTDB taxonomy): Bacteria > Actinomycetota > UBA4738 > UBA4738 > HRBIN12 > AC-51. The sequence goes on along the minus strand of JBJMLQ010000053.1, from coordinate 2,404 downwards.
CGCGATCCGCGGCACCTCGACATCGTGGGCGCCGGCTGGCTGATCCTCGGCGGGCTGTTCAAGAAGGTGGTGATCGCGAACTACCTCGCGGCCGCGATCGTCGACCCGGTGTTCGGCGAGCCCGCGCGCCACGGATCGCTCGAGATCGCCGTCGCGATCGTCGCGTACGCGGTGCAGATCTACTGCGATTTCTCGGGATACACCGACATCGCGATCGGCGTCGCGAAGATGCTCGGGTTCCAGTTCCCGCAGAACTTCGATCGGCCGTACAGCGCGCGCTCGATCCAGGACTTCTGGCGCCGCTGGCACATGACGCTGTCACGCTGGCTGCGCGACTACCTGTACATCCCGCTCGGCGGGAACCGCAAAGGGACCGTTCGCACCTACGAGAACCTGATGATCACCATGCTGCTCGGGGGCCTGTGGCACGGCGCCGCATGGCATTTCGTGGTCTGGGGCGGCCTGCACGGCGTGTACCTGGTGTTGGGCCATTGGAAGGCGGCGCTCCGCGCCCGGGGCGTGCTCGCGACCCCGCCCGACACGTGGTGGGTGCATACGCTCCAGTGGGCGTCGACGTTCGCCTTGGTGTGCGTCGGGTGGGTGTTCTTCCGGGCCGACTCGGTGGGCACCGCGCTGTCGATGCTCGGCAGGCTCGTCACGTTCCAGAGCGGGCCGACATCGCTCGTCACGGTGCCGGTCCTGCTCGCGATCGCGATCGGGATGGCGGTGCAGTTCATCCCGCGTGCGCCCGGCGCCGCGATCCGGTCCGCGGTCTCGAAACTGCACCCGGTGCCGATGGGGATCGCCGCCGGGTTCGCGCTGTTCGCGATCACGACGCTCGGGCCGCGCGGTGTGGCACCCTTCATCTACTTCCAGTTCTGATGAGCGAACAGCCTTCGACCGCGCAGCCCACACGCCGGCGCCGTGCGATGCCGGCGGGCCGTGCGCTGGTCGTGATCCTCGTGTCGCTGTTGGTGTGGGGGGTGCTCTACGCGCCCGAGCTGAAGCGCTCGGCCGAGGCCGCGCCGGTCGGCACGCGCCGCACGATCTCGCTCGCGATCTTGGACCCGCTCGTGTGGGTGACGGATCACACCGGGCTGACGGCGGCCGCGAACGCGGCCTCGCGCGCCGCCGGCCGCGATCCGAACGCCGAGGTCGGCGGTGTCAACGTCGGCGTCGACCCGCTGCCGTCGGCTACGCCCGGCGACCAGAACGACCATCACCAACCCGTGGTGAAGGACACCGACATCCGCGAACCGACGCCGGACAAGCAGTTGCGGGTCGCGATCGTCGGCGACTCGCTCGCGCAAGGCGTCGGCTTCGCGGCCGATGCGGTGTTCAAGCCCTTCTGGGTAGAGGTGTTCAAGCAGGGACGGATCTCGACGGGGCTCGCGCGACCCGACTACTTCAACTGGATGGCGCAGATGCACACGATCGTCGACCGGGCCGCCCCCGACCTGATCCTCGTGATGATCGGCGAGAACGACAACCAGGGGCTCCTGTACCCGGACGGCACGCTCGAGCAGGACATCGGCACGTTCGACTGGGCCGAGCACTACCAGGCGCGGGTCGAGCGGTTCGCCAAGATCGCCACCAGTGATGGCGGTCACGTCGTGTGGATCGGCCTGCCCAACGTCAGCGACAAGAGCCGCTGGGACTTCATCCAGAAACAGGACGCGATCTTCCAAAGCGTGGCCGACGAGCTCCCGAACGTGTCGTACTTCGACTCCTGGAACACCTTCGCGGCGGCCGACGGCGGCTACAGCGCCTTCTACCGGGACGGCACGAAGGTGAGTGAGATCCGAGCGCCGGACGGGGTGCACTTCAACACCGACGGGTACACGCTGCTCACCGAGAAGGCCGCCCAGCTCGCCACCAAGGACTTCGACCTGGACCCGAAGACCTACGCGCCGTAGCCGCGCGAGCTCAGGCGATCGGCGGCACGTCGGGCAGCTGTGACAACGCGTTCTCCTCGGCCGCGGCGTCGAACTCGATCTCGGGGAGCCGTCCGTGCAGGTAGTCGTCGTAGGCCTGCATGTCGAACGCCCCGTGCCCCGACAGGTTGAACAAGATCACGCGCTCCTCGTTCGCGTCGCGCGCGGCGACGGCCTCGTTGATCGCGCCGCGGATCGCGTGCGCCGACTCCGGCGCCGCGACGATGCCCTCGGTCTTCGCGAACTGGATCGCCGCCTCGAACACGTCGTTCTGGGTGTACGCGGCCGCCTCCATGTGTCCGCCGTGGACGAGCAGCGACAACGACGGCGCGTCGCCGTGATACCGCAGTCCACCGGCGTGGACCGGCGCCGGCACGAACGTGTGCCCGAGCGTGTACATCGGCACCATCGGGGCCATCCCCGCGGTGTCGCCGTAGTCGTAGGCGAACGTGCCCTTCGTGAGCGTGGGG
>JBJMLQ010000052.1:0-7518 GCA_045805225.1 Actinomycetota bacterium | reverse complement strand
TCCCGCGGGTCCTCAGTCGCTGCCGGCGCCGAGCCGAGTCGCTCCCCGAGGATCTGCGCGCGGGCCCGGCAGAACGCGCAATATGCGCCGGTGGTCGGCTGTGCGCACCTGGCGCACGCCGTGAGCGTGACCGCATCGCGCGCGTTCCGGAAAACGGGCATGCCGCGGTCCAGGTACCCGAGGAAGAACTGCGCCTTGGCGCCCGGCGAGCGCGCCTCGATGGCGTTCATCGACTCCTTGTACCGGAGCTGCGTGTTGCCCGCGACGAGCGGGCACTCCTCCACGACGTAATCGATCCCGCGCAGGAACGCATAGGCGGCGGTCTCGAGCTCGCTGAGCCGGTACAGGGGCTTGACCTTGCGCACCAGTCCGTCTGCGGCGGGCAGCACGGGCGCCTGGCGGGCGATGTACTCGATGTTCCAGCGCAGCGTGTTACCGAGGAGCGTGGCGGCCTCGTCGTCGAGGTTGTGCCCCGTCGCCACGACGTCGTACTCACCCTCGAGCGCGGCTCGATTGAACAGGTACCGCTTCGACAAGCCACAGACCGCGCATGTCGAGCGCGCGCCCTTCCGACCGGCGAGCGGGATGTCGAAGCCTTGCTCGGCCGCCAGGTCGATCGTGCGGAGCGAGGCCCCGCGCGCCTCGGCGAACGCAACCGTCCGGTCGTGCGACCGGTCCGAGTACTCCCCGATCCCAAGGCCGAGATACAGCCCGTCCGCGTGGTAGCCGCCCGCGAGCAACACGTCCCACAGGGCGAGCGAGTCTTTCCCGCCGGACACCGCGACCAGGATGCGGTCCTCGGGCGTGAACATGTCGTACTCGTCGATCGCGCGTGCGACCTGGTTGCGGAAGACACCTTGGAAACAATCGGCGCAGAAGGCGGCGTTGTGCCGGCGAAGCTCGACGACGGCATGGCCGCGACAGCGCGTGCACCTCACGCGGCGCCGCCCGAGATCACCGGCCGCACCTCGAGCCGGTCGGCGTCGCCCACCCGATCATGGCGGGTGAGCAACTCGCCCGCGCGGATCACGAGCACCGTGTCGGGATCGACCGCCAGCTCGGTCAGGACCTCTCGAACGAGCCGGTCGCCGGCGACGTCGACCTCACGGTCGGGGTTGCACAGGACGACCTTCACGCGGACAGGCTAGCGCAGCCGCTCCACCGGCCCCTTGGGCTCCCGTGGGAGGGCTACGGGAGCTGGCTGGGGAGCGGCCGCGCCGCCAGGGTCACGTCGAGCGTGACCTGCTGTCCCCCTCGATCCACCACGACCGACACGGTGGTGCCGGGCTGCAGACCGTTGAGGATGGTTCCGAGATCGTTCGCACTGGCGACGGTCTTACCGTCCACCGACACGATCACGTCGCCGGACTTCATGCCCGCCTTGTCCGCCGGACCGCTCTTCGTCGTGCCAATCACGTAGGCGCCGCTCTGTGTCGTGGTGCCGAGCTGTTGCGCCATCGCGGGGCTCAGGTCGGCAGTCGTGATGCCCATGTAGCCCGTCGGCGCGAGGGGTGACGCGACCGCGTGGTTGATCGCGTCCTTGGCCGCATCGATGGCGATCGCGAAACCGATGTTCTGCGCGTTGTCATCGCCGGCGGAGTTGATCCCGACGACCTGCCCCTGCATGTTGAGCAACGGGCCGCCGGAGTTGCCGTGGTTGATGGCGGCGTCGGTTTGAACGACGTTGGAGTACGTCCGGGAGAAGTTCTTGCAGACGGTGCAGTTCGGGTCCTGCACCTGGACGGAGCGGTCGAGCGCCGACACGATGCCGGTCGTCACCGTGGGGCCGCCCTCCAGCGCCAGGGCGTAGCCGATCGCGATGACGCGCTGACCGAGCACCAGGTCTGAGGAGTTGCCGAGCGGAACGGTCGGCATATCGTTCCCGTTGATCTTCAGGACCGCGAGGTCGTGCTCGCAGTCCCCACCGATCACGCGTGCGTCGTACTTCTGTGGGGTGCTCGCCGACGTCGACACGGTGATCTTCGTGCCGCCCTCGACGACGTGACAGTTCGTGACGACGATGCCGTCCGACCGAACGATGAATCCGGTGCCGACACCCACGCCGGTCTGGCCCTGGGGCGTCAGGATGTCGGTCGTCACGTTCACGACCGCAGGAAGTGTTTGCGACACGACCTGCGCGACCGGCTCGTCGGTCGTGGGGGTGGTCGATCCGCCGCTCAGGGCGGCGCCGGTCGCGGGCGACGACGTCGAGCTCTGCTGTCCGGCCTGGATCGTGCACGCGCTCGCGACAAGGCCGAGGGCGACCAACGCCAGCGTTGCGGTCGAGCGGATCTTCATCGTTCGGGACGCCTCCTCGTGTGTGGCTGGGCCGCGGCAGCGCCGCGGGGACCGTTTCCACGCTCCAGCCACTATGCGTTCCCGCGGGCGCGAACGGCTCGCTCCGGACTCCCGCTCTCAGGAAGCTCTCAGGGTCGCCGGTTCACGCGTCGGCGGCCGCATAGACCCGGTCGCCGTCGACGTAGGTCTGCAAGCACCGCGCGTCTGCGATCTCGTCAACCGGATAGGCGAAGACATTGCGGTCGAGCACCGCGAGGTCTGCCCGCTTGCCCACCTCGATCGATCCGGTGTCCTGCTCGCGATGGTTCGCAAAGGCGGAGCCCATCGTGAACGCGGCCAGGGCCGTCGCCAGATCGATCCGCTCGTCCGGGAGGAACACCTCGGTGTTATCGACGCGGAACGGGTAGGTCGCCGGCATCTGCCGGTTGACCGCCACGTGCATCTCCTCGAGCGGGTTCGGCGACGACACGGACCAGTCGGAGCCCATCACGAGCGTTGCGCCGTGACGCACGAGCGAGCCGAACGGGTACTGCCACGTCCACCGGGGCTCACCGAGGAACGGGATCGTGAGGTCGTCCATCTGCGCCTCGTGCGCGGCCCACAGCGGCTGCGCGTTCGCGAGCGCCCCGAGCACGCGGAACCGCGGCAGGTCGTCGGGATGCACGATCTGGATGTGCGCGAGGTGGTGGCGGAGGTCGTTGTAGCCGTTGGTCGTCCGTGCCGCCTCGATCGCGTCGAGCGCCTCCCGCACGGCCCGGTCGGCGAGCGCGTGGAAGTGCACCTGGAAGCCGAGGGCGTCGAGCCGGGTCACGGCCTCCTTCAGCAGCTCCGGCTCGACCATCGAGATGCCGCGATTGTCGGTCGGGTGCCCATGCTCGTCGAGGTATGGGTCGAGGGTGGCGCCGGTGAAGTTCTCGCACACGCCGTCCTGCATGATCTTCACGCTCGTGGCGGCGAACCGGCCCGCCTGCCCCGCCGCGCGCAGCGCCGCGAGGTCCTCGATCTGTTCCAGGCCTTTCATCCGATCCCACCACAGGGCGCCGACGACGCGGCCGGTGAGCTCGCCACGGCCGGCGGCCGTGAGATACGCGTCGTAGTTCCGGTAGTGCGATGTCGCGTCCACGATCGCGTCCTGCCATCCCGTGATGCCGAACGAGTGCAGGTACGCCTGGCCCTTGAGCAGCCCCTGATAGATGAGGTCCTCGTCGGGCTCGGGCGCGTGGCGGAGGACCAACCACCCGGCCCCTTCGTGCAGCGTGCCCTGCGGCGACCCGTCCGGGTTCCGCTCGATCCGGCCGTCGGCCGGGTCGGACGTGCCTCTGGTGATCCCGCCGATCTCGAGCGCCTTGGAGTTGACCCATGCGCTGTGGCCGTCGCGGTTCGGCAGGTACACCGGGCGGTCGGCCACCACCGCGTCGAGCGCCTCCTTGGGCGGGCAGCCCCGCGGGAAGGCGTCCTGTGACCACCCGCCGCCGAGGATCCAGGGCTCGTCGGGGTGCGACGCCGCGTACTCGGCGATGATGCGCTGGTAGTCCTCGAGCGAGTCGGTCTCGTTCAGGTCGCACTGCAACATGTCGAGGCCGCCGCCGACCGGGTGCACGTGCGCGTCCTGGAACCCGGGCACGAGCATCTTGCCGGTGAGATCGATGACGTCGGTCCCGTCGCCGGCGAGGTCGCGGATCTCGTCGTCGGTTCCGACGGCGGTGATCGCGCCGTCGCGAACAGCGACCGCGCGCGTCCATGACCGGGCGGCGTCGACCGTATAGACGTCGCCGCCGACGAAGATCAGATCGGCCGAGCCGTTCGTGCGCACGTGCGTCCTCTCCATCCTTTGGGCCTGGATCGTCGGGCAAGGATAGCCGCGCCGTCCGGTGCTTACGCGAGTTCCACGAGGTCAAGGTGGTCCTCGCCGAAGTAGTCCAGGGTTCCGTCGGGCATCAGCAGAACCCGCTCCGGCGCAAGTCGTTCGACGAACTCCGGATCGTGGCTGACGATGACCATCGCGCCGGGCCATTCCTGCAGCGCCATCGCGATCGCCGTGCGCGAGGGCGGGTCGAGGTTGTTCGTCGGCTCGTCGAGGAGCAAGAGGTTCTTGCGGCCGGCGACGAGCTGCGCCAGCGCGAGCTTGGTCTTTTCGCCGCCCGACAACGTGCCTGCGTCCTGGAACGCGATCTCGCCGTGCAACCCGAACATGCCGAGCAATGAGCGAAGCGTCAGATCGTCGGCCATCGAGAAGTCCTTCATATGTTGCAGGACCGAGACGCCGTCGCGGATCTGTTCGTGTTCCTGCGCGTAATAGCCGGGCTCGACGCCGTAGCCATAGGTGAACGTCCCCGCGTCCGCGAGCGTCTGATCGGTCAGGATGCGAAGCAGCGTGGTTTTGCCGGCACCGTTCAGGCCGAGGATCAGCAGTCGCTCACCTCGCCCGATCGAGAACGACACGTCGGTGAACACCGGCGGGCCGCCGTAGGACTTGGCGAGCCCCTCGACGGTGAGCACGGTGCGCCCGCAGTGCGGCGGCTCCGGGAACCGGAAGCGCACGCCCTTCTCGCGAACCGGGCCGTCGACCTTGGCCGACTCGAGCCTCGAGACCCGAGTGTCGAGCGACTTCGCGACACGTGCGCGCTTGACCGTCTGGCCGCGCATCGAATCTGCCAGCGTCTTCAGCCGCTTGATCTCGGCGGTCTGCTGCGACGCGAGCTTGGTCAATCGCTGCTCGTCGAGCGCGCGAGCCGTCCGGTACTGCGTGTACGTGCCCTTGTACTCGACGACGCCATCGAGATCGAGGTGCAGGATCCGCGTGATCGAGGCGTCGAGGAGCGCGATGTCGTGACTGATCACCATGAGCCCACCCTTGTATGCGGCGAGGAACTTCATGAGCCACGTCCGTGCGTCGACGTCGAGATGGTTCGTCGGCTCGTCCAGCAGGAGCACGTCGGATCCGCCGAAAAGGATCTTCGCGAGCTCCAGCCGGCGCCGCTCGCCACCCGACAGCGTCTTGACCGGCAACCGCAGCCGGTCTTCGGCGAGCCCGAGACCGGCGACGATCGTCTTGGCCGTCGCCTCCGCCTGGTAGCCGCCGAGCATCGCGTACTCCTCCTCGAGCCGCGAGAAACGCCGGATCGCGCGCTCGTCGTGCGACTCGGCGAGGCCGACGCGGGCCTTCTCGAGACGGCGCGAGAGGTCGACGAGGCCGCGGGCCTCCAGCACATGTTCGAGCGCGAGGTCGTCGTCTTCGGCGCGGTGCTGGCGCGGATCCTGACGAAGGTAGCCGACGGCTCCGCGACGAACGAGCGAGCCACCGCCCGGCTCGGCTTCGCCGGCGAGGACCTTCATCGTGCTGGTCTTGCCGGCGCCGTTGCGTCCGACGAGGCCGATCTTGTCGCCGTCGCGCAGGTCGAACGACAGGTCGCTGACGACGATCTTGCCACCCACCTCGATCACGAGGTCGCGCGCTTCCAGCGCGATCACCGGCGGCCTCCGAACTTGGTGCTGCTGGCGGAACGAGCTTGGGACATGACGGACTCCTCGGGGTGGGGTGACCACGGACGCGGACGCGACGGGTCGGCGAGGAGGACCGCTAGCTCATGCGCCGCTCATGGTACGACGGCGGCGCAGACCCGGGCCAGCACCGCGCCTAGACTCGCGCGATGCTGTCGGCCGCCGATGGACCCCCGATCGCGGCCGCGTTCGAGCTTGGGCAGGGCGCCGCGATGACGGGGCCTGTGGCGCGGGGAGTGATCGGGCAGGTCTGGCGCCTTGAGACCGAGCGCGGCACGTGGGCCGTGAAGGAGTGGTTCGAGCAGCCGGACGTTGCCGAGCTCGCCGAAGGGGTCGCCTTCCAGGACGAGGCCGTTGCCCTCGGGGTCCCGGCTCCGTCCACCGTGCGCACCCCCGGCGGGGACTGGATGATCGTCGTGGACGAGGCGCCCGTGCGCGTGCAGGTATGGGTCGATCTGCGTGAGCCGGACACGTCGCTCGATCCCGAACGGGTGGGCGGCCTCGTCGGTTCGCTCCACCGCGTGCCGTTCGAGGGACGACAGCCCCTCGACGCGTGGTACACCGAACCGATCGGCGCGGACCGCTGGGACGGTCTGATCGGAGCCTCGGTGCTCGCCGACGCGCCGTTCGCGGAGCGGTTCGCCGCTCGGCGCGATGCGTTGGTCGCGCTGGATGCGATCGTGCGCCCGCCCGGTGCGGCGCGCACCTGTCATCGCGACCTGTGGTCCGACAACCTCCGAGCGACGGCGAAGGGCGATCTCTGTTTGATCGACTGGGAGAACTGCGGTCTCGCCGATCCGTCTATGGAGCTCGGTGTCGTGCTGTGGGAGTTCGGCCGATCCGATCCGCAACGCGCACGCGCTCTCAACGGCGCCTACCGGGACGGCGGCGGCTCGGGGCAGATCGGCAGACCGAGCGATTTCTCGATGCTGATCGCCCAGCTCGGCCACATCGGCGCTCGGGCCTGCGCCGACTGGCTCGGCGCGACCGACGACGACGAGCGATCCTTCGCGGCTGCATGGTTCGCCGAGTTCATCGACGACCCGCACACGATCGAGCAGATCGAGATGCTGCTCGACGCCGTCGGATCGTCTTGACGCCCGAGGCGCTTCACCGTTCGTGCCCGAGCGAGCGTCGACCGGAAGACCCGGTAGCAGCGGTCAGGTGGTGGCGTGGATGAGATGCCGGCGAGCGGCGAAGGCTGCGACGACGCCGATCGTCACGACAGCGAGCACCGCGATCACGAGGGCGCGCTGCGGCCTCCGCGCCACTTGGAACGGGTCCGTCGCGCCGTCGCTCAACGCTTGCTGGACCGCCCCGTCCGCGCCACCTACGACCGGGTTCGCCGGATCTCCCGCGTGCGGCACTGTTAGATCCAGCGGTCCGATGGGTCCGGCGGGGATATCGGCCCTCGCGCGCGCGCGCGGACCGACGCCCCGTGTCCCTGGCGCCCTGGGATCCGTGGCAGATCGCGTGCCGCCGTGTATCACAGGCGTCCGGCCTCCCGTGCCGATGTGACCTGAACCGCCGCCGCCAGTTTGACCGGACGGGCCGGGCGAACCCGAAGGGGGCGGCGAGCCGCTGGGCGACGGCGTTGGAGTCGGTGTCGGAGTGGGCGTGGGCGTGGGCGACGACGATGCCGCGCAGCTGGTGAGGGCGAGGGACGGTTGACCGCCGCCGTCGTAGGTCACGACGGCGAGATCGCCGACCACGATGGGA
>JBJMLQ010000051.1:0-13292 GCA_045805225.1 Actinomycetota bacterium | reverse complement strand
GATCGCCGGTCCGGTCGAGGCCGGCTTGTTCGACCAGGTGATCCCGTTCTCCGTCCAGCCGGTCGACGTCGGCGTCACGATCGGACCGTCGCCGGTGCCGGAGGACGCCCACAGCCGAAGCGTCGCCTGACGGACCGTGCCGCTCAGTCCGGACAACCCGAACGAGAGATACGACTCGACGTGGGTCCCTGTTCCACCGTCGACCCGCAGCGCCGTCGCTGTCCCGAAGTTCGTCGCGGGGGTCGCCTCGTCGACGTGCGCGTCCGCGGACGTGACGAAGACCTGCGACTGCGCCGGCGTCGTTGCCGTCACGGCGGCGCTTTGGTTCGAGACGTTCCCGCTCAGGTCGCGAGCGGCGACGCGGTACGTGTAGCTCGTTCCCGGCGCGACCGTCGTGTCCGAGTAGGAGGTGGCGCCGCCGGTCGTCGTGATCAGCGCGCCGTTGCGATAGACGTCGTATCCCGCGACCGCGACGTTGTCGGTCGACGCGTTCCAGGTCAGATCGATCCGCGACGCGGACATGACGGTGGCCGCGAGCCCGGTCGGCACGCTCGGCGCCTGCTGATCGCCGGATCCACCGCCACCCGAGGACGTATCGACCACAAGCTGCGGGGCGTTCGAGCCCTCGCGCGAGCTGAAGTCCACCCCGTCCGTCGACGTGCCGGCGAGGGCGATGTTGTACGTGCCGGCACCCGGGATCAACGACGTGATGTCGAAGGTCGCCCACGTCCCGGTCGAAAGCGCGCCGGCGTCCGCGACGCCGCTGCCCGTCCGCGCCGGCCGGCTGTTCCAGGTGATCCCCGTCTCGGTCCAACCGCTGCCGGTCGCGTACACCGCCGGGCCGTTCGCCGTCGGGCTGGTGACCCACAACCGCAGGGTGGCGCGCTGGAGTGTGCTCGACAGCGCGGGCACGGTGAAGCGGAGATACGTCTCGACGTCGGGGTCGGTGCCGCCGTCGACCCTGAGGCCCGTCGAGGTCCCGGCGTTCGTCGACGGGCTGGCCTCCTGCACGATCGAGTCCGCGGTCGGTGTCAGCGTCAGGCCCGCTTGCGCGGCCGGCGTTGTCGCGGTCGCCGGATCGGACGGGGCGGATCGGTTCCCCGCCGCGTCCAGCGCTCGCACGGTGTAGCTGTAGGACGTCGAGGCGGCCACGGAGGTGTCGGAATAGGTGGTCACGGCGCCGATCGTGGCGAGCACGGCGCCGCCGCGCGAGATCTCGTACGCCGTGACGCCCACGTCGTCGCTCGAGGCGCTCCACGACAGGTCGACACGGGTGCTGCTGGTCGCGGTCGCCGCGAGGTTCGAAGGCTTGGTGGGCGGCGACGTGTCGTTCGTCGTCTGGGTGGCCACGACGAGCTGCGGTTGGTTCGTCGCCTCACGAGAGGAGAAGTCCACGCCATCGGTCGAGGTGCCGGCCAACACCAGATCGTAGGTGCCGTTGCCGGTCACGATCGACGTCACGTCGAATGCGGCCCACGTCGACGTCGCGATCGCGGTCACCTTTCCGACCCCCGAGCCCGCCACCGCCGGCTTGTTCGACCAGGTCACCGACGGTTCTGACCAGGTATCGGCCGTTGTGTAGACCGATGGGCCGTTCGCGGTGGGACTCGCTGCCCACAGCCGAAGCATCGCGCTTTGGACCGGCCCGGACACGCCCGACACCGTGAAGCGCAGGTAGGTCTGGACGTCCGGGTCGGAGCCACCGTCAACGCGGAGCGCGGAGGTGGTGCCGAAGGCCGTCGACGGACTGACCTCGGTCACGAGCGCGTCGGCGTCGGGGGTGAACGTCTGGGTCGCGGCGCGGGCCGGCACGGCGATCGCGACCACAACGGCGATCCCGGCGAGCGCCGCCAGGCGTGCGATCAGACGAGCCGACCTGCTGGTTACCCGACGACCACCTGCGGCGGCGATCCATCCACGGTCCACGCGACGCTTCCCTCCCCAGTACGCGTCGGCGCCGCTACCCGCCTCCAAGCGCGTTCGCCTACCCTACCGGGTTGCGTACTTGAAGCGTAAGGTTGGTTCGGTCGAAGCCACCCACATCAGAACTTCGAGATGGCTCCGGGGGAGAGACTTGAACTCTCAACCTACGGATTAACAGTCCGCCGCTCTGCCGATTGAGCTACCCCGGAACGGAACCGAGCGAGTCTACCCGGCCGTTGTCGCAGCGGCCTGCATCGCGAACGGCCTTCCTCGCGCCCCGAGGTACGCTGCCTGCCTGTCGACCGGGAGGGACCTTCGATGAAGCTGCGCACGCTGTTCCTGTTCGCCGCCGGTGTCGTGACCGGCCTCATGATCGCGAAGAAGATGTCCGCCGACGACGAGGCGATCGTGCACGGCCCGCAACAGACGCGCTCCGCGAACCCGATGATGCGGGCGTTCTCGGACCGGACGTCGTCCTTCTCCGACCGCGCCACCGTCCGGAGCCTCGATGCGATCCGCCGCGCGCGTGTCGCGATCCGCGACCGGCTGGCCGAGCAGGGCTACGACGAGGCCGCCTGGAGCTGACCTCCCAAGGACGGACCTACCAAGACAGCGCCCACGAGGGCACCGTGCCCCCGTTGGCCGCGTAGCAATCCGCCCACGTCGCGTTGGCGATCTCGCCGTACTTGGTGTCGTGCGGCGGGTCGTCGCGCATGAAGAAGCAAGTTCCCGACTTCGAGAACGCGGCCATCGTCAAGACGCCGCCGGTCGTGTCGCCGCTGACGGTGGTCGGGACGGTGCTGGACAGCGCCCCGGATACCCACTGGACGCTCTGGTCGACCGATTGGAAATCGGCGATCGTCGCGGGCAGGTAGTCGTTGTAGTCGGAGAAGACGACGCGTCCCGATGTGAGCGCCACCCGAAGCGACGACTGCGCGGCGCGATCCTGCGCCCGGCTCCGCGCCCCGAGGAAGGTCGGCAACGCGATCGCCACCAAGATCCCGATGATCAACACGACGACCATCAGCTCGATCAGGGTGAAGCCGTCGTCTTCCTGTAGCCGGCGTGCCCGCATCGCATTGCTCCACTCCGTTCGGCGGTTGCAAGGCCATCGACGCATCGGGACGCGATGTTGAGCGGTCGGGCACTAGTCCGAAAGAGTCAAGCGACGATTCCCCCGAAAGGGGGAACGGCGTTGTCCCCTATTCGAGGTAATCGCGGAGCTTCTGCGACCGACTCGGGTGCCGCAGCTTCGAAAGCGTCTTGGACTCGATCTGTCGGATGCGCTCACGCGTGACGCCGAACTCCTTGCCGACCTCTTCGAGCGTCCGGGGATGCCCGTCGACGAGGCCGAAGCGAAGCTGGATCACTTTCTTCTCACGCTCGGACAAGGTGTGGAGCACGCCCTCGAGCTGCTCCTGCAGCAAGATGAAGCTCGCGGCGTCGACCGGCACGACGGCGTCTGCGTCCTCGATGAAGTCACCGAGCTGCGAGTCCTCTTCTTCGCCGATCGGCGTGTGCAGTGAGACCGGTTCTTGCGAGACCTTCTGGATCTCGCGCACCTTCTCGGCGCTGATGCCCATCACCTTGCCGATCTCTTCCGGCGTGGGCTCGCGTCCGAGATCCTGCAGCAGCTGACGTTGGACGCGCACGAGCTTGTTGATCGTCTCGACCATGTGCACCGGGATGCGGATGGTGCGCGCCTGGTCCGCGATCGCGCGGGTGATCGCCTGGCGGATCCACCACGTCGCATACGTCGAGAACTTGAAGCCCTTGTCGTAGTCGAACTTCTCGACGGCGCGGATGAGGCCGAGGTTGCCTTCCTGGATCAGGTCGAGGAACAGCATGCCGCGACCCACGTAGCGCTTGGCGATGGACACGACGAGACGGAGGTTCGCCTCGATCAGCTTGCGCTTGGCGAGCTGTCCGTCGCGCTCCACCCGCCGGCAGAAATCGTGCAGCTCAGGGTCGGTTTTCGGCCGATAGCTCTTCGCCATCTTGTCGCGCCCGATGCCCTCGACCTTGCCGAAGGCGTTGAGCTGATGGTCCCGGATCTCCCACACCTTCTCGACCATGAACTTGAGCGCCTTCGGCTCGGGCTTGCCGTCCTCGGCGATCTGGTGCTGCAGCGCGGTCGAGAGCTCCCCTGCTTGGATGCGCCGTGCGAGGTCGACCTCCTGCGCAGCGTTGAGGAGCGGAACCTTGCCGATCTCCTTGAGGTACATCCGCACCGGGTCGTTGGTCGGTGCGCGTAGCAGATCGACCTCGATGCGCACCTGCGTGGCGGCATCGGTGTCATCACCCGGAACTTCGATCACCTCGACACCTTCGGCGGTGAGGTGCTCCTGCACCTGCGTCAGGAATTCCTCGACCTGCTCCTGAGTGAAGTCGTCGACGGGGACGGCTTCGAGAAGGTCTTCGGAAGTGACGAAGCCACGCTCGCGGCCTCTGACGACCAGCTGCTCCTTGACCTCGTCGAGGCTGAGCGGCTCGGCTTCGCGGGCGGGAACGCTCATGGTCCGTCCTGGGGGGTATCTATCACGACCGAGTCAGTGTACGGAAGCAGGCTCACGGTGACCGCTCCTTCAATCGACGCAGCTCGCCATCGATCTCGACCAGCCTACGGAACAGTTCGTCGTACTCCGCATCGGTCGTCGGGTTCATCCGCTGGAGTTTGCCGCGAACCTCATCGCTTCGCGCCTTGAGCACGAACGTGCGGAGACGATCGACGACGGCTTCCGCGTACGCCGGCGTCGGCTCGCCCTCGAGTGGCTCGACGATCGACGCGGCGACCTTCGCGGACAGATCCACATCGCCGCCGCCGATGATCGCCCCGGCGTCCCAGCTCGCGTCGCGAAGGGCGGTGAACAACGTGCGTTGCTTCGGCGTCGAGAAGTCGCCGGCATCGATCGTCGCCGTGAGGTCCGGTCCGAGGTCGCCGCGAGCGATCAGCTTCACCACTTCGCGCTCGAGTCGCTCCCGCGCGGTGCCGCGCTTCATGGTGCCGGCGACCTCGGCCGGTTTGCCACCGAGCTGACGATCCAGCGACTGCGCGACGCTCGCGTGCGAGACGCCGGCGAGGTCGGCCAGCAGTCCTGAGTACTCCGACCGACGGATCGGATCGGTGAGGCGCCCGAGGATCGGCAGCGCATCGGCGACGGCCGCCGAGCGGCCCTCGATCGTGGACAGGTCGTGGCGCTCGACGGTGCGCCGGACCATGTACTCGACGAGCGGGCGAGCCGAGGCCGCGGCGACCGCGACCGCGTCGGCGCCGTGCTTCGCCACGAAGTCGGCCGGGTCGAGGCCGTCGGGCATGATCAGGACGACCGCGGTGATGGGGTACGTGTCGAGATACGCGAACGCGCGCTCCGCCGCCCTCGCGCCGGCCTCGTCGGAATCGAACGACAGGATCGCCCGGGTGGCGAACCGGGAGAGCTGCTCGAAGTGGCGTTCCCCGAGCGCGGTGCCGCAGGTCGCGACGACGTTGGTGATCCCCGCCTGGGCGAGCCCGATGACGTCGGTGTAGCCCTCGACGACGAAGACGTCGCCGGTCTTGGCGACGGCCTGCCGCGCGCGGTGCATGTTGTAGAGCACCTCGTGCTTGCGATAGATCGGCGTCTCGGCGGTGTTGAGGTACTTCGCCTGCTCGCCGGCGCGCGCGTCGGACGGCAGCACGCGGGCCCCGAACCCGATGTGACGACCCTGCAGGTCCTGGATCGGGAACGTGAGGCGACCGCGGAACCGGTCGCGGACCGTGCCGTCGTCGCCACGCGTCGCGAGCCCCGCCTCGAGCAGCATCTCGGTCGAGAGGTCGCGCGCGCCGGAGAGCCGGCGGAGCAGGAAGTCGGAGTAGCCGGGGGCGTACCCGATCTGGAACGTCTCGATCGAGTCGGGGCCGATACCGCGCTCGGTCACGTACGCGCGGGCATCGGTCGCCTCCTTGCCTGAGGTCAGCATCGTCGAGAAGAGCGCCGCGGCCTGCTCGTTGGCGCGGTACAGCGCCTTGCGACGCTCGGCGGCCCGTCGCTCGGTCGCCGAGTCGCCCTCGTAGCGAAGCGTGACGCCGGCCGTCGACGCCAGCCGCTCGATCGCCTCGACGTAGGAAAGGTGCTCGAGCTCGCGCAGGAACGTGATCGCGTCGCCGCCCTTGCCGCACCCGAAGCAATAGAAGACCTGCTTCGCGGGCGAGACGCTAAACGACCCGGTCTTCTCCTGGTGGAACGGGCACAGGCCGGTCAGCGAGTCGTGGCCGGACTTCCTGAGCGTGAGGTATTGGCCGACGAGCTGGACGATGTCGGTCCGTTCCTTGACTGCCTCGACGTCTTCTTGGCGGATGCGGGCCACAGGTCTCCCGGCTACAGGAGCCAACCCCGGGGAAGGAAGAGCTGCTCGTAGGTGCGGACGGCGTATCGGTCGGTCATGCCAGCGATGAAGTCTGCCACGCGCGTGGGGAGGTCGCCCGGAACCCGGTGGTACTCGGGCGGCAGCTCGTCCGGATGGTCGTGGTAGTAGGCGAAGAGCTCCCGCACGAGCTTGATCGCCCGGTCGTGCTCGTCGCCGGCGGCGGTCCGCAGATAGACCTCGGCGAACAGGAAGTCGCGCAGGCCGTCGAGGGCGCGGAAGACCGGTGGTGACAGCCGGATCTCGGCGGCGTCGGCGCTCGCCGAGACGAGGTCGGTGACCAGCGTGTTGACGCGCTCGGCGTGCGTGGCGCCGAGCACCTCGATGGTCCCGGGAGGCAGCTCCCCCGTATCGAGGACGCCGGCGCGGACGGCATCGTCGATGTCGTGGTTGACGTAGGCGATGCGGTCGGCGAACCGCACGACCTGCGCCTCGAGCGTCGAGGGCGGCGGCATCGACCACGGGTGATGCAAGATCCCGTCGCGCACCTCCCAGCTGAGGTTGAGGCCCTCGCCGTCGTTCTCGAGATGGTCGACCACGCGCAGCGACTGCTCGGAATGGCGGAACGGGCGCTCGAGCATCGGCGTCAGCGCCTGCTCGCCGAGATGGCCGAACGGCGTGTGGCCGAGGTCGTGGCCGAGCGAGATCGCCTCGGTGAGATCCTCGTTGAGACCGATGGCGCGCGCCGCCGTGCGTGCGATCTGGCTGACGTCGAGGGTGTGCGTGAGGCGCACTCGATAGTGATCGCCCTCGGGCGCGAGGAACACCTGCGTCTTGTGCTTCAGGCGGCGGAAGGCCTTCGCGTGCACGATGCGATCGCGGTCACGCTGGAAGCATGTGCGCAGCGGATCGAGCGGCTCGGTGCGTTCGCGGCCTTTCGACTCGGCGGAGTGCACCGCGAACGGCGACAACGTGTCGCGCTCGGTGCGCTCGGTGCGTCCACGGGGGGTTTCCACACGGGCCATGGTACCGGCGCCCTCCGACGCAGCTCAGCCGCCACCGAACATCCGGTAGTACAGATACGCGAACGTCTCTCGCGCGTACTCCTTGCCGCGCGTGAGCACCGACGTGTCGGCCGACGTCCACGTCGCCGACGGGTAGGCCTCGATGCCGAGATCGCTTCCCATCGCGTCGAGCCGCGCGTTGTGCCACGGATCGGAAACGAGGAACGCCGAGTCGAGCCCGCGCCGCGACATCTCGTTCGTGGCTGCCTGCAGGCTCTGGTATGTCGTGTGACCGACCGGGACGGCGACGATCTTGTCGGCCGGCACGCCGTGCTGCTGCAGGTACGCGGCGCCCGACTCGGCCTCCGTGTATCGGTCGCCGACCTGTTTCGATCCGACGGTGATCACGAGGTCGGAACGTCCCTGGTTCCACAGGAGCACCGCATGATCGAGGCGCCCTTGGAACAGTGGTGACGGCACGCCGTTGTACTGCGCCGCCCCGAGCACGACGATCGCATCCGCGCGCTCGACGTCGGCCGCTCCGTCGTGATGTGCAGCGCGCCACACCGTGATCGCCGAACCGCCGACCAGCGCGACGGCGATGAGGCAAACGAGAAAGAGAACCGTCCAGACGGGATGCCTGCGGAACCAGCCCACGACGCGATGCTACGGGGGCGGCGCGAAGCGCCGCCCCCGTGCGAAGCGCTCACGTCAGTCTGAGCACATGATCGTGACATCACCCGTGAACAACGGTTCTCGAGATAGCAACGAGACGAGGGCGCGCACATCCTGCTGGCTGTCGCGCTGGATCGCGAGCACGTATCCGGCGCCGAGTTCCTCGGGCAATCCCTCGAGACAGGCGCCCGGCGAGATCACGACGGAGCCCTCGAGGACGTCGCCGAGCTCATGGAGCACATCCTTGCGGGGGCTGTTGAGCCGCCCGGGGTCGGACGCCGTGTCGAGGACGGCGACCCAGGTCTCCCCCGGCTGGGCCACCGCCGCCGACGTCGACGGGTTCGACGTCGGCGGTACGTCGCCGCCGGAGGGGTCCTGCGCGGAGATGGTCGCCGGTCCCGATGCACATCCGGTGAGGACGACGACAGCGGCCAGGCTCAGCCGTCGAAGGAACGTCGTCGCGTGCTCGCTCACGGGACGACCACCCACATGTGGTCGGCGTAGTCGGGCAACTTCGCCTGCAGCGCCGCGAGCTCGGCACCGCCGTCGGTCGTGGCGGAAAGCCGCACGATGACCGCCCACCGATCGGGCTGCACGATCGTGGACCCCTTCCCGCCCTGCACGACGTCGACCGGCTTGCTCCCGGCGTACGCGGCGGTGACCTGCTGCGCGACGACGTCGGCCGCGACTCGCGACGGGAAATCGCCGACCAGCAGCGCCGCTTCCATCGGGTCACCGGGATCGGTGGGCGCCGACCGTTCACCCGCCCGCGCGCCGGAAGCCGGCGCCGCGTGTCCGATCCGGTCGGGGTCGGGAGCGTCCATCGGATCGACCGCGACCGCCCCGCACCCCACGGTCTCGGGTCCGTTGGGCGTGTCGCGCTGGATCAGCCATGTCTCGGTCGCACGGTCGGGAACGTTCCACAGCCGCGCGCCGTCGGGGGCGTAGCCGGCGAGGTAGCGCTCGCCGTCGAGCGGCATGACGCGGTGCACGCTCGCGCCTCGCAAGGCCCAGAGCGAGAACGAGGGAAGGGCATCCTCCGAACCGCGACCCCGGACCACCACGAACTCCATCGAACCGTCCGCCGCAACGAACGGGGTTCGGATCGCGGTCCATCGATCGGTCCCTGCGCCGAACGCCGTCAGCCGACGCCAGCGACCGGCCGTGCGCAGCCACAGGTCGTCGGACCACTCGTCCTCGGGCACTGCCGTCGTCGGAGCGGCCGAGACCGCCGCGACGATGGTCCGCCCGACGAACACCGGCGCGAACACGATGCCGCCCGGTTCGGGCCCGGCGATCGTGCGCACACCCGACGCCGAACGGACGACGAGCCGGTCATCGACGCCCCACGCGACCGCGCCACGCGAGGACCACGTCGGGTGGTACGCCTCGCCGGATTGCGGCAAGACCCGGGACCCGTCCGGCGTCGACAGCACGATCGCATCCGCGCCGGGTCTGTCCTCGACGTACGCGGCTCGGGTGCCGTTCGGCGTGACGTGACGGACGAGCGCACTCGAGGCCGGCGCCGACCTGGCACCGGAGGACACGACGCCGACGACACTGCCGCTCTGCACCGCGGCCACGCCGGCGCTTCGGTCGGCGGCGCCGACGTCGGTCGGACACTCACGCGCGGCAACGGCTGCACCGGAACCGTGGCCGAACGCCCACCCTAGGACGGTCATGCCGCACAGGGCGGCGACGATAAACGATCTCGTTCGCATCGAACCTCCCGCTCAGTAGCCGGTCGCGTATTGGAAGTGCATGGGGTCCGGCTTGTTCGGCCAGTTGAGGCCCCAGAAGAACTTGTGACCCGGATACGGTCCGGCCCAGACATCGGGAAGGTATGTCCCGTACTTCTTGCCGTCGGAGCCGATGCCGTTCCAGTGGTCTTGACCGACGGGGTTCGTCGCGCTGTTGGTGTCGACCGCGGCGCCCCACGCGTGCAACGACCACTCGGTCGTCCCGGAGATGTACCGGCAGTTGTAGCCGCCCACCAGATACCGAACGGCGTCGTCCTTGTGGTCGAACTGGACGTGGCCCCGGATGTTGCCGCCGACGTTCTTGCCGATGTACGGGTCGTAGTAGACGTAGCCGGGACCGTTCGCGTCTTGCGACGGCCAGTACGACCGGGCGCCGTTCGAGTTGTCGCCGCATACCGGCCCGAACGTCGCCTGGATCTCGGCGAGCCCGTCGGGACGCGGCTTGATCACGTCGCTCGAATGGTCGTGCACCCAGATGTCGATCGGCGAAGCCGATGCGACGCCGACGGCGTGCGCGACCGCGAAGGCACACACCGCGACAACCACAAGCGCGCCGACACGTATCAAGCGCGCCGGCGAAGGGAGGATCCGCATGACACCTCCTCATGCCCATGGGGAGGAGGGAGGACCGTGCAGACTAGAGAGCGGCGCTCCGATCTGTGGTGCGAAACGTCACGTCGAGCGATCGGGCGACGACATCGCCGCTCGCAACCGGTCGACGGCTCGCCACGCCTCCCACGCCGAACCGAAGAGCAGCCGCTGCGCCGCGAGCGCTCCCGCTGCGTCGCGCCAACTGATCACGAGCACCACCTCCGGCTCCGGATCCAGCGGCTCCGCCGGGGGTCGCGGAACGGCGCGACCGTCGAGATAGAACACCTCCACATCCGCGATGGCCGCCCGATCGATGGACCCGACTTCCACGGGAACGCCGCCGTTCCCATCCGGACGATCGACGAGGAACACCACCGAGGTGTCGGTCACGACGGCGGTGACGAACACCTCGACGACCACCGCCCCGACGTCGGTCGACGTCTCCCGGCGTACGACGCCGCACGAGAACGTTCGCTCGGCGTGGTGCTCGTCGAGCCAGCGGGTTCGCGCCGCTCCCACCTCCGCCGCCTGCGCCCACCGTTCCGCGTCCAGCAAGCGGTCGCTCGAGGTCACGGGTGGCGGCGTACGCTCGAAGTACTCGAAGAGAGCGTCGAGCGCCGGCCAGAGGAAGTCGTCCATCAGGCGCTCGCCGACGCGAACGCCCCCACGGCCGCCTGGCCGGCGGCGAGCCGCGCCGTCTCGACACGGAACGGCGAGCAGCTCACATAGTCGAGCCCGAGCTCGTGGCAGAACCCGACGCTCGCCGGATCCCCGCCATGCTCGCCGCAGATCCCCAGGTGCAACGACGGGTTCGCGGCGCGGCCCTCGTCGCTCGCGATCCGCATCAGCCGTCCGACACCGGGCACGTCGATCGTCACGAACGGGTTCGCCGGGACGAGCTTGCGCTCCTCGTACAGCCCGACGAACTTCCCGATGTCGTCGCGACTGAACCCGAACGCGGTCTGCGTGAGGTCGTTCGTCCCGAACGAGAAGAAGTCGGCGCTGTCCGCGATCTCTCCGGCGGTCACGGCCGCGCGCGGCAGCTCGATCATGGTGCCCCACTCGAGGTGGCTCAGCTCCACGCCCTCGCGTTCGAGGATCTCGGTCGCCACCGGCTCGAGCTCATCGCGCATCTGCTGCAGCTCGGGCCGCGTCGCGACCAGCGGGATCATGATCTCGACCTTGGGGTCGCCGCCGGCCTTGCGCACCTCGCACGCCGCCTCGACGATCGCGCGGACCTGCATCGCGTACAGCCCCGGCTTCAAGATCCCCAGGCGCACACCGCGCAACCCGAGCATCGGGTTCATCTCGTGGAGCTGCCGGACCTTCGCAAGGATCCGCTCCTGCTCGGCGACGTCCTCGCCGTGCTCGCGTCCGAGCGCGACCTCGACCGACACGTCGGTCAGGTCGGGCAGGAACTCGTGCAGCGGCGGGTCGAGCAACCGCACCGTCACAGGGAGCCCGTCCATCGCGCGGAAGATGCCGACGAAGTCGCCCTTCTGCAGCGGGAGCAGGGCGTCGTAGGCGGCCTCCTCCTCTTCGTCGGACTCCGCGAAGATCATCTGCTGCACGGCGGCCACGCGCTCCGAGCCGAGGAACATGTGCTCCGTTCGGCACAGGCCGATCCCCTCGGCGCCGCGCTCTCGCGCGTTGGACGACTGCTCCGGCGTGTCGGCGTTGGCGCGCACGCGAAGGCGCCGGCGATCGTCGGCGATCGTCATCAGCCGGTCGTAGGCCTGCCAGATCGGCTCGGCCTGCGCGGCGGCGTCTCCCTGTCGCGCCTTCTCCAATACCGAGTCGGTGAGCGGAAGCTCGCCGACGAACACGTTGCCGGTGAACCCGTCGATGGTGATCGTGTCGCCCTCGCGGACGGTGGTGCCGTTGGCGCTGAACGCCCGAGCCTCGAAGTCGATCTTGATCGCGTCGGCGCCGCACACGGCCGGGATGCCCTCGCCCCGCGCGACCACCGCCGCGTGTGAGTTCGTGCCGCCGGCGCTGGTCAGGATGCCCTGCGACGCGATCATGCCGTGGTAGTCGTCGGGCGTCGTCTCGCGGCGGACCAAGATCACCTTGGTGCCGTCGTCCTTCGCCCACCGCTCCGCTTCGTCGGCGCTGAAGACGACCGCCCCCGTCGCCGCGCCCGGCGACGCGTTCAGGCCCGTCGCGATCGCCGCCGCTCCGTCGACCTCGACGCGCCGCTTGAACAGCTCCTCCAGCCGGTTCGCGTCCACGCGAAGCACCGCGGTGTCTTCGTCGATCAGGCCCTCGGTCAGCATGTCGCTGGCCATCACCCACTCGCCGAAGGCCGTGCGCTTGCCCACACGCGTCTGCAGGATCCACAGACGGCCCTTCTCGATCGTGAACTCGATGTCGCACATGTCGTGGTAGTGCTTCTCGAGCGTGTCCATCACCTCACGCAGGCCCGTGTACGAGGCCGGGTCGAGCTCCTCGAGCTTCGCGAGGGGCAGCGTGTTGCGGATGCCCGCCACCACGTCTTCACCCTGCGCGTTGGCGAGGTAGTCGCCGTAGGGCACGTGCTCGCCGGTCGAAGGGTCGCGCGTGAACGCGACGCCGGTGCCCGAGTCGTCGCCGCGGTTGCCGAACACCATCGCGACCACGTTCACGGCGGTGCCGAGGTCGTCGCTGATCTTGTTCTGGCGGCGGTAGTCGCGGGCGCGCTTGCCGTTCCAGCTCTTGAAGACCGCCTCGATCGCGAGCCGCAACTGCTCCTTCGGCTGGGTCGGGAACTCCGACCCCGTGTGCTCCTTGTAGATCGCGAGGAACCGGTCGATCACCGCGGAGAGGTCGTCGGCCGACAGATCCGTGTCCTGCGCGTTCGGGCCTTTCGCCGCCTTGGCCGCCTCGAGCGCGTCCTCGAAGGCGTCGGCCGGCACGTCCATCACGATCTTGCCGAACATCTGGATGAACCGGCGATACGCGTCCCGTGCGAACCGGAGGTCGTCCCCGGTCTGCGCGGCGAGCCCTGCGACCGAGTCCT
>JBJMLQ010000050.1:0-5935 GCA_045805225.1 Actinomycetota bacterium | reverse complement strand
GTCCCGGTCGAGCATGAGGGCGTGGCGGTCCGATCCCCCCTCGATGTGGGTGTCCGATCCGAACGGATACGGCCCCGGATCGCTTTCGTCGGCGTAGGTGAAGGCCACCGACACGTCGGCGTGGGACGCATCGACCACGTCGAACGGGATCCCGTAGGACGGCGGACCGAAGTCAGGGTGCAGGGATGTGCGCCGCGCGTGCATCGCACGCTTCCACACGTCGGAGCGCGGGCTCACCGGCAGCTTCGACACGTTCACGTGCCAGACGTTGTCGGCCGGGAAGATCTCGCATGTGCTGCCCTCGACGGGCACGGCGGGAGCGGGCGTGATCGCCGCGGCGCCGAGCAGCGTTGCCACGATCAGCACGGCGGCGGTTCGTGTCCCTCGCACCTCCGAGTCATCGGCCGCGCGGCAGGCTACGGTTGAGCCCGAGATGGCGCACGCCCCAGCCGAGCGGACCGGCTTCCTGCAGCGTCCGTCCACCGGCTTGTTGGGCGTCCTGGTGGCGATCCACGTGCTGGTCCTGGCCGTGGTCGTCGCGAAGGCGTCGTCGCTCGGCGCGATGGATGCAGATGTCGGCCGGGCCTTCCGGATCGCGACCTCGCCGGCGGTGCCCTACCGCGCGTTCCCGGTGGAGTTCATGCCGCTGCAGACGGCGGCCGACCGGTTGCTCGCCGGGGGCACGATCGGCGCGGCGGCGACCCGGATCGCGCTGCTCGCGTTCGTCGCGGACCTGGCCGCGGCCGGCGCCATGCTCTGGGGCTGGAGCCGGCGCGCCGCCGCGACGTACCTGATCCTCGCGCTGCCTCTCCTGCCGTTCCTGTACCTGCGGTTCGACCTGGTCTCGGTGGCGCTCGCCGCGTGGGCCTACGCGTGGCTCCGCCGGGAACGCGAGGAACTCGGCGGCGTGGCGCTCGGCCTCGCCGTGATGGCGAAACTCTGGCCGATCGCGCTGGCGGCGGTGTTCTGGCTGCGGCGATCGCGGCGTGGACTCGTCGTCGCCGCCGGCGTGTGCATCGTCCTCGGGCTGTGGTGGTACCTGACCGGCGGCGTCAAGGGACCCTTCCAGGTGCTGTCGCTCCGCGACACGCGCGGCTGGCACGTCGAGAGCGTGATCGGGTCGTTCCTGTGGATCTGGCACCGTGGCGACGCCTACCGCGAGGCCGACGCGCTGCGGATCGGCGACGTCGCCACGTGGATGAAGGCCGTGCTCGGCGTGGCGCTGCTGCTGGTCGAGGTCTTCATCTGGCGACGGGCGGCGATCGACCGGCGCGACCCGATGGGCGCGGCCTCGCTCGCCGCGGTCGCGGCCCTCGGCGTCTTCGCGCCGATCCTGTCGATGCAGGCCGCCGCGTGGCTGCTGCCGTTCGCCGCCCTCGCGCTCGACGGCGATGACGACGAGCGGCACACCGCAGGCGTCGCGGCCGTCGCCATCGCGCTCACCGGCGTGATCGCGATCGTCTGGCGCGACCACGCGACGGCGCCCGCCGCGTGGGTGCCGTGGCTCGTCGTGCTGCGCAACCTCGTGTGGATCGACGTCGTGGTCTCGTGGATCCGCGTTCCTGTGCTCGAGCGCCCACCGATCGAGCCGCAGCCCCTGCCCCGGCGGCGCGCGTCCGACACCGTCCCGGACGGACTCGACGCGGTCCTGCCGTTCGACGCGGAGTAGCCGAGCGTCAGTCGGCGCGGTCGGCCGCCTTCTCGGCCGCCACGGTGCGTGCCTCGGCGAGCAGCGCGTCGACCAGCTCGTCCTCGGGCACCTTCGCGACGGTCTCGCCGCGACGGATCACGAACCCGAGACCGTTGCCGCTCGCGATCCCCACGTCGGCCTCGCGGGCTTCGCCGGGCCCGTTCACCACGCAACCCATCACGGCGACCCGGATCGGCACGTCGAACTCCTCGGCGTGGATCGCGGCCTCGACCTTCTTGGTGAGCTCCAGCACGTTGACCTCGGCGCGGCCGCACGACGGGCACGCGACCAGGTCGAGCCCGCGCTCACGCAGGCCGAGCGACTGCAAGATGGCGTTGCCGACCTTCACCTCTTCGACCGGATCATCGGTGAGCGACACGCGGATCGTGTCGCCGACGCCTTCGGCGAGCAGCGTCCCGATCCCGACCGCCGACTTCACGCCGCCCATCGGCATCGGACCGGCCTCCGTCACGCCGAGGTGCAGCGGGTAATCGCACGCCTCGGCCAACTGCCGGTAGGCCTCGATCATCACCGCGGGGTTCGAGTGCTTGACGCTGATCTTGATGTCGAAGAAGTCCTCGTCCTCGAGGATGCCGGCCTCATGCATCGCCGACTCGACGAGCGCCTCGGGCGTCGGCGACCCGTACTTCTCGAGCAACTCCTTCTCCAGGGACCCGGCGTTCACGCCGATCCGGATCGGCACGCCTCGGGCCTTCGCCTCGCGAGCGATCAACCGCACCTTGTCGTGGTACTTGATGTTTCCCGGGTTGATCCGCAGACCCTGGATGCCGGCCTCGAGGGCGGCCATCGCGTATTTCCACTGGAAGTGGATATCGGCGACCACGGGCACGGTCGATTTGGCGGCGATCGCGACCAGCGCCTCGGCGTCCTCCCAGTGGGGAACCGCCACCCGCACGATGTCGACGCCGGTCGCCACGAGCGAGGCGATCTGCTGCAGGGTGGCGTTGATGTCGGCGGTCTTGGTCGTCGTCATCGATTGCACCGAGACCGGTGCGTCGCCGCCGATCGCGACGCGGCCGAGCTGCAGCTGCCGGGACTTTCGCCGTTCGATCATCTCTGAACCCAGTCTCCCAGCCGGCGCGTGAGGGGCGGGTCTAACCGCCGAACACGTGGAACGTGATCGTGCGGTCCTTGGGCTCGTCCATCTCGAAGAAGATCAGCCGCTGCCAGGTGCCGAACGCCGGCTCCCCGGCCATGACGGGGATCGCGTGAGACGTCGCGGACAGCAGCATCGCCTTGACGTGGGCGTGCCCGTTCTTGCGCTCGTCCTCGTGGAGGTTCTGGGTGCGGATGTCGAAGTCGTCGTGCTGGTAGTACACGCCCTCGTGCGGGACCGCCTCGGTCACGTGCCGGCGGAAGTCGGCCAGCGCGCCGTCCTCCCACTCGTTGATCAGCAGCGCACACGTCGTGTGGGCGCAGAACACGACGGCCATCCCGTCGGTGATGGCAGCGTCCTTGATCGCGCGGCGCAGGTCGTCGGTCAGATCGAGGTACCCGTACCGGGCGTCGGCGCTGACGGTCACGGCGGTGGTCGTGGACTTCACGGCGCGGTCCTCCTGTCGCTGGCGGGCACCGCGGCGTGAGCTGCGGGAAGATCGAACGTGAAGGTGGCGCCGTTTCCCGGCTGGCTCGCCGCCGTGATCCGGCCGCCGTGGCCTTCGACGATCGATCGTGCGATCGCAAGGCCGATGCCCGTGCCGCCGCCGTCGTCGCGCGAGCGAGCGGGATCGGCGCGGTAGAACCGCTCGAACAGGCGCGAGAGGTGCTCGGGCGCGACGCCGACGCCGGTGTCGTGGACCTCGACCTGGACGCGGTCGTCCTCGCGCCACGCGCGGATCGTCACCCCTCCCCCGGGCGGCGTGAACCGCACCGCGTTGTCGACGAGGTTGAACAAGACCTGGTGGATCCGCTCGCGGTCCGCTTCGACGGCGAGGTCCTCGGGCACGTCGGCGGTCAGCGACACGTCCGTCACGGCGCGGCCGACCGAGAACTCCGACAGCACCTGATCGATCGCAGGCGAGAGTGCCATAGGTTCGAGCTGCAGCGGCACCTCGCCGCTCTCGAGCTTCGACAGGTCCAGGAGCTGGTCGACCAGCCGTCCGAGCCGCTCCGTCTGGTTGAGCATCACCTGCATCGTCTCGCGGTCGGGCTGCTCGATCCCATCGGCGAGGTTCTCGAGGTGCGCTCGGATCGCCGTGATCGGCGTCTTCAACTCGTGCGAGACGTTGGCGACGAGGTCTCGCCGCGATCGCTCCAAGAGCTCCAGCTCGGCGCTCATCCGGTTGAACGCGGTCGCCAGCTGTCCGACTTCGTCGCGGCTGCGCGTCTCGACGCGGGCCGTGTAGTCGCCGACCTCCATCCGACGGACGGCGAAGGCCATGTCGCGCAGCGGTTGCGTCATCCCGCGCGCGAGCCAGCGAGCGATCAACAGAGAGATCAACCCGGCGACGATCCCTGCGACCAGGAACTGCCACCACACGCTCTGCAGGAACCCCAACGTCGCAGAGATCCGCCCGAGCGAACCTCGGCGAAACGCGGGCTGCATCGCGGTGACATATCCGCCGTCGGCTAATGGGACGGTCGCCCACGTGACGTTGCCGATCACGCCCCAACGGGGAACGCGGTCGGTCGGCGGGTCGTTCAGGAAGCTGAACTGGTGGCCCTCGATCGAGGACACCGAGCCGTCGGCGTTGCGCCACACGATCTCGGTGTCCCCCGGGATATCGGCGAGCTGACCGATCGCTGCCTGGCGCGCGGTCGCAAGCGCGTCGATCGCTTCGCTATCGCGCGGGGAGTTCCGCAGCGCAAACCCGATCACCAGGTAGCTGACGAGCAACGTGAGCGCGACCGCGAGCACGATGACCGAGCCCAGCTTGGCGCGGATCGACCCGAAGCGTTCAAGGGGCCGCATCCCCACCCGACTCACTCCTTGAACGCGTATCCGACGCCGTGCACGGTGCGGATGAACCGCGGCTCGTTACCGTCCTCACCGAGCTTGCGGCGGATGCGCGCGACGTGAGAGTCGACCACCCGTCCGCCCGCGTAGTCGCGGTAGCCCCAGACGCCGTCCATCAGCGCGTCGCGGCTCAGCACCACGCCGGGGTCACGCGCGAGGGTCAACAGGATCTCGAACTCGAGCGGCGTGAGGCCGACCTCGGCGCCGTCGACCTCGACGCGGCGACGGGCGGCGTCGATCATCATCCCGTTGCGCTCGATCGCGCCGGCGGGCTCGGCGGCGCCCTTGATGCGATCGACCCGGCGCAAGATCGCCTTCACGCGCACGGTGAGCTCGCGAAGGCTGAACGGCTTGGTCAGGTAGTCGTCGGCGCCGACCGCGAATCCGGCGACCTTGTCGGCCTCCTCGGCCCTCGCCGTCAGCATCAGCACCGGCGTCCACCCATCGCGCTGGATCTGCTTGCACACCTCGAGCCCGTCCATGCCCGGCAGCATCAGGTCCAACACGACGAGGTCGGGATGCTGCTCCGAGGCGGCCTGGATCGCCTCGGGGCCGTCGGCGGCCACGATGACGCGGTACCCCTCCGACTCCAAGCGCGCCCGCACCGCTTCGGCGATCGCCTCCTCGTCGTCGACGACGAGGATCGTCTGTTCGCTCACGCGCTCATCGTACGCGGGAGGGGTTGCGCGCGAACGGTCGTGCGATGGAGAAACTGTGACGGGCTCGTGGCGTTCGCCCAGGTCAGCCTAGGTGCCGGGGATGGGCTTCCAGATGTCGAGGATGATCGCCGAGATCGAGAAGAACCCGAGGATAAGCAGGACCACGGCCGAGACGGGCACCACCTTCTTCATGTCGATGGCGTGTCCTCGCACCTTCTCGATGAGGGCGATGGCGACATGTCCCCCGTCGAGTGGCGGCAGGGGAAGAAGGTTCACGAGGCCGATGAACAACACCACCGTCGCGAACAGGCTGAAGAAGTAGGCCCAGGCGCCTTGGGACCCGGCATGGCCCGCGGCTTGAGACGCTCCGACGAGCGAGACCGCTCCGTCGCCGTTTCGCGGCGCGTCCGTGAACAGCGAACTCAGCATGGCGTGAACCCCCGATGGGCCGAATACGTGAGCGAGGCCCGCAACAGCGGCGACCGTCGTGTCCCACACCTGCCCGCCCGCGTGTACGAAGGCCACCAGCGGTGGCTCCTTCACACCGGACAGCTCGATCCCGACCCGGGTGATGGTCGTGCCGTTCTTCAGCGTCGTTTGCACTGGCGT
>JBJMLQ010000049.1:0-6648 GCA_045805225.1 Actinomycetota bacterium | reverse complement strand
GGTGCGGAGCTCGACGCTGGTCGTGGTCGCGCAAACGTACATCGAGGCAGCGCGGGCACGCGGCACCCGGACGCCGTCGATCATCACGCGCCACGTCCTGCCCAACGCGATCGGTCCCGCGATCGTCCAGGCGACGATCCTGATGGGGTTCGCGATCCAGATCGAGGCCGCGCTGTCGTTCCTCGGGCTCGGCGTGCAACCGCCGACCTCCTCGCTCGGCTCGATGCTCGCCGACGGGCGCGACGTGCTGACGCAGGCGCCGTGGGTCGAGGTCTTCCCCGGGCTCGCGATCGCGATCACCGTGCTGGCCTTCAATCTCCTCGGCGACGGGCTCCGGGCGCGCCTCGACCCGAAGGGGGTCACCGAGTGAGCGACCTGCTGACCCTTGCGCACGTCGACGTCGGCTTCGCCACCGACGACGGCACGGTCTCCGCCGTGAGCGACGTGTCCCTGACGGTCCACGAGGGAGAGATCTTCGGCCTGGTCGGCGAGTCCGGGTGCGGCAAGACCACCCTCGCGATGGCGCTGATGGGCTTGCTGCCGACGAGCGCCACGGTCACGGGTTCCGTCCGGTTCAGCGACCGCGAGCTCCTCGAGCTGCCCGCGGAGCAGCTCAGGCAGCTCCGCGGCGACCGGATGAGCATGATCTTCCAAGACCCGATGACCTCGCTCGACCCGACGTTCCCGATCGGCGAACAGGTCGCCGAGACGATCACGGCGCATCGGGACGTCGCGAAGCACGTGGCGCGTGAACGGGCGCTCGCCCTGCTCGCCGACGTCGGGATCCCGGAGGCCGAACGCCGCTACGACGACCCGCCCCACCGGCTGTCCGGCGGCATGCGCCAGCGCGTCGTGATCGCGACCGCCCTGGCGAACGAACCATCGCTCGTGTTGGCGGACGAACCGACGACCGCGTTGGACGTCACGATCCAGTCGCAGGTGCTCGACCTGCTTCGCGATCTGCGCAAACGGCTGCGGACCACCATCGTGCTCATCACGCACGACCTCGGCGTCGTCGCCCAGATCTGCGACCGCGTCGGCGTGATGTACGCGGGCCAGCTCGTCGAGGTCGCCCCCGTCGCGGAGATCTTCCGGTCCCCGAGGCACCCGTACACGCAGGCGCTCTTGGCCGCCCTCCCGTCCGGGCAGCAGGCACCGGGGTCGCTCCGGGTGATCGGCGGGCGGGTGCCCAACCTCACGGACCCGCCGCCGGGGTGCCGCTTCTCGACGCGCTGCCCGTACGTGATGCGGGAGTGCGTCAACGTGCCGCCGCTCGCGCACGAGACGGACGACCATCTGATCGCGTGCTGGCTGTCCGACGCAACGAAGGACGCCGGCCGCCATGACCACGCCTCTGCGGGAGGTGCCGCGTGAGCCAGGTGGCGTTCTCCGACGAGATCGCGCCGAAGCGGCCGGGCTCGCCGATCCTGCGCGTGGAGGGTCTCGTGAAGCACTTCGCCACCGACCGCGGGCTGCTCGGGAGCGACGCCGTCGTGCACGCGGTCGACGGGGTCGACCTCGAGATCCACCCCGGGGAGGTGCTCGCGATCGTCGGCGAGTCGGGCTCCGGGAAGAGCACCCTCGCGCGGTGCGTGCTGCGTCTGACCGACGTCACCGCCGGGCGGGTCGTGTTCGACGACCGAGACGTGACCGGCCTGAAGGGCCGTCAGCTCGCGTGGTTCCGGAAAGAGATCCAGCCGGTGTTCCAGGACCCGTTCAGCTCGATCGACCCGCGCTGGCGGATCGGCCGGAGCGTCGGCGAGTCGCTCGACGCGTTCAAGACCGGCACCAAAGGGGAGCGTCACGAGCGGGTGATCGAACTCCTCGACCGGGTCGGGCTCGATCCGTCCTTCGCGCGCCGGCGGCCGCACGAGCTGTCAGGCGGGCAGCGCCAGCGGATCGGGATCGCGGCGGCGCTCGCGCCGGAGCCCCGATTGATCGTCGCCGACGAACCGGTATCGGCCCTCGACGTCTCGGTCCAGGCACAGGTGCTGAACCTGCTCGCCGAGCTGCAGCGTGACCTCGGGCTGGCGATCCTGTTCGTCGCGCACGATCTCGCGGTCGTCCAGCACATCAGCCACCGGACCGCCGTGATGTACCTCGGGAAGATCGTGGAGACGGGCCCGACCGACCGGGTGTTCCGCGACCCGCGTCACCCGTACACCCAGGCGCTCTTGCAGGCCATCCCCCACCCCGATCCCGAGCGGCCGATCGCCGCCGCGCCGCTCACGGGTGAGATCCCGAGCCCGATCTCGCCGCCATCGGGATGCCGGTTCCGCACTCGCTGCCCCGTCGCGATCGATCGGTGTGCCGTCGACGAGCCAGAGATGACCGTGTTCGGCACCGGCCACACGGCCGCATGCCACGTCGCCCGTGCCGAGCTGGAACGCTCGGCCAACTAGGAAGGAGCACACGCCATGCCCATGACCAGCGCGAACGGCATCGAACTCCACTACGAGCTCGACGGCGACGGTCCCGACACGATCGTGATGATCAACGGGCTCGCGGACGACCTCGAGACCTGGATCCTCCAGATGGAGGACTTCCTGGGCGCCGGCTATCGCGTGCTCCGCATCGACAACCGCGGCGTCGGGAAGTCGAGCGCACCGCCCGGTCCGTACACGAGCCGCATGCTCGCGGACGACGCGAAGGCGGTCATCGACGAGGTCGGGCTCACCGGTTTCCATCTGATGGGCACGTCGATGGGCGGCATGATCGCGCAGGAGTACGCGATCAACTACGGCGGTGATCTCAAGAGCGCGACGTTCTCGAGCACGTACGCCGAGCCCGGCCCGTTCTGCTCGCGGATGTTCTCGATGTGGCACGACATGGCCGCCATCAACGGTGTCCCGTTCATCATGCGCGACGTCACGCTGTGGGCCTTCACGCAGGAGTTCTTCTGGGAACGGGAGGACGAGCTGAAGGAGTTCGAGTCGGAGATGGCGTCGATGCCGATGTCGGTCGAGGCCTACCTCGCGCAGCTCAACGTGATCCAGGCCCACGACACGACGGATCGCCTCGAGCGCATCCAGGGCTTCCCCGTGCTCGTGATGGCAGGTGAGGAGGACATCCTGATCCCCGTCTCGCTCTCGAAGAAGCTGCACGAGGGCCTCCCCAAGGCGGACTGGGCGACGTCGAAGGGAGGCCATGCATCGATGTGGGAGCACCCAACGGAGTTCAACCGCACGTATCTGGGATGGCTCGGCGAGCACCGCTGAGCGGAAGAGAGGGGGGAATATGCAACGCAACGACGAGGAACAGCGGGCGGAACGTCTGGCTCGGAGCTTCCTGACCGGCAACATCTCGCGCCGTTCGTTCATGGCGCGCGCCGCCGGGTTCAGCACCCTGGCGCTCAGCGCCACCAGCCTGGGCGCGGTGCTCGCGGCGTGCACGAACTCGAGCAGCACGACGACCGGGTCGAGCGCCGCGCCGGCCACGGGCGCGCCGACGGCGGGCGGCACGCTGCAGGCGGCGCTGACCGGCGAGCCCGACACGATCGACCCCGCGACGTCGACGATCTACACGGGCGCGCAGGTCTACGACAACATCTTCAACAAGCTGATCGACCTCGACGAGAACAACAAGTTCTACGGGCAGCTCGCCACGAAGTGGACCGCGCCCGACGACAAAACGTGGGTCTTTGACCTGGTCGACGGCGTGAAGTTCCACAACGGCGAATCGTTCGGACCGGACGACGTCGTCTACACGTTCGAGCGGATCCTCGATCCGAAGACGGCGAGCTCGTACGCGCCGCTGTACGACGCCATCTCCAAGGTCGAGGCGAGCGGGCCGAGCCAGGTGACGTTCCACCTGAAGACCTCGTTCGGGCCGTTCCTGTCCAACATCGCGAACAACGGCGAGATCGTGAACCAGGCCGCGATCGAGGCGAAGGACCCGTCGCGCAACGCGGTCGGGACCGGACCGTTCGAGTTCGTGGAATGGGTGCAGGGCGACCACATCACCCTGAAGAAGAACGACAGCTACTTCGAGTCCGGGAAGCCCTACCTCGACGGGATCCAGTTCAAGTTCCTCAACGTCGACCAGAGCCGGATCGATGCGCTGCAGTCGGGCGATCTGAACTGGTCCGACGCGGTGCCGCTCCAGCAGCTGAACACGCTGAAGAGCGACCCCTCGTACACCTACGTGACGTCGGCGACGGCCGGGATCCCCGACTACATCGCGATGAACACGACGCAGCCACCGTTCGACAACAAGCTCGTCCGGCAGGCCGTGTACTGGGCGCTCGACCGCGACGCGATCCGCCAGGTCGCGTACTTCGGCGCCGGCGAGTCCGGGATCGAGGAGGTGCCGACCGGCTCGAGCTGGTTCGACGGCTCCCCACTGGTCACGCCGAACACGGACATGGCCAAGTCGCTGCTCCAGCAGGCGGGCGTGCAAACGCCCTTGGAGGTCGAGTACCTCGGTCTGCCGCAGTACCCCGAGCTGTTGAAGACCGGCGAGGTGATGCAGCAGCAGCTGGAGGCCGTCGGGATCAAGATGAACATCAAGCAGGTCGAGGTCGGCGTGTGGTTCAACGCCTTCGTCAAGCGGACCTACCAGATCACCTCCGCGTACCAGGAGCGCACGATCGATCCGGACAACTTCTACGCGCTGGTGATCCACACGGGAGGCGACATCAACTCGACCGGGTACTCCAACCCGCAGGTCGACAAGCTGATCGACCAGGCGCGCACGGAGACCGACGATCAGACGCGGTTCGGTCTGTATAAGCAGATCCGGCAGATCGTGTTCGAGGACGCGCCGATCGTCTTCGCGCACTACGAGACGATCAACTACCTGATGCAGAAGAACGTCGTCGGCTCGACGATCAATCCCACGCTCGAGCTGCGCATGCAGAACGTCGGATTCACGACGCCACCGGCATAGACGGCGCGGCTCCGCCCGGGTGTGCAGCCCGGCCCGGTCTTGGGCCGGGCTGCCGCCGCTTGTCGGCGAGCCAGGTCATCGCGTTTGCCGTGCAGCCTGTCGCAGGCGCACAATGAGCGACATGCAGAAGCTGTCACTCGACGCCCTCGCTCGCCAGGAGCTCAAGCGAGCTGCGAACACTGACAGCGGCCGGAGCGCGGAGACCATCGTCGGCGGGCATTCGAAGGTGCTTCGTCAGACGGTGATCGCCATGATGAAGGGCGTCGTGCACAACGAACACGCGAGCCCGGGCGAGGCAACGGTGCAGGTCCTGGAGGGACGCGTCAAGCTGTCGGCGGGCGATTCAACGTGGGAGGGCCGCAAAGGAACCGTCCTGCTCGTGCCGGACGCCCGCCACACGCTCGAGGCGTTGGAAGACGCCGCCGTGCTTCTGACCGTGGCGAAGTCCGGCTGACGCGTTCGGCCGACGGTTCCTATCGACGCACGACTGAGCTTGGCGGCTCGCCCGTGAGCTGTCTCACGGCTTGGCCGTACGTCCAGAAGGACGTCAGTCCCCGCTGTGCGGCAAGCATGTCGATCACGTCGGCCGGGAGGTAGTCCGAACTATCCCTCAGCGCATCGAACGACGGAGCCGGCGCGGTCATCCCCTTGCGGACCCACTCGCGGAACCGACGTTCCAACTGGTCTATCTCCATCTGGAGTTCCGAGGCTGCCATAGATGAGACATCGGCGGATGGGCAGGGTTCTGTAGGTCGAGCCCGGACCTTCCCGACGCAGGTCAGCGGGCGAGGCGATAGGTGATGTGCGTGGCGAACGGTGATTGGAGCAGGGCTTTGTGCTCCAGGTTCATCGATCGCTCGAACCCGTCGAACAGGCGCTTCCCACCGCCAAGGATGACCGGCGCGATCGAGATCGCGAGCTCGTCCACATGCCCGGCGCGAAGTGCCTGACGGATCACGTCCGCGCCTCCTCCGATTGATATGTCCTTGGCGCCCGCGGACTGGCGTGCCCGCGTGATCGCCTCGTCCAGGCCATCCACGAAGCTGAATCCGCCCTCGCTCGGCGCGTCGTCTGGGTGGTGCGTCACGACGAAGAGCGGCACACCGAACGGGTTCTCGCCACCCCACGCGTCCGCGGCCTCGTACATCCCCCGCCCGATGACGACGGCGCCGACACCGGTCATCCCTTCGTCGAGGTACTCCTTGTCCGCGCCCGTAGCCTCGCCCTTCGGCTCGGACTCGTAGGTCCACGGGCCGCCGAAGACCCAGTAGTGCAATCGCTCGCCGCCGTCGCCCAAGCCGTTCCCCGGCCCGTCGTTCGGACCGGTGATGTACCCGTCGAGCGAGATCGTGATCGCAGCTGCCACCGTCGTCATCGCGTTCCCTCCTGTTCGTGACCATCGCTCGGCAGGGTCGTCTCCGAGGCGACCGGCTCGAGCTCGATACGCCGAGCGACCGGGTCGACCGCCTCGAGGACGACGCCGACGCGCTCTCCGAGCGGTCGCCGGGCCGCGAGCGGCGCCACCACCGCCGGCGTCGGGATCTGGACGACGACCCCATGCTCCTTCTGATCGACGACCGTCGCCTCGAAGCGTTCACCGATGTGACCCGCAAGCACGGCGCACTCGACCGCATCGATCACGGCGTGCTCGACGCGATTCTCGCGGCCGGTCGACTCTTCCATCGCCTTGACGACCTCAGCGAGGCGCACCGTCGCCCATCCGGGCGGCGTCGCGGCGGCGCAGC
Organism: Actinomycetota bacterium; assembly: GCA_045805225.1. Taxonomy (GTDB): domain Bacteria; phylum Actinomycetota; class UBA4738; order UBA4738; family HRBIN12; genus AC-51. The sequence goes on along the minus strand of JBJMLQ010000049.1, from coordinate 16 downwards.
GCGCCAGGACGATCTC
>JBJMLQ010000048.1:0-6022 GCA_045805225.1 Actinomycetota bacterium | reverse complement strand
GTTGCACGCGTCGGCCGGGCCGGGGCCCGACCCCTCGCAGAACGACGCGGCGCCGCTGATCTCGGTGGGCGTGGACCAGGTGTTGCCGCCGTCGTGCGTGATCGACGCGTAGATCGGCGACTGGATGACGGCGCCGTGCTTGCCGAGGAGGTAGCGCGTCCACGTGATGAGCGCGTTGCCGTGCCCCCACGCGGTGATCATGTCCTTGTCCTGCGACGGTCCGGGCGTCATCCATGACCCGGGACCGACGGCGACCACGGACGGCCGGGACCAATGCGACCCGCCGTCGTCGGAGTGTGAGACGAGGATGTCGGGGTTGCGGAAGGCGGAGCCGCCGTTGGAGTAGCCGAAGCCGAGGGTGCCGAGGTAGGCGCGGCCGTCTGCGTCGTAGGCGATGGCCGGATCCCCGGTCGCGCGGAACTGCTTGTACGGGACCGGATGCGTCACCCACGTGTGGCCGCCGTCCGTCGAGAGCATCGCGCGCGTGTACAGCGAGTTCCCGCCGTTGCCGCCGCCGGGGATGTCGGTGAACTGATAGTCGTTCGCCGCGCCGAGGACACGGTTCGGGTCCGTCGGGTCGATCGCGATCGACGTCTCGTTGTCGGGCGCGTTGCCTTCGCAGTCCGTCCGGTAGACGTTTCCTTGGTGCCAGGTCTGCGTGCAGATGGGGTTCGACGGATGGACGTACTGGCCCATCCCACCCTTGGCGAGGCTCTTCGTGCCCGCCGGCGCGAGCGCGTTCGCGGGGTTGCGCTCGGCGCGTGTGATCGGTCGTGGCGCGTCCCCGGCGAACGCAGGCATCGCGAGCGCGACCGCGGCGAGGGCGACGAGAGAACGGACGAACCAGCGGACTCGCATCAGGGGGCTCCTCTCGAGGGTGAGGTCCGGGGCGATGCCGGTAAAGCCACCGTACCCCCAACCCGCGCATGCATGCACGCGCGCGCGGCCGGTGCGCTATCGGGCGTTGTCGTCCGGATCGACCGCGCCGAGGTCCGGGACCGGGCGCTTCGATGCCAGCCCTCGCGTGGCGACCCACACGATCGCGATGGCGACGGTCAAGCCGACGGCGGAGCCGACGAACAGCTGCGACGGTCCGACATGCTGGTACACCCAGCCACCGATCACGCTGCCGAGGATCGGCGCGAGCGCCGCGGTGCACATCTGCGCGAGCGTCTGGCCGGTGTTGCGCAGCCGGTCCGGCACAAGCGTGCCGGTCATGACCACGACGCTCACGTACACGAGCCCGAAGCCGACGCCGACCGCGATGCGGATCGCGGTGACCGCCGCGGGGGCCGAGACGAGCGACCAGCCGAGCGAGGCCGCGACGTAGACGGCGCCGCCCGCCGCGAACAGCCGCCGGGTGCCGAACCGGGTGATCAGGGAACCGCTCGACCGCATGAACGGGATCTCGACGAACGCCGACACGCCCGCGGCCACCCCGACGAGGAACGGGCCGCCGCCGCCGGACTCGATGCGAAGCGGCACGAAGTCCCACGCCGCGTGCTGGGCCGCGCCGAACAACAGGAGCCCGGCGAGATACAGCGGGAAGCGTGGGACATGCGTGAGCGCATCGCCGAACGACCCGAGCCGCGACGCCGCCTCGGCGGGCGCCGGCCGCACCTTCGGGAACCGACCGACGTAGACGGCGCAGGCGCCGAGCCCGAGGGCGTAGACCGGGATCATCCACTCGAGTCCGCTCCACTGGAAGAGCGCCCCGAGCGCGATCGCGCCGACGCCCCAGCCGACGCTCGCCCACAGCCGGTATCTGCCGTAGGTGTGGAGCCGCTCGCGCCCGAGCATCTGAACGGCGAGCGCGTCCGTGAGTGGCGTCACCGCCGACGTCGACGCCGACAACAGCGCGACCGCCGCCATCGTCGCGCCGAGGACCGATCCGGTGAGCGCGAGGATCAGCGTCGACACCGTCGCGGACATCAGCGCCCACTGCAGCGCCCGGGTCGTTCCGGCGCTGCGGTCGGCGGCGTGGCTCCAGAACGGCGCCGCGGCGATCGACGCGAGTGCGCTCGCGCCAAGCACGAGGCCGATCTCGGTCGGAGAGAACCCGCGGCCGTTCAGCCACAGGACGAAGAACGGGATGAAGCCCGAGGCGACGAACCACGCGAGCGCGTACAGCCTGCGCAGACGCAGGTCGACGAGCGCGGCGTCGGGCGCGGGCTCCATGACGCGCGGCATCGTAGGCGCCACGCGCGATGCGCGTTTGCGGGCGCCGCCGGTAGGGTGCAGGCATGCGCCTCGGGTTCGGCCTGCTGACGTGCAGCGCCTCCCCGGCGACCTCCGTAGCGACGTGGAGCTGTACGCCGACGCGCTCGACCTCGCGGTGTACGCCGAGGAGCTCGGATTCGATTCGGTGTGGACGTCGGAGCACCACTTCGTGGACGACGGGTACGCGCCGTCGTTGTTGCCGTTGTGCGCCGGCATCGCCGCTCGGACGAGCCGCGTCGAGATCGGCACCGGCCTGCTGTTGATCCCGCTGCACGACCCGATCCGGGTCGCGGAGGACGCCGTGACGGTCGACCTGATCTCGGGCGGCCGACTGATCCTCGGGCTCGGCCTCGGGTGGCGCGCCGAGGAGTTCGAGGGCTTCGGCGTGTCGCTCGCGGAACGAGCGCACCGGCTCGAGCGGGCCGTCGCGGTGTTGCGCGGTGCGTGGGCCGGCGAGCCGGTGGCGTCCGCGGGCACCGAGGTGATCGTCACACCGCGGCCGGCTCGGCAGGGTGGCCCGCCGATCTGGATCGGCGCGTGGGCGGAGCGAGCCGTTCGCCGCGCCGGCCGGATCGCCGACGGGTTCCTCGCCGGCGGCGACACGCCAGAGGCGTTCGGGGAACAGGTCCGCATGGCGCTCGACGAGCGGGACGGCCGCCCGTTCGCCGTCGGGCTGCACATGTCGACGTTCGCCTGGAACGGTCCCGACGCGTGGGACCTGGTTGCGCCGTCGCTGCGCTACATGTCGTGGAAATACGACGACATGGAAGCCGCACGGCTGCGCAGTGGCCCGTCCGCATCGCCGCCGCCGATGACGCCGGCAGACGCGTCGAGCCTGCGCCAGGAGATCGTGCTCGGATCCCCGCAGGAGGTGGCCGACCGCATCCGCGCGTACCAGGACGCCGCCGGCATCGAGGTGCACTTCGTCGCCGACCTGTACTGGCCGGGCATGGACGCGGCCATCCAGCGCGAGACGATGCGGATCTTCGCCGAGGACGTGGCGCCGCTCCTTCGCTGACCCCGGACGCGCCGGCGCCCCCTCGCCGAAGGCGAGGGGGCGTCGGACCACCCGTTCAGCTGGAAGGCCGGGGTGTTCGGAACGTCTCTTCGTTAGTAGCGCCGTGCGCGCCTGCGCCACGGCCGCATCGGTCGCATCGGCCGGGCGGCTGCGCCGCCGGCCACCGCCCGGCGCCCCGGACGCCGGAACAACAACAGCAAGAACAGCACCGCCGCAACGGCGATGATCACCCACACCCACGGTTGCATCGCTTCCTCCTTTGCCTCCAGCTGGTCGTACCCGGTGCTCGGCCGCCCCACACCTGAACCGTCAGGCGGCCTCGTTCGTCGACCGGACGGCGGGCAACAGACGCTCGCTCGCGAACCGGAAGAACGCGTCCTGGTCGGCGCCGACCTGATGGAGGAAGACGTGCGTGTAGCCGGCGCTCGACAGCTCGGAGATCTGCGACAGGTACGTGTCCACGTTCGTGCCCGTGAGGACCTTGCCGCGAAGGTCCTCGGGTTGGACGCCGCTTGCAGCCTGCTCGAAGTGCCGCGGCAGCGGGAGCTCGGCAGACAGCTCGCCGGGGATCGCGGGGTTCGGCCACTTCTCGTGCGTGGTGGCGAGCGCGCGATCTTCATCGTCTTCGACGTTGACCAGCATCTCCGCCAGGCGCGGCCCGTCGCCGCCTTCGTCGATGTAGGTGCGGAGCGCGTCGCGCGTGTCGCCGGCCACGATCAGGCCGTCGCCGAGCTGGGCCGCGAGCGACGCCGCCTCGGTGCCGCTCGCGGCGAGGTAGAGCGGGATCGGCTCGTTCGGCAGCGTGTACAGCCGGGCGGTGTCGACCGTGTAATAGCGGCCGTCGAACGTGGTCAGCTCGCCCGACCAGAGCTCGCGGAACACCTCGACGGCCTCGGCGAGCATCTCCCGGCGGACGGCCGCCGCGGGCCACGGGTCGCCGAAGATGTGCTCGTTCAGCCGCTCGCCGGTGCCGACGCCGAGGAAGAAGCGCCCCGGCAGCAGGCACGCGGCGGTCGCGGCGGCCTGCGCCACCAGCGCCGGATGCTGGCGCACGGTCGGGCACGTGACCGCGGTGCCGATCGTGATCCGCTCCGTCGCGCTGGCGATCGCGCCGATCGAGGTCCACACGAACGGGCTTTCGCCTTGGGCGTCGATCCACGGGTGGTAGTGATCGGAGATCGCGGCGAAGTCGAACCCGGCGCTCTCGGCCCGTCGTGCGTCGTCGACCAGGCCGAGCGGATCCCGCTCCTCGCTGCACAGCTTGTAGCCGATCCGCATGGTGTGGCGTCTACCCAGTGTCGTCCGGCGGAAACGCCGCGTCAGACGGCCGCGGCCGCCTCGAGGACCTCGTCGACGGTGATCTCGAGCAGACCCGGGTCGGGCTCGTCCGCGTGGGGGTCGCCCGTCGTGCCTTTCCAGAGCACGACGTGGCGGTCGCCGGGCGGCGGCCCCCAGCGGCTCGGCGGCGTGGGGCCGAACAACAGCACCGACGGCCGACCCAGCGCCGTCGCGAGGTGGCCGACGCCGGTGTCGCCCGCCAGCACGAGGCGCGCGCCGGCGACGACGCCGGCGAGCTCGACCACGTCGGTGCGTCCGGCGAGCACGTGATCCGGGGCGAGACCGGCCTCCTCGGCGACGAACAGTGCGATCGGTCGCTCCTCCTCATCACCGGTCAGCCACGGCGTGCGGCCATCGCGCACGAGGCCACGGACCACCTCCACCCACCGACGCGGGGGCCAACGGCGCGCGCCCGCGCCGGCGCCGACGTGCACCACCACGCGGTCGCGGTCGGCCGGCAGCGGATCTGCAGGCGCAGGGATCGACAGGTCAGCGGCGTCGGTCTCGATCCCCGCCGAGGCCAGGAGCCGGCACCACCGTCCGACCTCGTGCTCGTCGCAGCGCCAGCGCGGGCCGCCGAACGAGGCCGGGATCGACGGATGGACGAACGCGAGGAGCGAGCCCGGCTTCGTCCGCAGCAGCCAGTCGTGACTCTCCGGGCCGCTGCCGTGCAGGTTGACTGCGAGGAACGGCGCCGTCTCGGGGGCGTGGTCGTACAGGCTCGCGATGGTGGTGATCTCATCGGCGACGCCGAGCAGCCGTGCGAGCGGCGCCACGGCCTGCGACACGACCAGCTCGATCCGATCGTGCGGGAGCGCCACGCGAAGACCGCGGAGCGCCGGGACGCCCGTCAGCAGATCGCCGAGGCCGAGCGCCCGCAAGATGACGACCGACTGCTCACGAGGCCGCGGCATGGGATCGGTTGATCAGCTCGGTCGTCGACCGGCCGGCCTCGTAGGGAAGGATCACGACGCGTCCGCCCCACGCCGCGATCGCGCGGGCCTCGGGGATCTCCACGTCGCGGTAGTCGCCGCCCTTGACGAAGACGTCGGGCCGGACCTCGCACAGGGCGCGCACCGGCGTGTCCTCGCCGAAGATGTGCACCTCGTCCACAGCGGCGAGCGCGCGCAGCAGCTCCGCACGCTCGGCGACCGGGACGAGCGGCCGGCCCGGCCCCTTCGTGCGGCGCACCGAAGCGTCGTCGTTGAGGAACACGACCAGCCGGTCGCCGAGCGCGCGCGCGGAGGTCAGCATCCGGATGTGCCCGGCGTGCAGCAGGTCGAAGCAGCCGCTCGTCGCGACCACCGTCGGTCGGCCGCCGACATCGCCGGGGTCTGCGGGACCGGGCCACCCGGACGCGTTGCGCGTCCATCCGTCGTGGCCGTCGCGAACGAACGCGGTGGCCTCCTCGACCGCCATCTCGGTCGCGTCGATCACGCGCAGACC
>JBJMLQ010000047.1:0-17770 GCA_045805225.1 Actinomycetota bacterium | reverse complement strand
TCGGCGCCGTCAGGCGCCGAGCCGCGCAACCCATGCGTCGACCGTTCCCCTGAGCTCCGCCGCGTCGAAGGATCGTTCATGCCCAGCATGAACGATCCGCACGTCGAGGTCGGCCAGACGCATGAGCGACGCCCGCATCGCATCGCCATCGGTCCAATCCAGCGCCGCGTCGACGTACACCGCGTCGCCGCTGAACAGCGTGCCGTCGTGCTCGTCGAACAAGCAGGCCGACCCGGCGGTGTGCCCCGGCGTGTGCAGGACCGTGAACGTTCGCGCGCCGAGGTCGATGGTGTCGCCTTCGGCCAGGAGCATCGTCGCCTCGGCGCCCGGCGTGCTCCATCCGGCGACGTCGAAGCCCTCCGACGGCACGGCGCGAAGCGCGATGTCGGGGACCGGCACGTCGTAGTACGCGTACATCTCCTCGGTGCCCTCCGGGAAGTCGTCGCGACGCAGCCGCATCGCGAAGGGCGCGCGCGTCTCGTCCGCGTCCGCGGCGTGCACCCGTCGGTCGGCGAACTCGTGCAGGCCGCCGACGTGATCGAAGTGGCCGTGCGTGGCGAACGCGATCACCGGCTTGCCGTCGGTCAGCGGATCGACGTGCGGCACGAGCGGGCCGATCCCGTTGGCGGTGTCGACGATCAGATCGACGTCGGCGCCCGGCACGTGCCACACGTTCGACGTCAACATGTCGTCGACGTACGGCTCCCACAGGCGCGTGATGCCGCCGCCGGCGTCCTCGCCGGCGAACCACGGATGCCCGACCGGCAGATCGGTGCTCAGGTGGTGTCTGCCCCCGTCGCGTCCGACGCCATCGACGCGTCCGACGCGGCCGGCATGTCTTGCGCGGTCTCACTCTGCGCGGTGTCGCGCATCACGAGCAGGCACGCCGCGATCCCGAGGACGCCGCCCAAGCCCGACACGAACAGGCCCATCGCCGCGTTGGCGGTCGGCGCGATGTTGTCGGTCCGCAAGAGGCCCCACACGCAGGCGAGCGTCAGCACGACCGCGAACAACGTCGCGAGCGCGCCGGTCACCCGGCGGATCTGCGGATCGGAGATCAGCACGTACGCCGCCCCCATCGCGAACAGCCCGATCGCCATGCCGAGCGCGAGCTGGCCCGAGATGTCGGCCGTGCCGTTGAAGGTGAAGAAGTCCGACTCCCACCAGTGGGAGTAGATGCCGAGGATGCCGATGACCCCGGCGACCGCCGCGCCGATGCCGGCGTAGCTGATCTTGCCGTCGCCCATGACCGAGCCCCTTCCGTTGCCGAACGAGGCCACGATGCTCCCCTGCCGCGGAGGCCGATGCAACGACCGCAGGGCCTAGCCCGTGCTAGATCGTGATGGCCCCTTCCGGGCCGATGGTCCAGAACGGGTTGTGCGCAACCTCCCACGGATGGCCGTCGGGATCGATGAAGACGCCGGAATACCCGCCCCACACCGTGGCGGCGCCGGGCCGTCCGATCGTGGCTCCGGCCGCGCGCGCCTCCTCGAGGACCGTGTCGACCTCCTCGGCAGCGCCGACGTTATAGGCGAGCGTCACGCCGCCCCAACCGCCGCCGTCCACGACGGTCGAATCGTCGGCGAGGGAGGAACGGCTCCACAGCGCGAGCACCAGCCCGCCGCACTGGAAGAAGACGACGCCGTCCTCGGGAACCGACGGGCTGTCCCATCCGAGCGCCTCGTAGAACCGGCGCGCGCGCTCGAGGTCCGCAACGCCGAGCGTGATGAGGCTCACACGTTGGTCCACGGATCGCTCCTCGGGGCCATGCGGCGACGGTGATCGGTGGAGGTGAGGGGACTTGAACCCCTGACCCCTGCGTTGCGAACGCAGTGCTCTACCGGACTGAGCTACACCCCCGGGACGGGCAGCGTAGCAGAGGGGTTCGCGCCGTTCGTCAGGAACCCGCGGCCGCGAACACGGCGACGTGTTGATCGGGTTCGATCGTCGGGCGTGGTTCGACGATGCGTCGCGGCGCAGCCACGGTTCGTGGCACGGGCGCAGCGGCCGAGCGCGCCTTGATCACGAGCAGCGCCCACACGTACACCAGCAGGAGACCGCCGAGTGCGGCAGACACGACCCATGCGACGCGGAGCGGCGGAACGACGCCGATCAGGAGCGTGAGGCCGATCGCCTCCAGCAGGAAGACGAACACGCGCCGCCGACGCGCGCGAGCCCGTGCCTGCTGCCGCTCACGCGGCCCGAGGAAGCGGACACCTTTGCGGGGGGTGACGATCCAACGGCCGTTCGTGCCGTGCACCTCTGCGTTCGCCAAGAGCTCCATCCTGCGTTCGAAGTCTTCGACGCTCCTGCTGTCGGACCGCCTGCATCCGGCCGGGATCAAGAACGCCGCCCATATGATGACCAAGACCCCGAGCAGCAACCACTGCACCGGCCAGCCTCCCGTCCGTCGCTTCCCGGATCCGACACAACATCTAGGCTGGGCCGGGACCGTAGCACCACATGTGGTGCTCGAAAAGCACATCGGTGTGATTTTCCCCACGATGTGGAAGTCCTGTGGAAAGCGGTGGCAACGCCGGTTACGAAGGGTCGGCGACGAAGTCGCCGCTCTTGCCGCCGGACTTCGCCAGCAAGCGGATGCCCTCGATCCGAGCGCGCCGGTCGAACGCCTTGGCGGTGTCGTAGAGCGACAGCGCAGCGGCTGCGACGCCGGTCAGGGCCTCCATCTCGACGCCCGTGCGGTCGACCGCCCGCACCGCGACCACGACGTGGATCCGTCCGTCCGATCCGGGCTCGACGGTCACGTCCACACCGGTCACGCGGATCGGGTGACAGTGCGGCAACAGGTCGGGCGTGCGCTTGACGCCGCCGATCGCCGCGATCTTCGCCGTCTCGATCGGCGAGCCCTTCTTCGTTCCGGCGACGAGCTCGGACACGGCGTCGGCGGTCGTGTGCACCCACCCTTCGGCGGTCGCCTCCCTCGCCGTCTCGGGTTTCGCGCCCACCTCGACGATGCGCGTGACGCCGTCGGCGCCCGCTTGCGAGGACGCCACTAGTCCTCCGTCGCGCGGAACAGCAGCACGGAGACGCGCTCTCCGGCCGACGCGGTCCCCACTCCCGGCGGCAGGACGGCGAGGCCGTTGGCGCGCGCGATCGTCGAGATCAGGTTCGAGCCGCGGCCGCCCGTCGGCGTGGCGCGCCACCCGTCGCTGTCGCGCACGAGCTCGACGCGCGCGAACACCGTCTTGTCGCGCGGCCCGCTGACGTCGTGCGTCAGCACCGCGGCGACCTCCGGCCGGCCGAGATGGCCTCGACCCATCATCTTCAGCATCGCGGGACGCACGAACATCTCGAAGCTCACGAACACGCTCACGGGATTGCCCGGCAATCCGAAGAACGGCTTTCCCTCGATGAACCCGAAGCCTTGCGGCATGCCGGGCTGCATCGCCACCTTGGAGAACGCGATGTCTCCGTGCTTGAAGAACGCCGCCTTGACCACGTCGCGCTCGCCGACGCTGACACCGCCGGACGAGACGAACGCATCCGCCTGGATCTCGAAGCTGAACACCGCTTCGCGCAAGGCCTCGGGGTCGTCATGGACGATGCCCGCGAGCACCGGGATCGCGCCGACCTCGCGAAGCGCCCCGAACAAGGTGTACGCGTTCGCGTCGCGAACCTGCCCGAACGCCGGCGTCTCGGTCGGCGGGATGAGCTCGTCGCCGGTCGAGAAGACGATCACACGCGGGCGTGGGTGCACGAGCGGATGCGGGACGCCGGCGTTGGCGAGCAGCCCGATCTCCGGGGCGCCGAGCCGCTTGCCCGCCGGCACGAGCACGGTGCCCACCGGAACGTCCTCGCCCTGCGGCCGCACGTGCCGGCCGACCGGCACCGACTCCAACAGCCGGACGAGATCGCCATCCTCGGTCTCGGCGTTCTCGATCGGCACGACCGCGTCGGCGCCGGCCGGGATCGGCGCGCCCGTCGCGATCGCGACCGCCTCGCCCATGCCGACGGTCGCCTCGGGACGGTGACCGATCATCGCGCGGCCGACCACCTTGAGCTCGGCGGGCGACGTCGGCGACGCGTTCGCGACGTCGGCGGCCCGCACGGCGAAGCCGTCCATGCCGCTCGAGGCGAACTCGGGGAGGTCGACGAGGGAGGCGATGTCGGTCGCCGCCACGCAGCCGTAGGCGTCGGTCAACGGCAGCTCGATCGGCGGGAGCGGGTGGATCTGCGACAGGACGGTCTCGCGGGCCCGCTCCAGCGGGACGAGGCCGTCGGCCGAGTCGTGATCGTGCACGGCACGCCCCATCGCAGCAGTGTATCCGCAGGTCGCGTCAGGACCGCGCGAACCAGCGCTGGATGTGGTCGTCTCGGAACCCGACCGATCGGTAGAGCGCGATCGCGGGCTCGTTGTCGATCGGCGTGTACACGACGGCGCGCTCCATGCCGGCGTCGCGGAGCCGCCGGAACCCCTCCCGGAGCACCGCCGTCGCGTACCCCTGGCGACGGACGTCGGGATGCGCGGCGACGGGCTCGAAGTTGCCCACGCGGCTGACGGGGTCGGCCCATGCGATCGTGCACGCCGCGGCACGGCCGTCATCGGTCCACGCGACGAGGTCCGACCCGTGCGGGTAGGCCGGTGACCGCGTGAACGCTTCGTACTCCTCGACGTAGCGATCGAACGGCTTGTCGACGCCGAACGCCGCCTTCGTCACCGACGCGCGCGGGCGAAGATCGTCGCCGATCGCGACGGGACGGACGCGGTCGTCGGCATCGACATCGTCCAGCTCGCGGAGGTCGATCGAGAACCCGATCATGCCCTCGTCCATCGGTGTGTACCCGGATGATCGCAACCGAGCGACGCCGGCCTCGTCGTCGTCGCGGCGCGACCGAGCAAGGCCCGGGTGCGGCTCGAGCGCCATGTCGAGCTCCCGCCACGCGGCGTCGGCATCGGCCGCCGCCTCGTCGACCCATTCGTTCACGTCGTCTCGATCGATGTAGTGCCACCCGACGATGCGACCGCCGTCTTCGACGATCGTCACCTTCGCGGCGAGCTCCTCGTGCGTTTGCCGCGGCCAACCGACCCACCACGCGAGGTCGCCCGGATGCAGGAACGCGATGTCCGGGGTGTCGCGCAACGCGCGCGCGAGCAGCTGCTGCATCGGCGCAAGGTCTTCCCACCCCTGCCAGGGACGGCGCCGCACGCCTAGCCTTCGGCGAGGTGCTCGCGGAGCCAGGCGCGCAACGGCGGCCCGAGGTCCTCGCGCGCCAGCGCGAACGCGAACTGCGCCTCGAGCGCGTCGAGCGGGTTGCCGGCGTCGTACCGGCCGCGGTCGAAGGGGTACGCGAAGACCCGTTCGGTTCGGGCGAGCGCGCCGATCGCATCCGTCAGCTGGATCTCGCCGCCGGCTCCGGTGGTCGTCGTGCCCAGCGCGTCGACGATCCCGGGGGTGAACACGTAGCGCCCGACGACGGCGAGGTCCGACGCAGCCTCCGCCGGGTCGGGCTTCTCGACGATCGAGGCCACCTGGACGAGTTCGCCATCCGTTTCGCCCGGCGTGATACAGCCGTACATCGCGATCTCGCGCGGCCCGACGTGCATCGCGGCGATCACCGACGCGCCCGCGCGCTCAGACGCCGCGAGCATCGACGAAAGCAACGGCACCGCCGGGTCGACAAGATCGTCGCCGAGGAGCACGGCGAACGGCTCGCCACCCACGAGCGGCGCCGCAACCGACACGGCGTGACCGAGCCCGAGCGCCTCCTCTTGGACGACGAACCGGACCTCGGGCCGGGTCGCGCGCCGAACCGCGGCGAGCGCGTCGGCCTTGCCGCGCGCGTCGAGCTCCGCTTCGAGCGAGGCATCGCGGGCGAAATGTGCCCGCAGCGCGTCCTGTCCGGGACCCAGGACGATGATCACGTCGTCGAGCCCGGCGCCGATCGCTTCCTCGACGACCAGCTGGATCGCCGGCGTGTCGACGATCGGGAGCAGGCCCTTCGGTTGTGCCTTCGTCGCAGGCAAGAACCGCGTGCCGAGGCCCGCCGCCGGGATCACCGCCGTCCGGATGGTCATGGCGGCCGAGTCTACCGATGGAGCGCAATTACACTTGCCCGGCCATGCCCACCTACGAGTACCGATGCCGCGACTGCGGCCACACGTTCGACATCGTCCAGAAGATGAGCGACGACCCGCTGACGCACTGCCCCGAGTGCGGCGGCGAGCTCCGCAAGGTGTTCGCGCCGCCCGCGATCTCGTTCAAGGGATCCGGGTTCTACGCGACCGATCACGGCAAGAAATCCAAGCCGGCCGCGGCCGAGACGAACAAGGACGGCGACGGGAAGACGTCGAAAGACGGAGCCGGCACCAAGAAGGAGACGTCGGGCGACTCCTCGACGCCCTCCACCACGACGAAGAAGGAGGGATCTTCGTGAGCACCGCCGAGATCGGGGTGTTCGGAGGCTCAGGCTTCTACGCCTTCCTCGACGACCCCGAGGAAGTCACGGTCGACACGCCCTACGGGGTTGCGAGCGCGCCGGTCACCATCGGCACGATCGGCGGTCGACGCGTCGCGTTCCTGCCCCGGCACGGCAAGGACCACGAGTTCCCACCGCACCTCGTGCCGTACCGCGCCAACGTCTGGGCGATGAAGGAGCTCGGCGTGACGCGGTTGTTCGGACCGAGCGCCGCGGGGTCGCTGCGTCGCGACATCGCGCCGAAGACGTTCGTGGTCTCTGACCAGGCGATCGACTTCACCAAGTCACGCGCCTACACGTTCTTCGACGGGCCCGTCACGACGCACGTGTCGTTCGCCGATCCGTACTGCCCGGAGCTGCGCGCATCGCTCGTCGCGTCCGCCGCCACACTCGGCATCGAGCACCGCGACGGCGGCACGATGGTGGTGATCGAGGGCCCGCGCTTCTCGACGCGCGCCGAGTCCCGCATGTTCGCCCAGATGGGTGGAGACGTGATCGGGATGACGCAGTTCCCGGAGGTGACGCTCGCCCGCGAGGCGGAGCTGTGTTTCGCTAACGTCGCGCTCGTCACGGACTACGACGTCGGCGTCGACGACATCTCGCCCGTGTCGCACCACGAGGTGCTCAAGGTCTTCGGCGAGAACATCGAGGCGCTCCGCGATCTGCTGTTCGCGGCGATCCCGGACGTGCCGGCGGCCCGGGGGTGCAGGTGCGGCCAGGCCCTGTCGGGGAGCAGCTGATGGCCCGCCAGCTCGTGCGGATCGAGCTCGCGTTCGTCACGGAGGACGATGCGGAGCAGCTGGGCGATCGCGTGCGTGAGGCCGTGTCGTCGATCGTCGGGCGGCGCGAGCTCGAGGAGTTCCGTCTCAAGACGATGCCGCTCGAGAAGCGGAAGGATCACCTCCGACCGGTCGACTGATGTGACCTCGCGCACGACCGGACGTGCGCCGGCTCCGTAGCGTCCTCGCATGCGCTTGCCCGGGTTCGAACGCACGCTCCCGATGTCGTCCAAGGTGCTCTTCGGGCTTGCGGGCGTCCTCGCGCTCGTCTCGTTCCTTGTTGTGCGGAGCGAGGTCGCCCGCGCCGAGCAGGCGCAACGGGCCGCCGGGCCGGGGGTCGACGCGGTCGTCGCGGCGCACGACCTCGCCGCCGGGGCCGTGATCGGGCCGGCCGACGTCCGGATCGTGCAGGTCCCGTCCGTCTACCTGCCGCCGCACGCGGTCACGTCGACCGGCTCCGCGATCGGAAAGGTGTCCGGCGGAGTCGTTGCGGCCGGCGAGGTGCTGGTCGACACCCGGCTCGGCGCGAGTCGCTTCGCCGTTGCCATCGAGCCCGGGAGCGTCGCCGTGACCGTGGGGTTCGGCTCCGTGCCCGACGGCGTCACACCCGCCGACCGCGTCGACGCGTACGCGACCTTCGCCGGCGCTCGGCCCTACACCACCCTCGTCGGCGAGGACCTCCGGATCCTCGCGATCGGCGAACCCGACGTCTCCGCCGGCGACCGTGGGGCGGTCCCGGTCACGCTGGACGTGGATGGCGAGACCGCCCGGCAGCTTCTGCAGGCAGCGGCCGCCGGCACGCTCGGTCTGGCCGTCCGGGCGCCCGACACAGCATCTCCATCTCCGAGCCCCTCTCCGGCACTGGGGTCCGTCCCGCCCGGATAGACTCGGGCGCAATGACCATCTTGCAGGCGATCATCCTCGGCCTGGTTCAGGGCATCACCGAGTTCGCGCCGATCTCGAGCAGCGGCCACCTGATCCTCGTTCCGTGGATGCTGGGCTGGCACATCGTCGACGACCCGGCGCTGAACAAGACGTTCGACGTCGCGCTGCACATGGGCACGTTCGTCGGCGCGGTGATCTATTTCCGGCACGACCTGTGGATCTACATCAAGGCGTTCTTCGCCTCGTGCGCCGCGCGGGCGATCCGCACCCCAGATGAACGCCTGGCGTGGGCGCTCGTGATCGGCACGATCCCGGGCATGATCGCCGGGGTCGCGCTCGAATCCGTGATCGAAGACAAGCTCGGGCAGCCCTGGTTGATCGCCGTGATGCTCGCGGTGTTCGGTGTCGTGCTGTACGTCGTTGACCGGGTCGCGCGCCAAGACCGCGACCTCGACTCCGTCGGGGTGCGCACCGGCTTGTTCGTCGGCATCGCGCAAGCGCTGGCGTTGCAGCCGGGAGTGTCCCGATCCGGTGTGACGATCACGGCGAGCCGGCTGGTCGGCCTCAACCGAGAGGCGGCCGCTCGCTTCTCGTTCCTGCTGGCCCTGCCCATCATCGCGGGAGCCGGCGGCGTCAAGGGGCTCGATCTCATGCAGCAGGGGTTCCACGGCTACGGCGCGCAGTTCCTCGCTGGGTTCATCGCTGCCGCGGTGAGCGGATTCCTCGTGATCTGGTTCCTGTTGCGGTACCTGCGAACGCACGACTTCCTCATCTTCATGATCTACCGGCTGGCCGTCGCAGCGCTCGTGCTCCTCCTGATCGCCACCGGGGTGCGCTCGGCCACGATCTGACCGGGCTGAACCCCGCGCGATCCTCGTCGTAATGCCTGGGGGCCCCGAACGCACAGGAGACGTATGGGATCGGCACAGGGCGACCCGCCCGTCGCGCGCTGGCCGGTGGGCGCCGCCATCGGTGTGCTGGCCGGCGCGGTCGCGATCGGCACCGCGACGCTCGCCGCCGGCCTGATCGGCACGGGAACCGCGCCGGTGCTCGCGGTCGGCGGCGCGGCCGTGGACGCATCCCCCGAGTGGCTCAAGCGCTTCGCGATCGACACGTTCGGGACCGACGACAAGACCGCGCTCCTGCTCGGCATCGGGATCGTGCTGACGGTCGCCGCGATCGTGCTCGGGATCATGTCGCTGCGGCGTCCGCGTGCCGCGGTGGCCGGGCTCGTCGGCCTCGGCGCGATCGGCGCGATCGCGGCGGTGACGCGCCCGGCGAACGGCCCGCTCGCCGCCGTCCCATCGATCGCCGGCGCGGCCGCCGGGTTGTGGGCCTACGTCTGGTTGCGCGGCCGCGCGGGCCTGCCGCCGATGGTCGAGCACACCGACGCCGAGACCGAGCCGGCGATGCCCGGGGGACTCGACCGGCGGCGGTTCCTGTTCGGCGGCGCCGTCGTTGCGGGGCTCGCGATCGCACCGGGGTTCGTCGGCGAATACCTCGTCCGACGCTCCGAGGCGTCGGCGTCTCGCTCCGCGGTCCGGCTGCCCGAGGTCGTGGACACCGGCACCCCGACGCCCACCGGTGCCGACCTGCACGTGGACGGCGAGATCCCCTTCCTCACGCCGAACGACGCGTTCTATCGCGTGGACACCGCGCTGTTCGTGCCGGCGGTGCAGACCGACGGCTGGACGCTGAACGTGCACGGGATGGTCGACACGCCGCTCACGCTCGACTTCGATCAGCTGATCTCGCGCCCATTGATCGAGCGGGACGTGACCCTTTGCTGCGTCTCGAACGAAGTCGGCGGCCACTACATCGGCAACGCTCGTTGGACCGGGACCCTGCTCGCACCGTTGCTACAGGAGGCGGGCATCCAACCGGGCGTCACGCAGCTGGTCTCCCGCTCGACCGACGGGTTCACCACCGGGACGCCGGCGTCGGTGGCGCTCGACGGCCGCGACGCGATGCTGGTCGTCGCGATGAACGGCGAGCCGCTGCCGCTGCAACACGGCTTCCCGGTGCGCATGGTCATCCCGGGGCTGTACGGCTACGAGTCGGCATGCAAGTGGATCACCGACATCGAAGCGACGACGTACGAGGCGTACTCGGCGTATTGGGTCGAGCGCGGGTGGGCCGAACGCGTCCTGATCAAGACCGAGTCACGGATCGACGTGCCGAAGCGCGGCGCGACGGTGCCGGCCGGATCGGTGACGGTCGCCGGGATCGCGTGGGCCCAGCACCGCGGCATCAGGGCCGTCGAGATCCAGGTCGACGACGGCCCGTGGGCGGCCGCGAAGCTCGGCGCGCAAGACACGATCGACACCTGGCGCCAGTGGCGCTACGACTGGCAAGCGGCGTCGGGTCCGCACACGATCACCGTCCGCGCGACCGACGGCGACGGGGTGGTCCAAACCTCGGCGGTGGCACCGCCCTTCCCGAGCGGCGCGACCGGATTGCATCAGATCGAGGTGACCGTCAGCTAGCGTCCGGATCGTCGGCGGCCGCGTCGCCGCCGGCGAGCTCGAGCCGTGCCGCTAGACGCCCGCGAGCGTCATCTCACCGATCAGGATCGACGGCGTGCCCACGCTGGAGAAGAAGCGGAGGTCGCTCCCGACGGCACGGACGCCCCGCAGCATCTCGGGCAGCGTCGAGGCGATCGTCATCTCGCGCAGCGGCTCGCCGAGCGTTCCGTCGACACCGATGCGCCGGCCGGTCGCGCCGACGCTGAACTCGCCGCTGATCGGATTGGCCCCCGAGTGCACGCCGCTCACATCCATGATCAACACCCCGCCCGCCGCGTCGGCGCGCAGCGCATCGAACGAGCGGTCACCCGCCTCGACGAAGAAGTTCGACGTTCCGACGCCGGGCGCCCCCTTGTAGCCGCCGCGCTTGGCGTTGCCGGTGGATCGCTGGCCGCCGCCGGCGCGATGCGCCGTGTAGGTGGAGTGCAGGAACCCGTTCAGGACGCCGCCGGTGAACAGCTCCGTCCTGGCGCTCGGGACACCCTCGCCGTCGAACGGGCAGGCGCCCGGCCCGTCGGCGCGGCGGCCGTCGTCGATCAGGGTGAAGGCGGATGCGCCCACCTCCTGGCCGACCATGTCGGCGAACAACGACCGGCCCTTCAGCACGTTGTCGGCGTTCAACGCGCCGGCGAGCACGCCGAGGAAGTTCGACGCCGCGAACGGGTCGAGGATCACCGGCACCTTCGCGGTCTCGGGCTTGGCGGCCCCGAGCATCTGCACAGCTCGGTCCACTGCCTCGTCGGCGATCGGCTCCCACGCGAGTTGGTCGAGCCCGCGCGCGATCGTGAATGAGAACCCGGTCTGCGTGTCGTCGCCCTCGACGGCGAGCGTGACCGCCACCACCCAGGCGTCGGTCCGTTCGTAGGCCTGATCGACGCCGGTGGTCGAGCCGATCGCGACGCGCGACACCTCGTCGCCCACCTGTGCAAGGTCGACCTTCGTCACGCGCGGATCGCGCGAGACGCAGTAGCGCTCGAGGTCGAGCGCGAGGCGGACCTTGTCGTCGGCGGCGATCGACGCGCTCTCCGCCCGGTACAGCTCGGGCATGGGCTCGACAGAGCGGGCGTCGGGCAAGACGTTCGCATCGTCGGGTTCGGCCAGGGCCGCGTTCTCGCGCGCCGCCGCGACGGCGGCGCGCACCTCGTCCTCGGTCGGGTCGGCGGCCCAGGCGTAGCCGAGGCGCTCGTCGCGGATGACGCGGACACCCACGCCGCGGGACTCCGCGAAGGTCATCCCCTCGACCTCGCCTCGGAGCGCGCTCACCTCGGTCCGACGCTCTTCCTCGGCGTACGCCTCGACCTGCTCGCCCTCGACGGCGGCACCCAAGGCGGTCTGCACCAGGTCGCGGAGCTCAGACACCGGTGCCTCCGACCGTGATCTTCGCGATGCGAAGCGTCGGCGAGCCGCTGCCGACCGGCGCTCCCTGCCCGTCCTTGCCGCACACGCCCTCCCACGTCTCGAAGTCCGAGCCGACGGCGTCCACCGAGCTCATGACATCGATCGCGCGGCCGATCAGGTTGGCGCCGCGGACCGGTGTGGTGACCTCGCCGTGCTCGATCAGATAGCCCTCGGAGACGCCGAACACGAAGTCGCCGCTCGCGGGGTTCACCTGTCCCCCGCCGAGGCCCGTCACATAGATCCCCCGGCCGGTGTCGCGCACGATCGCGTCGGGGTCGGTCGCCCCCGGCAGGATGTTCGTGTTCGTCATCCGCACGATCGGCGGGTGTGCATACGACTCGCGCCGCGCGTTGCCCGTCGTCGACACGCCCATCCGCGCGGCACGCATCCGATCCTGAAGGAAGCCCTCCAGGACGCCGTCGGTGAACAGGACCGTTCGCTCGGCCGGCGTGCCCTCGTCGTCGAAGTCGTAGGAGCCCCAACCGTTGGGGATCGTTGCGTCGTCGACGCCGTTGATCAGTTCGCTCGAGCATCGCTCGCCGATCAGGCCGCGGTAGACGGAGGCCTCCGTGTCGACGGCGTCGGCCTCGAGCGGATGCCCGACGGCCTCGTGGAAGAGCACGCCGCCGCAGCCGTTCGCGACGACCACCGCCATCTGGCCGGCGGGCGCGGGGATCGAGTCGAGCATCGCGACCGCGCGCTCGGCGCCGCGCCGGCCGGTTTCCTCCGGTGGGTGGACGTCGAGGAATTCGACCCCGGCGCACGCGGCCGGTCCCTGCCAGCCGGTCTGGATGACATCGCCCCGCTTCGCCACCACCTGGGCGACGAGGCGGATGCGTGGGCGGTCCTCCCGCACCCATCGGCCGTCGCTCGTCGCGATCAGCCGGCGCTGCATCGAATCGAAGTAGATCCCCGTGACCTGCGCGACCTCGGAACTCACCGCGCGCGCAGCCTCGTCGACGGTGCGGAGCCAGCCGACCTTGGTCGCGGCGTCGACGTCGCTCGCCGCGCGCTCGGCGTGGTTCGTGCCGGGCCCGGTGCGCTCGGTGAGATCGACGACCGCGCCCGGTGCGTCGCCCGCGAGCGCCGCGCTCGCCGCCGCGGCCGCCTCGAGCAACGAGTCTCGATCAAGCCGGTTCGCGTACGCGTACCCGTATGTCGTCCCCTGGAAGACGCGCACGCCCGCGCCACGATCCAGCCCGGTGGTCAGTTCCTCCACGCGGCCGTCGTCGAGCCGGATCGCGGTCGAGGACCGTTCTTCGACGAAGACCTCCGCGATGTCGCCACCTCGTCGTCGCGCGGCGAGGAGCACCTCGGACACGAGGTCGCGATCGAGCATGGGCGCGATGGTACCAACGGGTCTCCGAACGGCCGCCGGCCCAGCCGTCCGAAGGACCGCCAAAGACCAGTGATACGGTCGCCGACCGTGGCCACCACGTCGATCGCTCACGAGCGCGCGCGGTCTCGGAGCGCCCGCACCGGCATCGACCTGCTGTTGATCGGCGTCCTCGGCGCGGTGCTGCTCCGCGTGTTCCTGTGGCCGACGCTGCGGCACGCCTACCCCTTCCCCGTCGGCCCCGACGTGCCGGTCTACCTATGGTGGACGCGCGTCAGCGAGTTCGGCGGCATCTCGATGGCGAGCGAACGACCCGGCGCGCCCGCGTTGATCGGCACGCTGCAAGGTGCGCTCGGGCAGGGCGTCGTCGGCGCGCTATCCGGGCTGCAGTACGCGCTCGGTCCGACGATCGGTCTCGCCGCGGCCGCGCTCGCGCGCGGCCGCGGCCGGACGCTGCCGCGCGGCGGCTGGCTCGCGGCCGGCGTGCTCGCCGGCGCATGGGCGACGTTCCTCGGCGAGGGGTACGTGTCGAACCTCGTGTTCGCCGCGGCGTTCCTCGCAGCCGCCGCGGCGCTCGCGCGTCGCACGCGCCGGGCGGCGTTCGTTGCCGCGCTCGTGCTGGGCGGCGGCGCGCTCACGCACCCGGGGTTCTTCGTGGTCGGGGCGATCGTGCTCGGCATCACCGGCCTGTGGGCCGCCCTGCACGAGGGGCGGTTCGGCTGGCGCACCGACGCCGGTCGCGTGGCGACCGCGCTCGGTGGCGCGTTCGCGATCTTCGGGGTGGGCCTGCTCGCGGCCCAGATCGGAGCGCAGCGCGTGACCGGCGAGACGTCCGGCGACGCGTTCCTTCGGCATACCGGACAGCTGGAGGCGCTCCGGCGTTCGTATCTGGACCGGTACCTCGACAACTGGCGACGCTACTCGCCGTTCATGACGACGGCGCTCGCGTTCGCCGGCATCTTCCGCGCCCACGGGTTCGCGCGACGGTTCCTGCTGTCGTGGGCGCTCGTCACCGCGGCCGGACTCGCCTTCGGCGCGACGACCGGCTGGTACCCGCCCGACCGGGTGCTGATGTTCGCGTTCTGTCTGCCGTTGCTCGCGGCGTTCGGGCTGGTGCTGCTCGGGGAGAAGCTCGGCCGATGGTGGCTGGCCTGGCCGGTCGGCATCGTCCTCGTCGCGTTGATCGTGGCGCCGGCGGTGCGGGACTGGCGCGACAGCTTCCCGTATATGTCCTCCTACGAGGTCAACCACATGAACCTCGCCGCACGGATCGCGGCCGACCGATCGGCCACGGGCACGCCCCTCGTCTACGTCGCCGACTCGCACGATCCCAACGAGGCGCTGTTCCTGTTGACGCACACCGCGAACGTCGCCCGGGCGACCGTCCCGCCGGACCGCGTGCGCGATGTGCACGTGTTCCTCGGGTCGCCGAGCGATCTCGCGGCCGGTCACGCGAGCGTGACCGGCGACGCGACGTACGACACGGCGTCTGCATGGTCGCTCGCGCAGATCCCGCCGGGCCCGCACCTCACCTTCGTGATCGGCGAGGAGATCCGCGACCCGGCCGAGCTCGCAACACCCGGCTTGACCCGGTGGGACCCGAACGTCGCCAGCAGCGAAGGATCTCCGACCGCGCTCGCGCCCCTCGCCGACGAGCTCACGCCGGTCGAACCGCGCAGGATCCTCGCCGGCACCTGGCGGACGTTCCTCCTGTTGCTCGTCCTCGGGCTCGGGTGGTCGTGGTTCGCCCTGGGTGACGTTGCCTCCGGGGTCGCGGCGGCGCCTGCGTTCGCGGCGCCGTTGCTGGCGTTCACGGCGTTCGTGCTCGAGCGCCTCGGCGCGCCGCTCGGCTCGCCCGGCTGGTCGGTCCTAGCCTGCGCCCTGAGTGGCGGGCTGGGCTACGCGCTCCTCACCTGGCGGCTCCTCGAACAGCGTCGGCATCGTCAACCCGGCCTCGTCCTCGAACAGGCCGCCGCCCTCGATGCGTGAGCGCAGATCGCGTAGCAACCAGATCAGCAGCCCGACGATGATCGGCACGGCGATCCAGTTGCCCACGAAGACGTTCAGCCGGAAGGCGCCCGGGTAGCGCATCGCCTCCGTCGACCACAGCGTCACGCCGAGGATCGCGCTCACGGCGAGCAGCGTCGTGCGGGCCGCGCGCGGCAGCACCCAGGCGAGCGGAAGCGCCCACGTGACGTACCACGGCATCAAGACGGGCCCGAGCAGCATGAGGAGCATCAGCACCCATCCCCACGTCGCCGCTTGTTCCCGCGGGCTCATCACCGGAGCGCCGGCGACGTCGGTGCCCGTCGTGCGGCGCCAGACCGCGACGGACAAGCGCCAGATCCATCGCAGCAACACGATGCCGATCACGACGCGCACGACCCATCCGAGCGTGTGGAACGTGAGGATGTCCACGAGGTGCGATCCGACCGCCGCCGGCGACAGCCAGCCCGAGTGGCCCGCCAGGTCGAGCATCCCGAGCGTCGGGTCTTGCAGCTGGAAGAACGGCAGGGAGAAGGCGAGCGAGATCGCCACGGCCAGGCCGACGTGCGTGATCGCCGGACGCCAGCGTTGCTCCGGCGGCCGTCGCGCGATGCACCAGACCAGCAAGAGGATCAACGGCAGACCGGCGGTCGCCTTGATCAGCGCGCCGACCGTGAGCAGCGCGACCGCGGGCATCTCGCGATGCGAGACGACGCACGCGAACGCCGCCGCGATCGTGAGCGCCACGAGGACGTCGTTGTGCCCGCTCGCGACCGAGTAGTACACGACGACGGGGTTCGCGCCGAAGGCGACCAACGCGAACGCGGTGCGCTCGGGCCACAGCCGGCGGACGGTCCACACGATCAGCGCACAGGTCGTGAGGCTCGCGAGCAGCGCGAGCGTCCGGTACGCCTCGACCTGCGAGGACGGCCGCGCGGCGAACCAGTTCGACAGCCCCGCCGACAACGTCGACCACGCCGGTCCGTAGACCGCGCGCGTGTTCACCCAGATGGGACCGACGAAGCGCCAGAGCGCGTCGGTCGGATAGTCCAGCGGGGTCTGCACGTACGGGTTGCCGCCGTACACGCCGGCGATCCGCCCGTAGTACGCATAGGAGTAGACGTCGCGCGAGAACAGCAGCGGCAGCTCGAGCAAGAGCACGTGCGCGCCGACCACCAACAACGCCACGGGCGCGAGCCCGACGCCGCCGCGGAACGACGCTCGCAACAAGAACAGGAAGCCGATCACGGCGAACGTCGACACGACGACGGCGACGAGCAGGATCGGGTCGCCGGGGATGCTCGAGAGGCCGAGGCGCTCGGCGATAACCGTCAACGGACCGGTCGGCTGCCCGTTCGGCGTGAGCAACGGTTGGTACGGCGAGCCCGGTGCCGCACCCACGATCGCCATCGCGACCAGGCCGGTCGCCGCCAGCGCGAGCGCGCGCCACCCTTCTGGAGTGGTCCCGACTTCCTGCTCGCGTCGTCGCACGGTTGAACGAAGGTAGCACCAGGACGGGAACCCGTTCGGCCCAGGTCAGGGCGCGTGCGGGGGTGCCCGCTCGAAGCGTCCGAAGAGCGCGATCAGCCCGACCAGGAACGCGGATGCGACCGCGATGATCAGCGGGCGCTGGAGCCACCACGCCGCCGTGCTGTCGTGCTCCCGAGCCAACCCGAGCGGCCACAGGACGAGCACCGCGCACAGGAAGGCCGTCATGTGCCACAGGAACAGCGTCATGATCACGCTGTTGACCGCGATCGTCGCCTTCCAGGGGCGGCGTCCCCGGAGCCACCGCTGCAGCGCCGGCCGAAGCAGCATGACCGCGCCGATCGTCCAGACCCCGCCGAGGAGGAAGCACACGGTCGGCGGGTACGCGTTCGACACGCGTTCGACGTCGGTGCCGAGCAGGCTCTTCGGGTAGTACCCGATCCCCGGGAACCACGTGAACCGCTCGTCCCCGAACAGCGACCAGAACGGCGCGGTCGTCACGAGCAGGAGCAGACCGAGCCCCACGGCAATCATCGACCACCACACGGCTTTGGAAAGGCGCGCGAACGTCCCGTCGGCGTAGAAGAAGCCGAGCTGGTGCGGCAGCAGCAGCACGAACGCGACGTTGCACCAGCGCATCAGGTGGTAACCGGCGATGAACCCAACGACGTCGGCACCGACGGCGCCGGCCGCCATCACGGCGGGCACCCACCAGCGGAACCGGCGGTGCAGCGAGATCAACCACGGCGCGATTGCGACGACGACGAGGTACACCGCGAGGAACCACAACGGACCGAAGGGAAGCGTCGCCCCCGGCGGGAGGAACCCGCGAAGCAACGTCGTGTTCCCCCACACGTGCGGACCGGTCGGCGCGCCGACGTCGAGCAGGTGCATCGCGAGCTCGATCACGACCCAGACCGCGAAGAACACCAGCG
>JBJMLQ010000046.1:0-13313 GCA_045805225.1 Actinomycetota bacterium | reverse complement strand
GATGAACCGCACGCGATCGCCGTACTTCTGGTGCGCGGCGACGAGGTCGGGCGCCTCGGCGATACACGGGTCACACCAGGACGCCCAGATATTGACCAGCACCGGGTGGCCCTTCTGCTGCGCGATCAGGTCTTTGAAGGCGGTCGGATCCATCGAGGGCAGGGCATCGGCCGATGCCGGCCACGAGGGGGCGGCCGTTCCCGTCGGCGATCCGCCGGACGTGCATGCGGTGACGGCGACCAGGACGAGCATCGCCGTCGCGACGCGAAGACGGCTCGTTGTCATGCGGGCATGGTAGAACCCGGGAACGTGGAGGGCGCCCGATGCCACTGAGGACCGGCGACCCCGTCGCGGCGATCGACCCGCGCCTCGCGACGCGGCGGATGGGCCGGTCCAAAGGCCCGGAGGCCCACGCGGTCCTGGCCGACTCGCTCGGCATCGAGACGGTCGGACAACTCCTGCACCACTATCCACGTCGCTACATCGACCGATCGCGCGTGCTGCCTATCGGCGAGCTGAAGATCGACGCGTTCGCGACCGTGATCGCAACGGTCCGGTCGGTCAAGAAGCGTCAGACCCGGCGCCGCCAGGCGATGGTGACGGTCACGATCGGCGACGGCACGGGGTTCCTCGACCTGACGTTCTTCAACCAGCCATGGGCCGCCGGCCTGTACCGCGAGGGGATGGAGGTCGCCGTCTCCGGAACGGCGCAGCTGTACCGGCATCGCTTGCAGCTCGCGAACCAGGAGATCGAGGTCTTGCGCAGCGACGAGCAAGACCTCGTGCACACCGGAAGGATCACGCCGGTGCACCGCGCCGCCGAAGGCATCAGTCCCCGAACGATCCGTGAGCTCGTGTGGCGCGCGCTCGAGCAGCTTCCGCCGCTGCCGGATCCGATCCCCGCCGACCTGCGCGCTGCCGAGTCGCTCACCGATCGCGATCAAGCGCTGCGGTGGATCCACTTCCCCGACGACCAGCGCGAGCTCGAGATCGCGCGGGAACGGCTGAAGTTCGACGAGCTGTTCACGCTGGAGCTCGGCGTCGGGTTCCGGCGGCGCCGGCTCGCCGCCGAACGCACGGGGATCGCCCACTCGGCCCGCGGCCCGCTGTTCGATGCGTTCGATGCGACGTTGCCGTTCGAGCCGACGGATGCCCAACGCCGGGCGATCGCCGACGTCGACGAGCGTATGGCCGCGCCGCAGCCGATGAACCTGTTGCTGCAAGGCGACGTCGGGTCGGGCAAGACGCTCGTCGCGGTCCACGCGTGTCTCGTCGCGATCGCGTCGGGCCATCAGGCGGCGATCATGGCGCCGACCGAGGTCCTCGCCGGCCAGCACCTGCGTTCGGTGACCGCATTGCTCGCGGGCGTCGGCGCGGCGCCGTACCTCGAGCATCCCGACGGGCGCCCGACCGACCAGGGCTCGCTGTTCGGCACGGCCGACGCATCCGCGCCGTCGCTCACCTACGCGCTGCTTTCCGGGAGCGTCACGGGCACGGACCGCGAACGCGTGGTCAAGGCGGCCGCCGACGGATCGCTCGACCTGGTGATCGGCACGCACGCGCTGGTGCAAGAAGGCGTGACCTTCGCGGACCTCAGCCTCGCGGTGATCGACGAGCAGCACCGGTTCGGGCTGCACCAGCGCACCGCGCTCAGCGGCAAGGGGGCCGGCGACATCGACGTCTTGATCATGACCGCGACACCGATCCCGCGAACCCTCGCGCTCACGTACTACGGCGATCTCGACGTCGCGGTGATCGACGAGCTGCCTGCGGGCCGGCGTCCCGTCCGAACGCTGGCGGCGCGCACCGCCGAGGATCGCTCCGCGGCCGAAGCCCTCGTCCGTGACGAGGTCGCCGCTGGCCACCAAGCGTTCGTCGTCTGCGCGGCGATCGACGACGGCAACCGCACGCAGGTCCGCGCCGCCGAGGCCGAGGCCGAGCGCCTGCGCACCGACGTCTTCCCCCAGCTGGACGTGGCGTTGCTGCACGGGCGGATGCGGCCGAAGGAGAAGGATCGCACCATGGAGCGGTTCCGTGCGGGCGAGGCCGACGTGTTGATCTCGACGACGGTGATCGAGGTCGGCGTCGACGTCCCGAACGCGACCGTGATGTTGGTCGAGAACGCGGAGCGTTTCGGGCTCGCGCAGCTGCACCAGTTGCGCGGCCGGATCGGGCGCGGCGGCCTCGACGCGACGTGCATCCTGTTCGACACGTCGGAGGCGACGAACGAAGAAGCGCGCGCGCGGATCGATGCGATGGTCGCGACGACCGACGGATTCGCGCTCGCCGACGAGGATCTGCGTCTGCGGGGAGAAGGCACGCTGTTCGACGTCCGACAGTCCGGGATGCCGGACCTGAAGCTCGCCCGCCTCGCGGAGGACGTCGAGCTGATCGGCAGGGCGCGCGACCGCGCGTTCGCGCTCGTCCAGGACGATCCAACGCTCGAGCAGCACCCCGATCTGCGGGCCGAGCTCGAGGAACGGTTCGCCGGCTCGATCGACTGGCTGTTCCGCTCGTAGGCGGGTCCTCGGTCCACGGCCGCTAGGCTCGCGACCCGTGCGGGTGATCGCCGGGAGCGCCAGGGGGGTGCGGCTCACGCGGGTGCCCGCGGGCACGCGGCCGCTGTCCGACATGGCCCGGGAGGGGTTGTTCGCGAGCCTCGCCGGGTTGGTCGACGGCGCTCGCTGCCTCGACCTGTACGCCGGAACCGGAGCCGGCGGGATCGAGGCGCTCTCGCGCGGCGCCGAGCGAGCGACGTTCGTCGATCGGAGCGCCGCCGCGGTGGCCGCGATCCGCGAGAACCTCCGGCTGACCGGCTTCGAGGCGGCCGGGGCGGTCGTCCGCGCCCCGGTCGAGCGCTGGCTGTCCGGACGCGCTGCAGCGCAGGATGCATTCGACCTCGTGCTCTGCGATCCGCCGTATGACCTCGACGGCGCGTCCTTGAGCGGGGTGCTGGCCTCCCTTGGCGCGGGATGGCTTGCCCCGGAGGGATGGACCGTCGTTGTGACTCGAGGTCATAAGAGCTCCCCGGTCGAGGTTCCGGTACACTGGGCCGTCCGGAGGCAGCTTCGCTATGGAGACAGCCTCCTCACCCAGTACCGGGAGGAGCGATGGGCCTGACCGCCCTGTGTCCGGGAACGTTCGACCCGGTGACCAACGGGCACCTCGACGTCGTCCGGCGTGCCGCGGGCATGTTCGACGGCGTGGTCGTTGCGGTCTTGGAGAATCCGTCCAAGGCGCCGTTGTTCACGGTGAAGGAGCGGATGGCGCTGCTCGAAGAGGCGCTCCGCGACCAGCCGAACGTCCGGGTCGGCGCCTTCGGCGGTCTGCTCGTCGACTACGCCCGGTCGCAGGGTGCCGAGATGATCGTGAAGGGCCTTCGGGCCGTGAGTGACTACGAGTACGAGATCCAGATGGCACAGATGAATCAACGTATCGGCGGTATCGAGACGCTGTTCCTCGCGACGAGCCCCAAGTGGTCGTTCTTGTCGTCGTCCCTCGTCAAAGAGGTCGCGCGCCACGGCGGCGATGTGGAGGGGCTCGTCCCGGACGTCGTGCGCAAGGCGCTCATCGACCGGTTGGGAGCGGCTTGATGGATCTCGCCGGCCGGCTCGCCCAGTTGGAACAGATCGTGCGTGACGCCAAGTCGATGCCGTTGTCCTCGTCGGTGCTGATCAGCCGCGACGAAGTGCTGGAGATCGTCCACGAGATGCAGGAGTCCCTGCCCGAGGAGATCAAGCAGGCGCGCTGGGTCGTGAAGGATCGCGAGGAGCTCCTGGCGAAGGCGCGCGCGGAGGGCGACCGCATCATCGAGCAGGCGCACGAGGAGCAGCGTCGCATGGGGATGCAGGATGCCGTCGCGAAACGCGCGCAGGAGGAGTCGGCGCGGATGCTCCAGGAGGCCGAGGACACGACCGTCGGCATGCGACGCGAGGCCGAGGACTACGTCGACGCGAAGCTGGCGCAGTTCGAGATCGCGCTGCGCAAGATCCTCGAGGACGCACAGGGCACCGCGCGCGCGCTCGCGAAGACGCTCGATCAGGTCGAGGTCGGCCGCGATCGCCTCCGCTCGCCGACCACGGTCGCCGAGCAGGAGCTCGCGCCGCCGGACCTCCAGCCCGAGCCGTCCGAGCTGTTCGATGCCGAGGCGGGCGGGGAGGGATTCGGATGAGTCTGCCGATGCTCGACGTGCACGCTCTGCTCGGCCATCCGGGCGCGGCGCGCACGATCGATCTGCAGGGCACGATCGACGGCCTCGCGACCGAGTTGGTCGCCGTGCCCGACGACGCCATGCTCGGCGGTCCGCTGTCGCTCGAATCGGTGATCGAGGGCGTCTTCGTCGCCGGCACGGTGACGGGGACATGGCGCCTGCGGTGCGCTCGATGTCTCACCGACGAGACGCGACCGTTCACCGTCGAGATCGCGGAGCTGGTCACGCCGATCGCGTCCGACCCCGACGACGCGGACGACGACGACTACACGCTCGTCGACGAGCAGATCGACATCGATCAGATCGTCCGCGACGCGATCGGCGTGGAGATGCCGTTCGCACCGCTGTGCCGCCCCGATTGCCAGGGCCTGTGCCCGACGTGCGGCGGCAACCGCAACCTCGGCGAGTGCCCGGGCCACGACGCGACCGACCCACGGTTCGCCGTGCTCTCCGACCTGCTGCTCGAGCTCCCGTCCGACGACTGACCCGGCACACGCCCAGAGAGGAACCCACGATGGCCGTCCCCAAGAAGAAGCAGAGCAAGACCCGCACCGCCAAGCGTCGTGCGACGTGGAAGGCGACGCCGAGCGCGTACAGCGCGTGTCCGCAGTGCAAGCAGCCCAAGCAGCCGCACCGTGTGTGCGCCAACTGCGGCTACTACGCCGGCCGCCAGGCGATCGAGGTCGAGTAACCAGGTGGGATCCCCCGAGGCGGTTCCGGGCGGCGCGCTGGACGCGGCGCTCGGCGTCGCTTTCCGCGATCCCGGCCTCCGCGAGGCTGCGCTGACCCACCGGTCGTTCGCGTTCGAGCAGGCCCTGGACGTCACGAACGAGCGCCTGGAGTTCCTCGGCGACTCGGTGCTCGGCCTGATCGTGACCGACATGGCCTACCGCTCGTACCCGGAGCTCGCGGAGGGGCAGCTCGCGAAGCTCCGCGCCGCGATCGTGAATATGCATGCGCTCGCCGACGTGGCGCGCGGCCTCGGCATCGGCGACCTGGTGTTGCTCGGCAAGGGCGAAGAGGGCTCGGGCGGCCGCGACAAGGCGAGCATCCTCGCCGACGCGCTCGAGGCGATCTTCGGCGCGGTCTATCTGGACCGTGGCCTCGACGTCGCGACGGAGCTGATCGAGCGACTGTTCCGTCCCCGGATGGAGGCCTACGTCCGCGGCGAAGGCGATCGAGACTTCAAGACGGCGCTTCAGGAACTCGCCTCGCAGCGGCAACGCGCGCTGCCGGCCTACGAGGTGCAGGAGTCCGGTCCGGACCATCAGAAGGAGTTCACCGCGACCGTCTCGGTGGCGGGGCAGCGGCTCGGCGCCGGCGCCGGCCGCACGAAGAAAGAGGCCGAGCAGCATGCGGCACGCGAGGCCTACGAACGTCTACGCGGGCGCGTCGACGGGGAGACATCCGAGGAGGGGCGATGGAGCTTCCCGAAGTCGAGGTGATGCGTCGCGATCTGGACCGCGACGTCGTGGGGAAGAAGATCAAGACCGTCGAGGTCAAGGGCACCAAGAACGCGATGCGCGCGATCCGGCGCCACAAGACGCGCAAGGACTTCACGTCGCGTCTGGCCGGCCACAAGCTGACCAAGGCCGAGCGTCGCGGCAAGTACGTGCTGTTGCATCTGGACGGCGGTGACATCTGGGTCGTGCACTTCGGCATGAGCGGCCGCTTCCAGCGCGGCAACGGGCGTCTGGCGCTCGCGCCGCACACGCACGTGATCGCGACGTTCCAACAGGGGGGCGACCTCCGCTTCATCGACCCGCGGACGTTCGGCGAGGTGTTCATCGTGTCGCCCGACGAGATGGGCAAGGTGAAGGATCTGCAGCACATCGCGATCGACCCGCTCGACCAGGTCTTCACCTGGCCGGCGTTCCAGTACCTGCTCGCCGAGAAGGGCGCGAAGATGAAGCAGCTGCTGATGGACCAGAAGTTCATCAGCGGCCTCGGCAACATCTACTCCGACGAGGTGCTGTTCGGCGCGGGCCTGCGGTACGACCGGATCAGCAACACGCTGTCTTCACAGGAGGTCCGGCGGCTCTACCGCGCGATCCAAGAGGTGCTGCAGGAGGCCATCAAGGCACGCGGCACGACGCTATCCGACGAGGCGTACCTCGACCTGTTCGGCGAGCCGGGCGGCTACCAGAACGAGCTCAAGGTCTACGATCGCGCCGGGCTGCCGTGCCGTCGGTGCCGCACGCCGATCGAGTCGATCAAGATCTCGCAGCGCTCCTCTTATTACTGTCCGCAGTGCCAGAGCTAGGCGGCACGGATGTCGCAAGGGGGTCCGGAACGCGCCTCGGCTTGCGGCGCTCGCCGCAGCGAACGAGTGGGCGTTCTCCGGTGACGACGCCGGGTGGACGCTGCAGCACCGCCACCCGGATGGGGACGGATGGTTGATGATCGGGCACTTCCCCACGAAGCGGTTGGCGCAGGAAGGCGTTCGTCGCCGCCGGCCCCGGCCCCGAGGACGACTTACGCGTTCGGCGAGCGAAGGCGCCCGCCGACCGATCCGGTGATCGTTCGGCGCCGCGTCCGTGTCTGGGGCTCGGTGCAGGGTGTGTTCTTCCGGGCGACCTGTGCGCGCGAAGCCTCGCGCCGCGGCCTCGCAGGCTGGGTCCGCAACGTTGCCGATGGGAGCGTCGAGGCCGTCTTCGAAGGCGAAGCCGAGGCGGTGGACGCGATGACCGCGTGGTGCCGCCGCGGTCCGCGAGGCGCACGGGTGGACGGCGTGGAGGCGGCCGAAGAGCCTCCCGAAGGGCGCGAAGGGTTCGAGATCGCGGGCTAGACAGCGGCCGTGACCAGCGGCGATAGTGGAACCCGCGCGCTTCCCCTGTGGAGAATCACATGCCTGTTAGCATCCGCGCGATGTTCCTCCGCTCGATCACGATCCGCGGGTTCAAGTCGTTCGCGGACAAGACGGTCCTTGAATTCGTACCGGGCGTCTCGGTGATCGTCGGTCCCAACGGATCGGGCAAGTCGAACCTCGTCGACGCGATCAGCTGGGCGCTCGGCGAGCAAGGCGCCCGGGCGCTTCGCGGTGGACAGATGGCCGACGTGATCTTCGCGGGCACGCCGTCGCGGCCGGCGCTCGGCATGGCGGAGGTCAAGCTCGTGATCGACAACGAGGCGGGCAAGATCCCCGTTCCCATGTCGGAGATCGAGATCAGCCGGACGATCTTTCGCAGCGGCGAGTCGGAGTACCGCATCGGCGGGCAGGTCGTGCGCCTGCTGGACGTGCAGGAGCTGCTGTCGGAGTCGGGCATCGGCCGCGCGCTCCACACCGTCGTCGGGCAGGGGCAGCTCGAAGAGGTGCTGCTCGCCCGCCCCGAGGACCGCCGTCGCTACATCGAGGAAGCCGCCGGGATCGCGAAGCATCGCCGTCGCAAGGAGCGCGCCGAGCGCAAGCTCGCCGGGCTCGACCAGGACCTGCTGCGTCTCGCCGACGTCTTGACCGAGCTCCGCCGGCAGCTCAAGCCGTTGAAGCAACAGGCGGAGTCGGCGAAGAAGCACGAGGAACTCACCGCGGAGGCCGACGCCCTCGCCGGCAAGCTCGCCGCGGCGCGCTTGCGCGCGTTGCGCCGGGAGCGCGAGCGTCGCAAGGGCGGGTGGGACGAGGGCCTCGATGCGCGCCGCGCTGCGCGCGAACGGCTCGATGCCCTCGACGCCGAGGTGCTCGCCGGCGCCGATGCGCGCGCCGACGCGACGACGGCGCTCGCCGAGGCCGAGCGTCGCTTCCGCGGGGCGGCCCTGGACCGCGAGCGCGCCGAGCACACGTACCGTGCCGCCGTCGATCGCGAGACGTCCGCGAGGCAGGCGCTGGCGAGCGAGGCCACGATCGCCGCACGGATGGACACCGTCGCCGCGGAGCTGTCCCGCGTGGACGGCGCGCTCGGCGCGGTGGTCGCCGACCTCGAACGGAGCGAGGCGGAGCTCGAAGCGGCCGAGGACGCCCACCGGCTCGCCGAAGACGAGCGTCACCAGATCGAGGAGCAGCGCCGGCGGATCGGCGAGGAGGCCGCGTCCCGGCGTGCCGAGGCCGACGCGATCCGCGGCACGCTCGCGAGTGCGGAGCACGAACAGGAGCGGTTGAGCGGCTCGGTCGAGGCTCTCCGCGACCGGATCGCGACCGCCGAGGCAGCGCGCGACGAGATCGAGGCGGACATCGAGCACCTCGATGGTCAGACCGCGCCGCTC
Source organism: Actinomycetota bacterium (assembly GCA_045805225.1). Lineage (GTDB taxonomy): Bacteria > Actinomycetota > UBA4738 > UBA4738 > HRBIN12 > AC-51. The sequence goes on along the minus strand of JBJMLQ010000046.1, from coordinate 4,906 downwards.
GCCGAGCGCCGGCGCCAGCTCGACGACGAGCGACGAACACTCGTCGATCGGATCGAAGCGTTGACCGAGGCACGCGTGCGCATGCAGGCGCGCAAGGACCTTCTGGACGCCCGTCGCCGAGACATCGAGGAGACACCGGGGTCTCGGTTCCTCGCCGCGCACGGCGGGCGTGCGGTCGGCCTGCTCAAGAGCCTCGTCCGGGCCGAGGACGGTTTGCAGCGCGCGCTCGTCGCGGCGCTCGGACCGCTCGCCGACGCGGTGGTGTATGACGACGGCGCGCTGGCGCTCGCCGACGCGCCGACCGGCGACGGCGCGATCTTGGCGATCGCCGCGGGCGGTCCGGTGCCGGTCGGACTTGCGGGCGAGCGCCGGCTGCTCGCCGCGGTCGATGCCGACCCCGCCGCGCGCGGCATCGTGTCCACGGTGCTCCGCGATGTGTATCTCGCCGCGTCGGTCGAGGAGGCCGCGGACAAGCAGCGCGCCCATCCGGATGCATCGTTCGTGACGGCGGAGGGCGTCTTGGTCGGGCCCGCCGTGATCCACACGGCTCGCGAGGCCGACGTGCGCTTGCGCGAGATCCTCGCCGAGCTCCAGGTGCTCGCGCACGATCTGTCGGCGACCGACCAGCAGTTGCGCCCGCGGACCGCGCGCCTCGAGGAGATCGGCGGCGAGGTCACGTTCCTCCAGGAGCAGATCGACGCGGCCGACGCGGAGATCACCGCGGCGGCCGGCCGCTCGACCGTTGCGGAGCGCGAGCTGGTGGCGATGCGCACGGAGGCCGACCTGCTCACGCAACGCCTCGCGGCGGTGCGCGAGTCCTCGACCGCCGCGCGGGACCGGCTGGCCGCGATGGGGCCGGTGGCCGACGCCGTGATCCCCGATCTGCCGCCGCTGCCGCAGGCGCCGATCCACCTTCGGGTGAGTGTCGAGACGCTCCGGCGCGAGCGCATCACGTTGGACCGCCGTGCCCATGAGCTCCGTGCCGAACGCGACGAGCTGGCCGCGCACGCTCCGGTCCGGCTCCGCGAGGAGCTCGCCACCGCCGAAGCCGCGCGCGTCGACGCCGAAGCCGCCGTCGCCACGGCCGACGAAGCGTTCGCGGCGGCGACCACGGCGCGCGAGGCAGCTGCTGTGGCCGAGCGCGAGGCCGCCGAACGAGAGGCCGCGATCAACAAGGGTTGGCGCGACGCATCCACGGAGCTCGACGAGCTTCGCCGCCGCTACGAGGACGAGGATCGTTTCCGCGGTGACATCGAGCGCCGGATCGGCGAGGCCGAGCGGCTCCTTCGCGAGGGGTTCCAAGTAGATCCCGACGAGCTCGTCGCCACCCTGGCCGAGGACGACTCGGTGGAGACGATCGAGAAGCGTCAGGAGCTGGTGCAGCGGCGGCTCGCGCTGCTCGGCCGCGTGAATCTCCTCGCGACCGGCGAGCTCGAGTCGCTCCAGGAGCGGCACGACTTCATGCAGCGTGAGCTCGACGACGTCCGCAAGGCGCGGCGCGACCTGCTCGAGGTCATCACGCAGATCGACCGGCAGATCACCGAGATCTTCAGCTCGGCGTACCGCGACGTTGCCGAGCAGTTCGAGCGGCTGATCGCGGAGCTCTTCCCGGGCGGCCAGGGCCGGTTGGTCTTGACCGACCCGGCCGATCCCCTCGCGTCCGGCATCGAGATCGAAGCGAGCCCCGGCCGCAAGCGCGTGCGCCGGATCTCGCTGCTGTCGGGCGGCGAGCGCTCGCTCACCGCGATGGCGTTCCTGTTCGCGATCTTCACCGCCCGCCCGTCGCCGTTCTATCTGATGGACGAGGTTGAGCCGGCGCTGGACGACGTCAACCTTCATCGGTTCTTGAAGCTCGTCGAGGGCTTCGCGGCGCAGTCGCAGGTCCTGATCGTCACCCACCAGAAGCGGACGATGGAGATCGCCGGCATGCTGTACGGCATCTCGCTCAACAGCGACGGCACCACGAAGGTGGTCGCGCAGCGGTTGGACCACGCGGCCGCCGACACGCCGCCGGTCGTGGCGATGCCCACGAGCCAGGAGTTGACGAGCCCTCCAGTAGGCTGACGGCACCGTGGCTCCGCTGCTCGTCGTCGCCGTCGCGCTCGTCGTTGTCATCGTCATCGTCGTGGTCGTCTTCACGCGGCGCGGCGGCGGTTCGACGACGTCCACCCCCACCCGTGACGCGCCCGCGCCGGCACGCCGCGCGCCGGCGGGGTCGGCCGGCGGGTTCGGCCCGAGCGGCCTCGGCGCGCGCGTGCGCGCGGCGTTCGGCACCGAGGCGGACGGCGATCGCTGGGCCGCCTTAGAGGACGTCTTGCTGCGAGCCGACGTGGGTCCGCGCGCCACCGCCGACCTCCTGGAACGGCTGCGGGCGCGTGGCGGCGGCGATCCCGTGGACCTCCTGCGCGACGAGATCATCGCCGTCCTCGGCCCCGAGCGTCCCGTCGACCTCGACGCGCCCGGTCTCGACGTGATCTTGGTCGTCGGCGTCAACGGATCCGGCAAGACCACGACGATCGGCAAGCTCGCCGCCCGGCTCGTCCGGGAGGGCAAGCGGGTCAGCCTCGCCGCCGCGGACACGTTCCGCGCGGCCGCGGGGGAGCAGCTCGAGGTGTGGGCGAAGCGCTCCGGCGCACAGCTCGTGAGCCAAGATCGGGGAGCCGACCCGAGCGCGGTCGCCTTCGACGCGGTGACGTCGGCGACGGCGCGTCAGGTCGATGTCCTCCTCGTCGACACCGCGGGCCGGCTCCACACCAAGGAGCCGTTGATGCAGGAGCTCGCCAAGGTCAAACGCGTCATCGAGAAGGCGGGCGGAACCGTGACCGAGACGCTGCTCGTGCTCGACGCGCAGACCGGTCAGAACGGGATCGCGCAGGCGCGCGCGTTCACCGACGCCGTCGACGTGACGGGCGTGATCTTGACCAAGACCGACGGCTCGGCTCGCGGCGGCATCGTGCTTGCCGTCCGAGAGGAGCTCGATCTGCCGATCCGGTTCGTCGGCGTGGGCGAAGGTCCCGGGGACCTTGCGCCGTTCGACCCGGCCGCGTTCGCCGATCGGCTGCTCGCATGACGATGGGCGCCGATCGCCGGATCTTGATCGTCGAGGATCACCCGACGATGCGCGAGGCGATGCGGCTCGTGCTGGAAGGAGAGGGCTTCGCGATCGATGAGGCTGCCGACGGCGAGACGGCGCTCGCGTCGATCCAGGCGTCGCCTCCGGACCTGTTGTTCTTGGACCTCAACATCCCGGGCACCAGCGGGACCGGCGTGCTCGAGGCGGTGCGCGCGGATCCCGGTCTCGCCGACGTGCGGGTGATCGTCGTCACCGCGGCCGGCGAGGAGAGCCGGGCGGAGGCGTTGCGCCTCGGCGCCGACGAGTACTTCACGAAGCCGTTCAGTCCGACCGCGCTGTTGCAGACGGTCGAGCGGGTGTTGGCAGGGGGCGCGACGCAGGGAGCGTGACGCGGAAGGTGGCACCGTCGCCCGGCGCCGACGCGACATCGAGCCAGCCGCCCATCGCCTCGGTCAGCATCTTCGTGATGTAGAGCCCAAGCCCGAACCCCTCCGAGTGCGCGCGATGGTCGCCGCGCTGGCGGAACCGCTCGAAGATCAACGTCTGCTCGTTCTCGGGGATGCCCTGGCCGCGATCGACCACCTCGAACGCCACCGTGCCTTCGGAGGGCGCCGACCAGCGGATACGAACCGGCTGGTCGGACGGCGAGAACTTCAACGCGTTGTGGGCGAGGTTCGTGAGGATCTGGATCAAGCGGTTGGGGTCCAGCACGACCACGTCCGGGGCATCGGGCCCGGCGTCGATCATCACCCGGGTGCCGTCGTCGCCGAGGCTGATCATGACCGACGCGAGCATCGCGCGGACGTCCACCTCGACGGGCTCCAGCACGAGCGCGTCGCCTTCGATCCGCGAGACGACGAGCAGGTCGTCGACGATCCGGATCAGCCGGTCGGTCTGGGTGAGCACGATCTGCAAGAACTCGTCGCGCTCGGCCGGCGAAAGCGTCTCTGCGCGGCGCACGAGCATCTCGACGAAACCGCGGATGCCGGCGAGCGGTGTGCGGAGTTCGTGGCTCGTGATCGCGACGAAGTCGGTCTTCATCGCGTCGAGCTCGGTGAGCCGCTCAACGATCGCGGCCTGCTCCGCACGCAGGCGCGTCGCCTCGAGCGTCACCGCGAGCTGATCGGCGATCGTCTGGAGCGCTTCGACCCGTGCTGCGTCCGCGCCGCCGGCGCCTCGTTCGTGCAGCGCGCCGACGACGGCGCCGCGCAGCCGCATCGGAACCACGAGATCGTCGCCGGCGGCCACGGGCGCACCCTCGATCGCGGCCGCGGCGACCAGGCTCGACGCCGGGTACAACGCGTCGCCGAGCAGGTACCCCGGATCGCCGGCGACGCCGGCGACGTCGAACCGGTCCTCACCGGCGGCGCCGGTCGTTCGGATGAGCAGGCCGAGCGCCGCACAGCTCAGTTCCGCCGCCACCCGCGCGGCCGTGTCGCGCAAGATCTCGGCGAGGCGCTCGGGCTGCGCGTCGGCGAGCACCGCGGCGTGGAACGCGGCGATCTCGCGCTGCGCCTCCGCCGCCTGTGACGCGGCCCGTTCGGCGCGCGCCGCCTCCGCGGCAGCCTCGCCCGCCCGTGCCGCAGCCTCGTCCGCCGCCCGCCGCAGCGAGGAGACGAACGAGCCCGCGACCCCGCCGATGACGAACGCCATCCCGGCGCGGAACCCAACCTGTGATGCCCCGGCGGCGATCTGCGCACGCGCGGCCTCTTGAAGGAGCTGCCCGACGAAGAACACGCCGGCGCCTGCTAGGCCGCCGCGGAGGCCCCAACGGGCCGCGCCCTCGAGCGGGATCAGGTACCCGATCACCCACACCGGGTCGGCCGGCCCGTT
>JBJMLQ010000045.1:0-8619 GCA_045805225.1 Actinomycetota bacterium | reverse complement strand
CATCGAGAACTGGAAGACGCGCAGCGGCACCGTGAAGATCAACCTGGCGATCGACAAGCTGCCCACGTTCACCGCGAACCCGGGCTACGACCCCGAGATCCATGGCGGCGCGATCCAGCTCCTCGACGACAACGAGCAGCTGGAGCAGGCCTACCAGGACGCACGGTTCGGGCAGGCGGCGCGCGTTCCGTTCGCGGACACCGAGATCCCGACCGTCGTCGACAAGACGCTCGCGCCCGAGGGCATCCACACGGTGTCGATGTTCAGCCAATGGGCGCCGGCGGCGTGGGCCGACGACGAGGACGATCACTGGCCGGAGCTCGAGGCGTACGCCGACCGGCTGATCCAACACTTCGACGATGTCGCGCCGGGATTCAAGGACTCCGTCAAGGCGCGGCAGATCATCGGCCCGAAGCAGATGCAGGAGGGCTGGGACCTGATCGGCGGCAACATCTTCCATGGGGAGCTCACCGTGGATCAGCTGTTCCACATGCGGCCGGCGCCGGGCTTCGCCGATTACCGCACACCGATCAAGGGCCTGTACCAGGCCTCGAGCGCGACGCATGCCGGCGGCGGCGTCACCGGCTTGCCGGGGCACCACGCGGTGCGCGAGATCCTCAAGGACCGGGCTATCAAGAAGAGCTGAGCCGCGGGCGCGCGCTCGCGGCGTCTCACGGCGGGCCGTTGCGTGCCGGATAGGCTTCGCGGCCATGGACCCCGGCTCCGACACCGCGCTCGAGGCGCTGGACGACGTCTTCGCGCGTTGGGCGATCGTCGAGCGGGCGCCCGCGATCGCGTGGGGACTGATCCGTGAGGGGGAGCTCATCGGCGCGCGGGGGCTCGGGACGCTTCGCGTCGGCGAGGACGCGCGGCCCGACGCCACCAGCGTGTTCCGCATCGCGTCGATGACGAAGTCGTTCACGGGCGCCGCGCTGATGACGTTGGTCGTCGACGGAGCCGTCCGGCTGGACGAGCCGGTCGCCACCTATGTCCCCGAGCTCGCCTCGTGGCGAGGTCCGACCACCGACGGTCCGCCGCTGACGGTCCGTCACCTCGTCTCGATGGAATCGGGTCTGCCCACCGACGATCCGTGGGCCGACCGCCACCTGGATCTCTCCCCCGAAGGGATGGACGCGCTGATCGAGGCCGGGGCCGCGTTCAGCTGGACGCCCGGCACCGCGTTCGAGTACTCGAACCTGGGATGGGGCCTGGTCGGACGCGTCATCGAACGGACGGCAGGCACTACCCCACAGCGGCTCGTCACCGAACGCCTGCTGGGTCCGCTCGGCATGACGAACACGACCTGGACACGCCCGCCGGGCGCGAACGTGGCCGAGCCGTACCGGTGGCAGGACGACACATGGGTCGCCGAGCCCGAGCCGCTCGGCGACGGAACGATCGCGCCGATGGGCGGCCTGTGGTCGACGGTCTCGGACCTCGCGCGCTGGGTGACGTTCTTCTGCGACGCGTTTCCCCCGCGCGACGATCGTGACGACCGGCCGCTCGCGCGCTGGGCGCGGCGCGAGATGCAGCAGCCGCGTCGTATGGACCGGATCGAGTCGGTCCGGACGCGGCCGAGCGGTCCCGCCCGAACCGTCGCGTTCGGCTACGGCATCGGGCTGTCGATGCGCCTGGATCCCCGGCTCGGCACGAGCGTGTCGCACAGTGGAGGCGTGCCCGGGTACGGCTCGCACATGCGATGGTTGCCCGACCGGCGCATCGGCGTGGTAGCGCTGTCCAACGTCACCTACGGCGGCATGGGCGCCGCATGCGCCGAGGCGCTCGAGGTGCTTGCCGACCTCGACGCGTTGCCAGCGTCGCCGTCGCACGCGGCGGCTCCGGCGCTCCGGGACGCCGCGACCCGCGCGATCGAGCTCGTGAACCACTGGAGCGACGACGCGGCACGCGCGCTGTTCGCCGACAACGTCGAGGCGGACGACGCGCTCGGCCGCCGCGCGAAGGAGGCCGCCGACGCGGTTGCCCGCCACGGCGCCCTGACGCTCGAGTCGCTCGACGTCGAGACGCCGCAACGTGGCGACGCGATCGCAGCCGACGGCCTCGTGAAGATCGAGCTGGAGCTGAACCACGAGGGCAAGGTCCAGTGGTGGTTCGTCCAAGACCGGACGAAGCCGTCGGACGCACCGATCGTGACCGACCCGACGACGCTGCGGGCGCTCCCGCGCTGCGCCTACGTCGTGCTGCGGCCGACCGCCGACCTCTTGGACGCGTTCGAGCGCTGGCAGGGAGAGGTTCTCGATCGGCTCGGCCGCGAGCCACCGCGCGTGATCGCGGCGCCCCACGCGACCCTGAAGGCGTTCGGTGGGAGCGCGGCGCCGCTCACCTCGGCCGACGAGGAGCGCATCGCCGCGCTCGTCGAGGCATGGGCCGCGGCCACCCCGCCGATCGAGCTCCGGGCCACATCGCTCGACGCCTTCGAGGAAGACGACGGCAACGCGGTGCCCGTGGCGTTGCTCGACATGTCGGCCGGCCTCGGCGCCGCGCTGCGCGATCTGTGGGACCGCGCGGGCGCGGCGAGCCTGCCCACCGCGGACAGTGACCGTTTCGGCGCCGACGGGTGGAAGGGCCACCTGTCACTTTGTTATCTGCGTGCGCGGCCGCACCCCGCGATCTGGGAACCGTTGCATGCGTGGCTCCGCCTGCACGACACCGGTGGCGCCGCCGCGACCAGCTATGAGGCCGAGCTGGTCGCGTTCGGCGACGGCGTCGAGCGCCGGCTCGGACGCTATCCGCTCAGTGGTTGAGCGCCGGCCCCTTCCGAAGGATCACGCGCTGAGGGACTGACACAGCCGTGCGACTTCGATCATCAGGTCGCCCCCGTCGACGTCGCCGCTCTCGTAGGCATACAGACCGGTGTCGATCGACACCGCGAACGCCCACCCGCGCACCCTGCTCGGCCGCACGTCCAGCAGGTCGGTCAGCTGGTCGAGTCGCGCCTGCAGCCGCTGGCGCCCCGCGGCCGGATCGCGCACGAGCTCGGTCGGACCATCGCGCATCAACGCCGCGACGTCGAACGCGGCCTCGCCGGCCAGCGGCTTCGGGTCGATCGCCACGGCGCGCTCGCCGTCGAGCAGGAACGTCTCCAGACGGACGTCGCCGTGGAGCAGCACCGCGTCCATCTGGCTCGGTCCGAACGAACGGAACATCACCTCGGCGTCGCGCATCAGCTGTTCGTCGAAGGGTTGGTGCACCGACTCGAAGCGCTCGGGCATCGTCGAGCCCCATGCGCGCACCTCCGCGGCGAGCGTCTGGATGCCCTGCGGCGGCTCGATCCACAGCTCGCGGAGCGTCGCCGCCACTTTCCGCAGCGCCGTCATCTCGTTGCGCTCGAGCGACAGGGCGGTGCCGGGCGACGGCGACGTGCGCAGCTGCGCGCCGCGTTCGTCCGCTTCCAAGATGCGCACCGCGCCGTTCCCGTTCCATGCGCGCAGGGCGGCGGTCTCGTCGGCAAGGAACGCGTCGGGATACGCGATCCGCACCGTCACGCGCTCGCTCTCGCGCCGCGCCGGGATGGACATCCCGAACCCGTCGATGCGGTTCGCCACCGCGGTGATGTGCAGATCCCACGCGTCGGTCACCGACGCGATCAGTTCGGGTACCTGCGCGAGCCAGTCGTCGGCCTCGGCTCCCACCCGCACGCGGACCGCCGCTTCGAACCGCTCGAGCGGGTCGGTCGAGATGGGGTCGGCCATCGGGCCGCAGCCTACTTGCCCCGCATCCGGGCCGCGGGTCGCCGCCTCGCCGGTCCGGTTCGGCCGTCCGGACGAGACGGACCGGCCGAAGGACCGATACGCGCGCGCGACGCAAGATGCCGATACCTCACCTGTCCTTGGCGGACGAAGGAGGGTGGGATATGCGTCAGTGGGAGCTGTTCGGGATCACGGACGACGACCCCTATTGGACACCGCCGCCCGTCGCTTCGCGTCCGATCGAGACGGTGCGGTTCGTGCCGGACATCGACGACGAAGACGACGTGGCGCTGGTGCCCGAGCCGGCGGCGTAGCCGCCGGCTGGGTCGTCATCCCGGGAAGGTCGCGGCGGCGTCGAGCACGCGTTCGAGCTCGGCGTCGCCGTGGGCCGTCCCGAGCGTCCACAGCTCGTAGCCGGACGGCGGGAGCATCACGCCGTGGTCGAGCAGATGATGGAAGAACCGCGCGTACCGCTCGTGGTCGGCGCCCTTCGCGCCGTCGAAGTCCGTGACCGGCCCCCCGGTGAAGAAGACGCTGAGCAGCGACCCCGATCGGTTGACCGTCGCGGGGATGCCCTTCGCGGCGAACGCGGCTCCGAGGCCGTCGACCAGCGTGTCGGCTGCGCGCTCGAGCGCCGCGTACGGATCGGTCGTTCGCGCGAGGTCCAGTGCGGCGAGGCCCGCCGCGACGGCCACCGGATTCCCGCTCAACGTTCCGGCTTGATAGACCGGTCCGACCGGCGCGAGCTGTTCCATCAGGTCTCGGCGGCCGCCGAACGCCGCGCAGGGGAACCCGCCGCCCATCACCTTTCCCAGCACCGTGAGGTCGGGGGCCACGCCGAACACCGACTGCGCGCCGGCGTACGCGCGCCGGAACCCGGTGATCACCTCGTCGAGGATCAGCACCGACCCGTGCGCGGTGCAGAGCCCGCGCAGCCGCTGGAGCCATCCGTCGGCGGGCGGGACCACGCCCATGTTGGCCGCGATCGGCTCGACGATCACGGCGGCGATCTCGTCACCGCGCGCCTCGAAGAGCGCCGCGATCGCCTCGGCGTCGTTGTACGGCACGACCAGCGTGTCGTGCGCCGCGCCGTCGGTGACGCCGGGCGAACCGGGCAGCCCGAGCGTCGCGAGCCCACTGCCGCCGCCCTTCGCCAACAGCGCGTCGGCGTGGCCGTGGTAGCACCCATCGAACTTGACGAGCAGGTCGCGGCCCGTTGCGCCCCGTGCCAGCCGAACCGCCGACATCGCGGCCTCGGTCCCCGACGACACGAGCCGCACCTCATCGACGCTCGCGATCGCGTCGACGATCCGGCCGGCGAGCTCGACCTCCGCCTCGGTCGGCATGCCGAAGCTGGTCCCGCGTGCCGCCGCCGCGGTGGCCGCCTCGACGATCGCCGGATGAGCGTGGCCGAACAGCAGCGCCCCCCAGGACTGGACGAGGTCGAGGTAGCGTGCGCCGGTTGCGTCCTCGATCCATGCGCCGTCACCGCGCGCGGCGAACAGCGGCGTCCCGCCCACGGCCCCGAACGCCCGTACCGGGGAGTCCACGCCCCCCGGGATGACCGAGCGTGCGCGCTCGAACAAGTCGTCGTTCGTGGTCACGGGCTCGGATGCTATCCGGTCGGTGATTGACGATGGGTTCGGCGCCGGGGACGCTTCCATCGATGCAGCCCCCACAGCAACCGCGGCCCGAGCAGGTGGAGCACCTCGCGGCCACCCTCCCCGAGCGGCCCAGGCTGATCACGCCGGGCCGGGTGATCATGTTGTTCCTCGCCATGGTCGGCCTGTATGTCGTGTGGCCGTCGTTGGTGGCGACGTTCGGTTCGGTGAACGAGCTGAAGCGCGTCGCCCCGGGGTGGTTCGTCGTGATGGTCGCGTGCGAGGTCGCGAGCTACGCGTGCATGTGGTTGTTGATCGGGTTGTGCCTCGAGTCGAGCCGGTACTTCGTGATCGGCACCGCCCAAGTGGTGGGGAACTCGGTCAGCAAGGTGGTGCCGGGCGGGAGCCCCATGGGCGCGGCCATGCAGTACCGCATGCTGGTCGGCGCGGGGATGGACGCGACCCGGATCGGCACGGGGCTGGCGGCCGCGTCGCTGATCAACGTCGCGACGCTGTTCACGCTGCCGGTGCTCGCGCTGCCGGCGATCCTCGGTGGGGTCGCCGTGGATCGCGGTCTCGCGCGCGCTGCCTGGCTCGGCGTCGCGCTGTTCGTGCTGCTGGTCGGCGGGGGCGCCGCGCTGCTGCTGCTCGACAAGCCGATCGACGCCGTCGCGCACACGATCGAACGGCTCCACAACATGGTGCTCCGGCGTCGTCCGAAGATGACCGGGCTCGGAGCGCGGCTCGCCGCCGAGCGCGACGCCGTGCGCACGACGCTCGGCGAGCAGTGGGTCCAGGCGATCTTGCGATCGGCCGGCAACGTGCTGTTCGACTATCTCGCGCTCCTCGCGGCGCTGGTGGCGTCCGGCGCGAGACCGACCGCGTCGCTCGTGCTCCTCGCGTACGTGGCGTCGGTCGTCCTCGGGATGATCCCGATCACGCCGGGCGGTCTCGGGTTCGTCGAGGCGGGGCTGGCCGCGATGCTCGTGCTGGCCGGGGTGCCGGGCCCGGCGGCGACGCTGGCCACGCTCGCATACCGCTTGGTGTCGTACTGGGGGCCGATCCTCGCGGGGCCGTTCGCGTATGCGCTGTTCCAACGACGGGCGGCGCACTGGCACGCGGCCGCCCGCGCGCGCGAGACGGGCTGACTACCGCCGCTTCTTCTTGTGCTGCTTCTGCGGCTGATGGTGGCCGGGGAGCCCTTCGGCCGTGAGCTCCTTCTCGCGGTGGTGTTCATCCGCGACCACCGCGGCCCGGCGCGCGCCGACGATCAGCTGGATCACAACGGCCGCCGCGATCGCGACGAGGAACCCGGCGACGCCGAAGGTGGTGCCGACGTTGCGGTCCAGGAGCCAGGCGACCAACCACGCGACACCCATCGCCGCCAGGCCGACCCAGAACGCCTGCGCCCAGTCGACGCGCCCGGAACGCGTACCCGTGATCACCTGGGCGATCCATCCCGTGCCCATCGCGATCCCGAAGAACCCGAGCAGCAGCATGGTCATGTACATCGATCGGTCCCCCTTCGCGCGCGGAGGCTAGCAGAGGTGGCGGGCTCGTCCGACGGCGGGGTAGCGTGCGGCCGCCGGCTCGGCAGAACTCGACACAGCGAAGGAGGCAACGTGGAACACACCGGTGGCGGCGACGAGGCGCTCGGCCCGGTCGACCCATTGGTGGTGCCGCGGTTCGCGGGCCCGGCGACGTTCGCACGGCTCCCGCGGCTCGATCAGGTGGATCGGTGTGACGTGGCGATCGTCGGTGTTCCGTTCGACGCCGGCACGACCTACCGGCCGGGCGCGCGGTTCGGTCCGTCGGCGATCCGTGCCGGGTCGCGGTTGCTGCGCGGCTATCACGCCGGCCTCGACGTGCGACCGTTCGCCGACCAGCAGGTGGCCGATGCCGGCGACATCCCATGTACGCCCTTCGCGATCGACGAGGCGATGGGGCAGATCGAAGCCGGCGCCCGGTCGCTCATGGCCGACGCCGCGGCTCCGATCGTGCTCGGCGGGGATCACACCGTCGCCTTGCCGGTGCTTCGCGCGGTGCACGCCCGGCACGGAGCGGTCGCGCTGGTCCACTTCGACGCGCACCTCGACACGTGGGACACGTACTTCGGTGCCCCGTACACCCAGGCACGCCGTTCCGTCGTGCGCACGAGGAGGGCCTGCTCGCGTCCGACCGGTGCGCGCACATCGGGATCCGTGGGCCGCTGTTCACGCCGGAGGACCTGGTCGACGACGCCGCCTTCGGGTTCACGATCGTGGGTGCGTTCGACTACCTGACGCGGTCGGTGGCCTCGGTCGCCGACGAGATCCGTGACCGGGTCGGTGACCTGCCCGTCTACGTGTCGATCGACGTCGACGTGATGGATCCGGCGCACGCGCCGGGGACCGGAACCCCGGAGGCGGGCGGCCTCTCCAGCCGGGAGCTCCTCGCGACGCTTCGTGCCTTCGCCGGGTTGCGGATCGTCGGCGCCGACGTCGTCGAGGTGGCGCCCGCGTACGACCACGGCGAGATCACCGCGATCGCCGCGGCCAACGTCGTCTACGAGCTCCTCGGCTTGTTCGCGGTGCTCCGCGATCGATGAACCGTTCGGACGGCGGTTCAGGATGATGAGACCGTCGAGCCGTCCGACGTTGGCCAAGGCTTCCGCGCGACCCAGACCTGTTCGAGGGAATCGTCGTCGTATGGCTCTCGATGGAACCCGCCGTGCAGGCCCTCGAGCTCGAGTCCGGCAACGTCGATCAGGCCGTCCCATTCACGTTTGGTCGACCACCAGAGCGAGAAGCTCCCGGTTCGCTCGATCCCGCTTCCGCGCGTGATGTCGATCCGGCTATCGGCCGGCACGTTGGTCATGACCTCCCAGCGTCCGCCTGCCCGCTCGACGCGCTTGCCGTCCAACGCGGTCGCGAGGCTCGCGCTGAAGGCGAAGACGTTCCACGCGAACCTGCCACCCGGAGCGAGCGACGTGGCGACCCGTTCGAACACCATCCGGCGGTCGCTCCACGTCGGCAGATGGAACATCGAGCGGAAGGGGCAGATGATCAGTTCCACGGGCTCCTCGAGCGAGAAATCACGCATATCGCCTTGCCGGAGCTCTAGGGCCAGGCCCGCGGCTCGCTCCCGAGCGACCGCGAGCATCCGCGGTGATCCGTCGATGCCGATCACCCGCTTGCCGGTTCGTCGCGCGATCTCGATCGCCACCCGACCGGAGCCGACCGCGAGCTCGACGATCGGCTCTCGAGCGGCCTCGGCGAGCTCGACGTACCAGTCGATGTCTTCGGTCATCTCGGCCGCCCAGGTGTCGTAGT
>JBJMLQ010000044.1:0-11769 GCA_045805225.1 Actinomycetota bacterium | reverse complement strand
TCGGTGCCCTGGTCGAGCAGCACCTCGACCGCATCGCGGTCGTACACGCGGAACCCGCCGGTGACGTCCTTCGTGGACAAGCGGAGCAGCGTGCGCGCGAACAGGTTTGCGCCGCGCGACAACAGCCGCCGTTGGAGCGGCCACCCTTCGGAGGCGCCGCCCGCCGTGTACCGCGAACCCAACGCCAGGTCGGCGCCGTCGCGAACGGCGGCGTCGAGCGTTGGCAGATACGACGGGTCATGGCTCAGATCCGCATCCATCTCGCCGACACGCGCGTACCCGTGGCTGAGCGCCCATCGGAAACCGGCGCGATAGGCGGACCCCAATCCCTGCCTGCCCTCGCGCTCGATGATGTTGATCCACGGCATCGACGCGCGGAGCTCGTGGATCCGCGCGCCCGTGCCGTCGGGTGAGCCGTCGTCGACGAAAAGCAGGTCGACGGGCGTCGATGCGCGCACGGCGCTCACCCGATCGACGACCGCGTCGACGTTCTCGATCTCGTTATAGGTCGGTACAACCACTATCAACTGCGCGTGTTCCGAAGCCAACCGATGTCCCTCCCCTATATGCCCACCAGCGAACCGCCGGCGGTTCATCGGCCAGATCCACTGGGGTCCAACGTGGACCTCAATGCCACATCCCTTACCGTTCCCTGCGAGCCCAACTACCCCCACCGGGCGACTCTCCCCCGGCAGAACTAGCCCGGAAGTGGATGGTTATCACACGTCCGGCCTACGGTAAATGAGGCCATCGGCCTAACCGAAGATGAACATACCGTGACCTGCCGTTTTCCACATGCGGAAATCCTGTGACAGTGCAACGGCGGGGACCTCCTAGACTCCTGCGACCATGGAACTCCGAGACGTCCAGGCCCGGATGCGGGAGACGTACGGGGCCCGCGACGCGGCCAGAGGGGTCGACGCGACGTTCCGGTGGCTCACCGAAGAGGTCGGGGAGCTCGCCAAGGCGATCCGCTCGGGTGACCCCGACGAGCTGGCCCACGAGACCTCCGATGTGCTCGCGTGGATCGCCTCGCTCGCGGACCAGCTCGGCGTCGACCTGGAAGCCGCGATGGCTCGGTTCGCCGAGGGCTGCCCCAAGTGCGGCGCGTCGCCGTGCCGGTGCGCTCCGTGAGCGACGTTCGTGTCCGCATGGCGGCGCCGGGCGACTGGCCGGCCGTCGCGGGGTTGCTGGTCGAGCTCGGGCGGGGCGTCGCGGCCGGAACCGCCGCCGACCCGACGCACCAGCTGCAGTTCGCCGGCCACATCCGCCGGATCGAACACGTCACCCTGGTCGCGGAGCATGACGGCGGCGTGGTCGGCGTGATCGACATGGAGTACCACCAGCGGCTCGGCGATCATCGGCCCCAGGCGCGCGTGCACGACCTGATCGTGACGGAGCGCGCGCGCGGCAGCGGCGCCGGACGCGCGCTGCTGTCGCGCGCGGAGGAGCTCGCGCGACGACGCGGGTGCTTCCGCATGGCGCTCGTCACCGCCAACTGGCGTGGTGACGCGATCGCGTTCTACGAGCGGCAGGGCTGGCAGAGCTACGGCTCGTGGTTCGTGAAGCAGCTCGCCGGAAACGTCGAGCCGGGCGGCGAGCCCGCGCGCGACGACAACTAGCTACTCGGGCGGGAACAACCGCTCGGCGATCATCACGGCGTCGAGCGCGGCGCCGATCCGGAGGTTGTCGGCGCAGCTGAACAGCGCGAGCGCGTCGTCGCGACCGGGCACCTGCCGGATCCGGCCGACGTACGCGTCGTCACGTCCGGCCGCGTCCAGCGGCGTGGGGAACACGCCGGCGGCGGGGTCGTCCATCAACGTCACGCCCGGTGCCTCCGCCAGAAGCGACCGCGCCTCGGCGACATCGATCGGCCGTGCGAACGTCGCGAGGATCGAGACCGCGTGTCCGGTGACGACCGGGACGCGCACGCTCGTCGCGAGCACCTCGAGGTCGGGGGCAGACAGGATCTTCTTCGGCTCGGCCATCATCTTGACCTCTTCGCCGGTGAACCCGTCGGCCTCGAAGTCGCCGATCTGCGCGACCACGTTGAACGCGATCGGGCGCGAGAAGACGTCGCCCGCCGGCAGCGCGTCACGGTCGGGGCGCGCGAGAGTCTCGACCTGCCCGGCGAGCTTCTCGATCTGCTCGGCGAGCTCGCGCGTTCCCTTCTGGCCCGCGCCGCTCACCGCCTGATACGACGACAACACGAGCGAGCGGAGACCGGCGGCCCGGTGCAACGGACCAACGGCGAGCACCGCGGCGATCGTCGTGCAGTTCGGAACCGCGATCACACCGGGCTTCGGCCACCCGTCGAGCGCCTCCGGGTTGACGTCGGCCACGACGAGCGGACACGCCGGATCCATCCGGAAGGCGCTCGAGTTGTCGATGCAGACGGTGCCGTGCGCCGCGACGATCTCCGGCAGGAACGCGCGGGACGTGGTCGCCCCGGCCGACACGAACGCAACGTCGACGCCTGCCGCGGCGTCGACCGATAGCTCGCGCACCTCGACGTCGCGATCGCCGAAGGGCACCGCACGCCCCGCGCTTCGCGCCGACGCGAGCGGAACGAACTCATCGACGGGGAACCGGCGCTCCTGCAAGATGCGCGCCATCTCCCGGCCGACCGCGCCGGTCGCTCCGATCACCGCGACCTTCATGCGGACATCCTACCGACGACCCCTGTGACCTGCGGCGATCTACCCGAGCGGGGTGTCGAGCCCGAACCGCTGGTGCACGACGCGGAGCGCCCGGTCGCCGTCGGCGCGCCGGATGACGCAGGACACGCGGATCGGAGACGTCGAGATCATCTCGATGTTGATGCTCTCGGTGGCGAGCGCGTCGAACATGTCGGCCGCCACGCCCGGATGCGACTTCATCCCCGCCCCGACAAGGGAGAGCTTCGCGATGTCGTCGTCGATCGTGAAGCGCTCGGCCCCGATCTCGGCAGTGAGCGACTCGAGCGCCGAACGCAACCGCTGCAGGTCGGCGCGTGGCGCCGTGAACGACAGGTCGGTCGTGTCCTCGTGGGACACGTTCTGGACGATCATGTCGACGTTCACGCCCTCGGCGGCGATCGCCTTGAACACGCGCGCGGCCACGCCGGGGCGATCGGGCACGTCGTCGATCGTCACCTTGGCCTCCTCGGCCTCCAAGGCGATCCCACTGATCAACACGCCTTCCATCGCGTCGCTCCTCTCACGCACCCACGTGCCGTCGTCGTCGTGGAACGCAGACCGCACGTGGATCTTGACGCCGTGCCGCCGGGCCATCTCCACCGATCGCGTCTGCAGGACCTTCGCGCCGGCCGCGGCCAGCTCGAGCATCTCGTCGTAGCCGATCGTGTCGACCTTGTGCGCCCCGGTGACGATCCGCGGGTCGGCGGTGAACACGCCGTCGACGTCGGTGTAGATCTCGCACACGTCGGCGCCGACGGCACCCGCCATCGCGACGGCCGTCAGGTCTGAGCCGCCCCGACCGAGCGTCGTGATCTCGTAGTCGCTCGACAGGCCTTGGAACCCGGCGAGGATCACCACGGTGCCGGCGTCGAGCGCCTCGACGATCCGCTTCGGTCGGATCTCGGTGATCTTGGCCGCGCCGTGACGCGTATCGGTGATGATCCCGGCCTGCGACCCGGTATAGCTGGCGGCGCGACAGCCCCGGGCGTTCAGCGCGATCCCGAGCAGCGACATCGAGATCCGCTCGCCGGCCGTGAGAAGCATGTCGAGCTCGCGGGGGTCGGGGAGCTCGGTGATCTGCGACGCCATCGCCAGCAGCTCGTCGGTGGTGTCGCCCATCGCGCTGACGACGACGATCACCCCGTTGCCCGCCTCACGCGCGCGCACCACGCGGTCCGCCACCGCCTCGAGCCGCTCGACCGAGCCGACAGACGTGCCACCGAACTTCATGACGAGGGTGGGCATGCTTGTGGGACTCCTGGTCGGGGACGGCCCGAGTGTAGCCCCGGGTACCCTGCGGCCCGGTATGGAGGTGTCGATCCGCCCGCTCGCGCCCGAACGCTGGCCCGAGGCCGGCAGGCTGGCCGGGCGCGCGTTCTGGACCGAGGACTACATGGCGCCGCTCGCCGACGATGTGTTCGAGCGGTTCGCCGTCGTCCAGGACCTGTACCTGCGGATGCAGATGTCGCCAACGACGACCACGCTCGCCGCCTTCGTCGGCGACCACGTCGCCGGCTTCGCGTGCGTCGAGCGCGGCGCCTGCTTCTTCTGCGGTTTGGACCCGACGGCGGCACCGGCGGGGGGCGACCGGACAGCCGAGGTGCTGCACGGGATTGACCTTGCGATCCGGGAGCTCCACGCCGATCTGCCGCCGCACGCGACCATCGGGCTGGTGGCTGTGGAACCCACACTGCACCGCAGGGGCATCGGCGCCGCCCTCGTCGACGCCGCGTTCGAGTTGGCGGCTGCCGACGGCCCGCCGACGGTCGCACTCGACTGCGACCCCCGCCTCCAGAGCTTCTACGAGTCGCGTGGGTTCGAAGCGATCGCTCGCGTGACCGACCCGTGGGGCTTCGAGATCATCGGCCTCCGACGCGACCCCGGCGGGCCGGTACCCTGAACGCGTGCGACCGGCCCCAACCGAAGCGCAACCGTCTCTGGCCGGTTACGCGTATCTAGGACTGAACCACAGTTTGTGCTCGGTCGCCGAGCGATGCAGGATGGGCCGTTCGATATGGGAGGTAGGTCGATGAGGGGTTCGCTTCGGGTTCTGGCCGTCGGGTTGTCGCTGGCGTTCGTTGCCGCCGCGTGCAGCAGCAACTCGAGCGGTGGCGCATCGGAGTCACCGGGCCAGCAGGGCGGAACGTACTCGTTCTACAACGGCGAGCCCAACCATCTGATCCCCCAGAACGATTACGAGTCGGCCGGCACCCAGGCCTTCCAGGGACTGTGGACCCGCCTCGTGGACTTCGACCCCACCACCTATAAGCCGGTCCCGGCGCAGGCCGACTCGATCACGCAGTCGAGCGACGGGCTGACCTACGACATCACGATCAAGTCGGGGTGGACGTTTCACGACGGAACGCCGGTGACCGCGCAGTCGTATGTCGATGCGTGGAACTACGCCGCGTACGGACCGAACGCCTACATCCTGAACTTCTTCTTCGACAAGATCGAGGGCTACGACGCGCTCAACCCCTCGAGCGGCACGCCCAAGACCAAAGAGCTCTCCGGCTTGAAGGTGAACGGCGACAACGAGTTCACCGTGACGCTCACCCACCCGTTCAGCCAGTTCGAGTACACGCTCGGGTTCGACGCGTTCGACCCGCTGCCGAAGGCCTTCTTCGACGACCCGAAGGGCTTCGACGAGCAGCCGATCGGTGACGGTCCCTACATGATGGACGGCAAGTGGCAGCACGATCAGACGATCAACCTGCAGCGGTACCCGGACTACGCGGGCACCCCGGGATTCGCCGACAAGGTCGAGCTGCGGATCTACCAGGGCGACGCCGCCTGGCTCGACTTCCAGGCCGGCAACCTCGATGTGACGCTCGTGGGATCGGACCACCTGACCGAGGCACGGAAGAGCTACTCCGACACCTTGTCCGAGGAGCCCGGCGCCTCGCTGCTGTACCTGAACCTGCCGCTGTACCAGCCGCAATACCAGAACAAGGAGGTGCGGCAGGCGCTGTCCCTGGCGATCGACCGACAGGCGGTCATGAACGCGATCCTCGTCGCCGAGACGCCGGCCGACGACTTCATGCCCCCACCCGTGACCGGGTACCGTCAGGGCGCGTGTCAGTACTGCCAGTTCAACGTCGACCTCGCGAAGCAGAAGCTGCAGGAAGGCGGCGGCTTCAACGGCACGCTGACGCTGAACTTCTACGCCGACGACACGACGCTCGAGCAGGCGATGGAGGCAGTGGCCAACCAGTGGCACGACAACCTCGGGATCACCACCAAGCTGAACGCCATCCCGCAGAACACGTACTTCTCGGGCTCGGGACCGATCTACACCAAGAAGATGACCGGTCCGTGGTGGGACGGCTGGACCGAGGACTATCCGAGCATCCAGGACTTCCTGGAGCCGATCTACGGCGCCAACGGGGGTTACAACACGTCCGGGTACCTGAACAAGACGTTCGACCAAACCCTGGACACGGGGAACCAGCAGAGCCTGGAGGCGTCGATCCCGACGTATCAGCAGGCCGACGACATGATCCTGGAAGACATGCCGGCCATCCCGTGGGGAACCATCGGCTTCAACACCGTGCATGACGACAACGTGACCAACGTGGTGAAGGTGCCAGGCCTTGACGAGCTCGACCTGTCGAAGGTGCAGGTCGTGGGCGCGTCGGGGGCGAGCGCCGCCGCCAGCTAGACAACGGATAGGCCGTGTCCAAGAGGTATCTGATCCGGCGCCTGCTCTTGGTGGTGCCGGTGTTGTTGGGCACGATCCTGATCGTGTTCGCGCTGGTGTTCCTCACACCGGGCGATCCCGTCGCCCGGCTTGCCGGGAACAAGCCGCTCGCGCCGAGCACCTACAACGAGATCAGAACCAGGTATCACCTGGATCAGCCCTTCGTGGTGCAGTACTTCTATTACCTCGACGGGCTGGCCCACGGCGACCTGGGCGCGACGTTCACCGGTCGCGACGTGACCGACATCCTCAAAGAGCGGTTCCCGGTCACGCTCAAGCTCACGCTCGGCGCGTTCGCGATCGAGGTGGTGCTCGGGCTGCTGCTGGCCGTCGTCGCCGCCGTGAAGCGACGAACGCTCCTCGACAGCGCGATCCTCGTCTTCACGTTGTTCATGATCACCGTGCCGGTGATCGTGCTGGGATTCGTGCTGCAGTACGTCTTCGGCGTGAAGCTGCACTGGTTACCCGTGGCCGGGATCCGCGACGGCCCTTCGAGCTACATCCTGCCCTCGCTCACGCTTGGGCTCGGTTTGGCAGCGTCGCTCGGCCGCCTCGCTCGGTCCAACGTGCTCGACAACATGGCGGGCGAGCACATCCGCGCGGCGATCGCCCGCGGGCTCCCACGGCGTCGCGTCGTCGGGCGGCACGTTCTGAAGAACTCCCTCGTCCCGATCGTCACGATCCTCGGCCTCGATTTCGCCTACCTCATGGGCGGTGCGGTGATCACCGAGACGATCTTCAACCTGCCGGGACTCGGCTATTCGCTGATCACCGGGATCAAGACCCAGAACGGGCCGCTGGTGGTCGGGCTCGTCACGTTGTCGGCCATCATCTTCGTCTTCACGAACCTGTTCGTAGACCTGCTGTGTGCACGGATCGACCCGAGGATCAGCTATGAGTGACCTGCTGCCGCCGCCCGAAAGCGAGGTCAAGCCGCACAGCATGACCGAGGCGCTCGCCTTGCCCACGGGCGCAAGACAGCTCACCCTGTGGGGCGACGTCTGGCGCAAGCTCAAGCGCGACAAGCGCTTCTACGTCGCGGCCTTCCTGATCGCGATCTTCGTGCTGATGGCGATCGCGCCGTTCCTGTTCCTCACGAAGGACCCGAACGCGTGCCCGATCTCTGACTCAACGCTCCCGATGAGCAAACAGCACTGGTTCGGCACCGACATCCTCGGATGCGACTACTACTCGCGAGTGATCTACGGGGCCCGCACCTCGCTGGAGGTCGGCGTCATCGTGTCGAGTCTGTCGATCGTGATCGCGCTGAGCTTCGGCGCGGCGGCAGGCTATTTCGGTGGCTGGGTCGACACCGTCATCTCGCGATGGGCCGACATCTGGTTCTCGATCCCGACGATCCTCGGCGCGCTGTTGGTCCTGACCCTGTTCAACGGCGGTGGCCCGGTCCTCGTCTCGCTCGTGATCGTCATGTTCGCGTGGCCGGATATGACGCGCCTCGTGCGCTCGACGGTCATCAGCGGGAAGTCGCGTGGGTACGTGCGCGCGGCGCGCACGATGGGCTCCCGCGGCAGACGGATCCTCCGTCGCCACGTCCTGCCGAACGGGATCGCGCCGGTGCTCGTGTTCGCCGCCTACGTCGTCGGCAGCTCGGTCGGCGCCGAGGCGGGCCTGACGTTCCTCGGCGTCGGCCTGCGATTGCCGACGATCTCGTGGGGGCTGCAGCTCGCCGTCGCCGACACGCGGTTCCCCGAGGACGCGTACCTGATGTTCTGGCCGTCGCTGTTCCTGTGCCTGTTGATCGGCGCGTTCATCCTGCTCGGCGAGTCGCTGCGTGACGCCATGGACCCGAAGCTCTTCGGTGGCGATGGCTGACCCGGTCCTGACCGTCGACGATCTGCATGTCGAGTTCCACACCGACGACGGTGTGGTCAAGGCGGTCGACGGCGTCACGTACGAGCTCGGCAAGGGCGAGATCCTCGCGGTGCTCGGAGAGTCCGGCTCGGGCAAGACCGTGCACGCGCGCGCGGTGCTCCGGATCTTGGACTCGCCGCCCGCGCACATCACGGGCGGCCGCGCGATGCTCGGCGACGTCAACCTCTTCGAGCTCGACGAGGCCGACATGCGGGAGGTGCGGGGCGCTCGGATCGCGATGCTGTTCCAAGACCCGCACACCGCGCTCGATCCCGTGTACACGGTTGGCGACCAGATCGTCGAGCTGCTCCGCCTCCGACGCGGCATCTCGACCAAGGAGGCGCGTGACCAGGCGCTGGAGCTGCTGGAACGGGTCGGGATCCCCTCGCCCGAGGGGCGGCTGAACGCCTATCCCCATCAGTTGTCCGGCGGGATCGCGCAGCGGGTCATGGTCGCCATGGCGGTCGCGCTCGACCCCGACGTGCTGCTGGCCGACGAGCCTACGTCGTCGCTCGACGTGACGGTGCAGGCGCAGGTGCTCGAGCTGCTCGGGTCGCTCGTGAGCGAGACCGAGATGTCGATGGTCCTGATCACGCACAACCTCGCGGTCGCCGTCGGGCTCGCCGACCGGATCGCGGTCATGTACGCCGGCCAGCTGGTCGAGCTCGGCCCCGCGAAAGAGGTGTACGCCAACCCCAAGCATCCGTACACCGCAGCGCTGCTCCGCTCCATCCCCGATATCGACCGGCGGGATGAGCGGCTGCCGGCGATCACGGGCTCGCCGCCGAACCTGCTGCACGCGCCGCCGGGGTGCCCGTTCCACCCGAGATGCGCGTACGCGACGGAGATCTGCCCGACGGCGATGCCGCCGCTCGAAGAGGTCGGCCCCGACCACCTGACCGCCTGCTACCACTGGGATCAGGTGGAGCGATGAGCGACGTGCAGCCGCTGATCCGCGTCGACAACGTCACGAAGCACTTCCCGCTGAACGACAAGGTGTTCGGATCGAGCGGCGTGATCCATGCCGTCGACGGCGTGTCGGTCGAGCTGTACCCCGGCGAGGTCCTCGGCGTCGTCGGCGAGTCGGGCTGCGGGAAGTCCACGCTGGCGAACCTGATCATGAAGCTCGAGGAACCGACGTCGGGCGCGATCGAGTACCGCGGGCGCGACATCTCGGCCTTCCAGGACGACGAGCTGAAGACGTACCGGCGCGAAGTCCAGATGGTCTTCCAGGACACGTTCGGATCGCTCGACCCGCGGATGACCATCAACGACGTGTTGACCGAGCCGTTCACGATCCATCGTGAGGTGCTCGCGAAGGAGATGTGGCCGGACAAGGTTCGGGCGCTGCTCAAGCTGGTCGGGCTCGACCCCGACCACGCGAACCGCTACCCGCACCAGTTCTCGGGTGGACAGCGGCAGCGGATCAACATCGCGCGGGCGCTCGCGCTCGACCCGAAGGTGCTCGTCTGCGATGAGCCCGTGTCCGCGCTCGATGTCTCCGTTCAAGCGCAGGTCGTGAACCTGTTGAAGGACCTCCGCGATGAGTTCGGGCTGTCATACATCTTCGTGGCGCACGATCTGTCGGTGGTCCGTCAGATCGCCGACCGCGTCGCCGTGATGTACCTCGGCCAGGTGCAGGAGATCGGCGACGAGGCCGACGTCCTGCTGCACCCGTCGCACCCGTACACGCAGGCGCTCGTGTCCGCCCTGCCGACGGCCGACGAGCACGGGAACACGACCGGCAAGCGGATCGTGCTCGCGGGAGACCTGCCGAGCCCCGCAGATCCACCGTCGGGCTGCCGCTTCCGCACGCGGTGCTGGATGGCGCAGCAGAAGTGCGCCGACGAGGAGCCCGAGCTGATCGAGCGGGGCACCGGCCGGCCGACGAAGTGCCACTTCGTGACGCCGACGGTCGCCGCGCCCGCGTAGCCCCTGTCACACGCACGCCGTCTCGCGGCATGAACCGCTGACGGAACCGCCGGCCGGCGGCGGGCGTCGGAGGTCAGGTGGACGAGCGCAGCGACACCGAGCTGCTCCTCGCGTCGCGGGCGGACCCCGTGGCGTTCGTCGAGCTGTACCGGCGGCACGCCGAGGATGTGCTCCGGTACTTCGCGCGGCGGACCCTCGACCCCGAGGCCGCGGCCGAGCTGACGGCGGAGACCTTCGCCGAGGCGTACGCGTCGAGGCGCAACTACCGAGACACGGGGACGAACGGCGTGGCGTGGCTCTACGGGATCGCTCGGCACCAGCTCGGCCGGTTCTTTCGGACGGGATCGATCGATGCGGCCGCGCGCAAGCGGATCGGACTCTCGCGCGAGGCGCTCCCGGCGGAGGACTACGAACGGATCGAGGAGCTGGTGGATCTCGCCCCGATCCGCGAGGCGATGGTCGAGGCGCTCGGATCGCTGGCCGAGGATCAGCGCGACGCGCTGCGGCTCCGCGTGATCGACGGGCTGGGATACGACGAGGTCGCGAAGCGGCTCGGGTGCGCGGAGGCCGCGGCGAGGCAACGCGTGAGCCGAGGGCTCCGACGGATCGCATTGGTGCTGCAGGAACGCGGGCTCAGCCTCGCGACGGAGGTGGAGTAGGTGAAGACCGAGTTCGAGTTCCTGCGCCGGTTCGAGACCGAGCTGACGATGCGGGCGAAGGCGGACGCGCGTCGAGAAGCCTCGCCCAGCCCAAAGTACCCGCGTCGGTGGAAGCCGTGGGTCGCCGCGGCCGCAGCGCTGCTCGTGCTCGCCGGGGTTATCGGACTCCTCGCGGGCGGGTACACGGGAACCGAAGCGAGTCGATTCAGCTCTGTCGGCTCGGCGGTCGGAGGAGTCGACAGGCCCCTCGCGACCGCCGCGCCGCCCGCGGATCAAGGCACGGGGCAGATGCTCGGCGTCGTTGCGGGCTCGCTCCAACAGCGTCAAGCGAAGGGCGTAGCGCCGGAAGCGTCCGCGCAGGCACAGCCCGGCGGCGGGGCGAACGGCGGCGGCGCCGACCTGTCGAAGATCATCCGTGACGGCCAGATCGCCGTCACGATCGACGCCGGCACGTTCAAGACGAAGGCCGGCTCGGTCGCGCACATCGCGGCGGTGAACGGCGGGTCGATCCTGTCCTCGTCGACCGAGGGCGGCGACAGCGGTTCGTTCACCATCCGCGTTCCGGCCGCGAACTTCGACAAGGCGATGGTCCAGCTCGCACAGCTCGGCACCGTCGATTCTTCGGCGAGTCAGGGACAGGACGTCACGGCGCAGTACGTCGACCTGAAAGCGCACATGAAGATCTACGTGTCCCGCCGGCGGGTGCTCTTCGGGCTCATGAACAAGGCCACGACGATCGGGCAGTCCCTCACCCTGCAGAACCAGCTCGATCAGGTGCAGCTGAAGATCGACCAGATCACCGGGCAGATCAACTACATCAACAAGCAGGTGGCGGAGTCGACGATCAAGGTGGATCTGCACGAGCCGGGCGCCGCCGCCGCCCAGAGCCCGGACGCGGTCGACAACCCGAGCCTCGGGCACGCGTGGG
>JBJMLQ010000043.1:0-4321 GCA_045805225.1 Actinomycetota bacterium | reverse complement strand
TGACGGCGCGGTCGCCGAACGAAGGATCGGGCCACTTGTTGGAGATCCACGTACTCGCGGTCATCGGTGCGGCGCCGCGCGGCACGACGAACCCCGATCCCTCGGGCAGGGCCGAGCCGGTGCCGTCCGGATAGACAAGCGCAACGACGCCCGTCGACACGAACGGGATCCGGGCGAGCTCGGCCGAGGCGGCGCCCGGCGGCACGAGACGAGCCGCGGCGGGTGCGTCGACGGTGAGGATCACCGCACGCGCATCGACCGGTCCGTCGGCGGTGCGCACGCGCCATGCATCGTCGGCGCGCTCGATCTTCGACGCGAGGGTCGAAGTGCGCAGCGACGCGTCGCCGAGCGCGGCGGCCAGCGCCTCGATCAACCGCTCGACGCCGTCTCGCGGGCGAAGGAACATCGGTCCGGCGTCGCCTTTGGGACGGCGCGCCGCCGCCTGTGCGCCGCGCAGCAACGAACCCTGCGCCCGCTCCCACCCCTGGAGCTCGGGGAACGTCGCGCGAACGGACAGCGCGTCGACGTCGCCCGCGTACAGACCCGCGAGCAGCGGCGCGATCGCCCGGTCGGTCGCCTCGTCGCCGAGCCGTCGTCGAAGGAGTGCGCCGAGCGACTCGTCACCGTCGGCCCGGCGCTTGCGCCCGATCAGGTCGCGGAGCGCGCGCATGCGCCCGGCCCGCGACAGGCCGGGCCACCGGAAGGCATCGCCGAGGTCGCCCGGGATCCCGAACGCGGTGCCGGTCGGGTACGGCACGAGCCCACGTTCGGTCCATAGGTAGGAGCCCGACGCGCGGGGTTGGATCAGCTCGTCGCCGATCCCGAGCTCCCGGCACAACTCGACCGCCCACGGCTTGCGCGCCAGGAACGAGTCGGGACCCGCCGGCACCCGCACGCCGCCGACGGACACGCTTCGCAGCATGCCGCCGGGCTCAGGGCCGGCCTCGAGGATGGCCACCGATGCGTCTGCGTCGTGCTGCCGGACGCGGTGTGCGACCGTGAGGCCGGTCACACCGCCCCCGATGATGGCGACGTCGACCGTCACGGCGCGGCGCTCCGCTCGGTGCGCTCGTGAACCAGGTCGACCAGACGCTGAAGGGTCGCCACCGGCGTGTCGGGCAACACGCCGTGACCGAGGTTGAAGACGTGGCCGTCGCGGCCGTCGGCCCGGGCGAGCACGTCCAGCGCCTCTCGCTCGACGACCTCCCACGGAGCCAGCAGGGCGCTCGGGTCGAGGTTGCCTTGCACGGCGCGTTCCGAGGGGCCGCCGACGCGGTTCCACCCGGCGTCCAGCGGCACGCGCGCGTCGACGCCGATCGCGTCGCCGCCCGCAGCCGCCATCGAACCGAGCAGCTCGCCGGTGCCGACGCCGAAGTGGATCACCGGGACGCCGAGCTCGCCGATCTCGGTGAACAGCCGCCGCATGTGCGGCGCCACCACCGTCTCGTATGTCGCGGGCGCGAGAGCCCCGACCCACGAGTCGAAGATCTGGATCGCCGACGCGCCGGCGTCGACCTGCGCGCCGACGTGGGCCACGACGATCGAGACGAGCCGCGAGAGCAGGTCGTTCCAGACATCGGGCTCGCTCCACAGCATCGCCTTGGTCCGCGCGTGGTCGCGCGACGGACCGCCCTCGATCAGGTAGCTCGCCAAGGTGAACGGCGCACCGGCGAACCCGATCAGCGGAACGTCGAGCTCCTTGACCAAGAGCCGGATCGCGTCGATGACGTACGGTTCGTCGACCTCGGGCTCAAGCGGACGCAGCCGCGCGACGCCGGCTTCGTCGCGGATCGGATCGTCGAGCACCGGTCCGCGGCCGGGGACGATCTTGATCGGCAGCCCGACGGCGACGAGCGGCACGACGATGTCGCTGAAGACGATCGCGGCGTCGACCGGCATCCGTCGCAGCGGCTGCAACGTGATCTCGACCGCTTCTTCCGGCCGGCGGATCGACTCGAGGATGTCGCGGTCGCCCCGGAGCTGCCGGTATTCGGGCAGGTAGCGCCCCGCCTGGCGCATGAACCACACCGGCGTGCGGTCGACGGGTTCGCGTCGCAGCGCGCGCAGGAACCGATCCGAGCCCATGACCAGCCAGGATACGGAGCCGGTGCGGGTGCGATCGGCCGCGACGCGAAGCGGCGACTCAGGCGAGCTCGACGCCGTCGGCGTCGGCGGCGGTTCCCTGCTCGGTCGCCGGACCCGCCTGGCGCAGCCCGACGACCTCGCTCGTGGCCTCGATCAGCCGGTCGATGTCGAACGGTTTGACCAGGTACGCCACGGCCCCGAGCTCGCGAGCGCGCTGCAGGTCGAGGATGTTGTCCTTGCCCGAGCAGATGATCACCGGCACCGGGTCGCCCTTCGCGTGCAGCTGCTCGAGCACCTGCCACCCGTCGATCCCCGGCAACATCACGTCCAACACCACCGCGTCGGGCGACTCCGATGCGATCCGCTCGAGCGCGGTGTGCCCGTCACCGGCGAGCATCGGCTCGAACCCGGCCGCGATCAGGTTGATGCGCAAGATCACGAGCGTGTCCGGGTCGTCCTCGGCGATGAGCACGCGTGGTTTGTGGTGCGCGACCATCAGCCGGCCTCCCGCCGCTTCCTGAGGTCCAGCAGCGCGGCGACGTGCGCGCGCTCAGCCTCGTACAGCCTCGCGTTCGCGATCGCGAGCGCCGCCTGCTCGGCGAACACCGCGAGCGCGCGGAGGTCGTACTCGGTGAACGAGCGCCCGATCGGCGCGTTGACGTTGAGCACGCCCTGCAGCTCGGCGCGGTGCACGAGCGGGACGGACATCGCGCTGTCGACGTAGGGCTCGCGGAGCACCAACCCGGGGAACAGGTCGGGGTCCGCGTGCCCGTCGATCAACACCGGATCGCGTCGGATCGCCACGTATCCTGCGACGCCCTCGCCCAGCCGCATCCGCTGGCCGACGGCGGCGTCGCGCCCCAGGGCGCAGACCGTGACGAGGTCGGTCCCCTCGACGAGCATCACCGATCCGCCGGTCGCGTCGAGCAGCTCGCAGGCGCTTCGCAAGATCGTGTCGAGCAGCTCGTCCATCTGGAGGTGCGCGTTCATCTGCTTGCCGGCGTCGAGCAACAGCGAGACCTCGTGGAGCCGGTTCGTGAGCGCGGCGGTGAGCACGCGCTCGTCGGTCAGTGAGCGGGTCAACCGCTCGAGGGCCGTCTCCTTGTGGAACGCCCACAGGAACAGACCGCCGCCCACCCCGACGATCGCGAACAGCACCCGCCCGGTGCCGGCGTCGGCGAGACGGTTGGACGGGATGATCGCGAACGCGACGACGACCGCGGCGATGAGGGCGAGCGCGGTCGCGGTGCGCTGCCACAACTGACGGCGACGCTGCTCGACCGCTTCGAGCGAGGGTGTTTGGAAATCACGGAGTCCGGCGATGCGCGCGTCGCGCCGCAGCCGGTCCGGTTCGCTCTGACGGTGGTTCCGCACGACGTGGGCCCCTCAACTCGTTGACCCACGACGTATCGGCCCACCGCCGGACCGGATAGAGCGGGAAACCGGCCGACCCCCGCACGGGGGACGGCCGGTTCCTCGGGTGGCCCGATATGGCGCTTCAGCCTTGCGAGCCAACCAACACGGGACGCCGGTCGAGCACCATGGCGGGCGACTCGATCCGGCCGGGGATCTCCTCCCACAGCTCGAGCGGACGCGTGCGGCGCCGGTGGGCGAGCGTCAGGTCGACGATCCGCTGCGCCGCCTCCGGAGGCACGCGCTTGCGCTTGGCGTTGTACAGGTAGCCGCGGAGCGTCGACTCCGGCATGTTGAGCATCTCCGCCACGATGCGCACCGATCCGTGCTGCAGCCGCAACCACCTGATGAGCGGACGCACCCGCTCGACGGGCACGCCCTGTTTCGACCACATGCCGGCGCGAGGATGCACCACGCGGAGCTGATGGCCGGGCACGAACGTGAACGGGTGCCCGGCGTGCCGGTTCCACGGGACCGACGTCACGGCGCTTCGCTTGGGCGATGCGCCGCACCCGCAATGACATGTTCCGTACGACGAACACTCGGGGACGCACGTGCCGTGCGACGGATGGTCGAACGTCCATCCGACAGACCGCGGTTCAAGCGAGGGTTCTCGAAGCGGTTGGGTCTCCACGACCTCTCCTTCACGTCCGGCCGTTCCGCATGAAGGAACGGCGGCGGTCGATCGCGAGCGGGGTTGCTCGCGGTCTCGACGGTTCAGACGAGAACGAGCGGCGGCGCTCGAGTGCCGCCCGGGCGAAGCGACCGCCGAACGGGCGCGACGACGAGGGGCTGGCTCGGCGCCGGGATGTTCGCGACGACG
>JBJMLQ010000042.1:0-28553 GCA_045805225.1 Actinomycetota bacterium | reverse complement strand
CGCCGGACGGACCGCGAAGCGGGGGTGGACGCCGCGGGCATCCATGCGAAGGGAGGGCCGGCACCACCCGCGGGGCGGTCGAGGGCCGTCGTCGTCCCTTCAGCTGACCGAAGAAGAGGAGGGAACCGTGGCATCGTTCAACACGACCAAACGCCGCGTTGCGGTGACGGCCGTCGCCGCCGCGGCCGCGATCGGCGTGTTCGTCGGGCTCGGTCCGACGCCGGGAGGCGCCTCGAGTCACCGCGAAGCACCGTTGATCGCGGCGGACCCGCAGGCGGACAACACGGACCTGTACGCGTTCGTGAGCCCCGACGCGCCGAGCACGGTCACGATCATCAGCAACTTCATCCCGTTCGAAGAGCCCGCGGGTGGGCCGAACTTCTATCAGTTCGGCACCGGCGTCCGCTACGACGTGCGGGTCGACAACAACGCCGACGCCCACGCGGACCTCGTGTACCGGTGGACGTTCACGAACCACACACGCAACCCGGACACGTTCCTGTACAACACCGGACCGGTGACGTCGCTCGACGACCCGGACCTGAACATGTATCAGACGTACGACGTCCAGCGGATCGACCTCACCAACCACACCAAGACGACGATCGTGCACGACGCAACCGCCGTGCCGAGCGACGTCGGCACCGCGTCGATGCCCGACTACGACGACCTTCGCAAGGAAGGCATCGTGTCGACCGGCGCGAGCAAGTACTTCGCCGGGCAGTCCGATGACCCGTTCTTCGCCGATCTCCGCGTGTTCGACCTGCTGTACGGCGGCGATCTGTCCGAAACGGGCGACGACACCCTGAAGGGCTTCAACGTAAACGCGCTCGCCCTGCAGGTGCCGAAGGGACGGCTCGCCAAGAGCGGCGACGCCGAGAGCAACCCGATCGTCGGGATCTGGAGCACCGCCTCGCGGCGCGCCCCCGGCGGCAACTGGGTGCAGGTCTCACGGCTCGGCAACCCGCTCGTGAACGAGGTCGTGATCCCGTCCGGCAAGAAGGACGCATGGAACGCCTCGAAGCCCTCCGACGACGGGCAGTTCCTGCCCTACGTCCAGGACCCCGAGGTCGCACGGCTGATCCAGTCGATCTACGGCATCCCCGCACCGGCGACGCCGCGGAGCGACCTGGTCAGCGTGTTCCTCACCGGCGTGCAGGGGCTGAACAAGCCGCCGCACGTCGTGCCGGCCGAAGAGCTCCGCCTGAACATGTCGATCCCGCCGTGCACCTCCGGGTGCTCGACGCTCGGTGTGGTCGGCGGCGACAACGCCGGGTTCCCGAACGGCCGCCGGCTGAGCGACGACGTCTTGGACGTCTCGCTGCAGGCGATCGAGGGCGTGCTCGTCGGCCAGTCCACCGGACTGGGTGACGGCGTGGACGCGAACGACGAGGCATTCGGCCACTCGTTCCCCTACGTCGCCGATCCGCACAACGGGTCCGACACGTCACCGCACTAACGGGCCGCTGGTGGAGGGGGCGGCGTGCGCCGTCCCCTCCGGCCCGTATCGAGGAGGGTTCCCGATGCAGACGTTCCGCCGGACCGCGATCGCCGCGCTCGTGGCCGTCGCCCTCGTCGCCGTCGCCGGTCTCGGCGTCTTCCGGCAGCTCCGCGCCGACGCAAGGGATCCCGTCGCGTCGACGTCGGCGCTCGACGCGCCGATCGTGCCTACGGCGTCGCTGGACCAGACGATCTCGGACCTCCAGGCCCATCTCGCGGCCGTCCCGGACGACGCGCACGGCTACGCCGAGCTCGGGCTGGCGTACTCGGCGCAGGCGACGCACACCGGTGACCCCACCTATTACCCCAAAGCGGAGCAGGCGCTCCAGACGTCGCTGCAGATCCAGCCCGGCGCCAACGCGGACGCGCTGATCGGGATGGGCGTCTTGGCGAACGCCAAACACGACTTCATCGACGGCGTGCGCTACGGCAAGGAAGCGCTCGCGATCGAACCCGACGCGACCCATATCCTCGGGGTGATCGGCGACGGTCAGCTCGAGCTCGGCCGCTATCCGCAGGCGTTCGCGACGTTCCAGCGGATGGTGCGCGGGCGCCCCGACATCGCCTCCTACGCGCGGGTGTCCTACGCGCGCGAGCTGCAGGGGAACATCCCCGGCGCGCTGTCGGCGATGCAGCGGGCGCTGCGCGCCGCCGGCTCTCCCGATGACGCCGCCTGGGTGAGCTATCAGCTGGGCGGGTTGTATCTCCGCGACGGGCGGATCGCCCGGGCGGCGTATGCGTTTCGCCACAGCGAGGCGCTCTCGCCGACGTACGTGCCGCCGCACGCCGGCCTCGCGCGCATCGCGTGGGAGCGCGGCGACGTCGACGGCGCGATCCGCGGCTACCGATGGGTCGTCGCGAGGCTTCCGCTCCCCGAGCACGTCATCGCGCTCGGGGACCTGTACACGATCGCGGGGCGGTCACAGCAGGCGAACGACGCCTACGCGCTCGCCCGCACCGAGGCGACGCTGTTCCGTGCCAGCGGGGTGAACGTCGACGTCGAGCTCGCGTTGTTCGAGGCCGACCACGGCGACGCCGCAACGGCGCTTGCCGACGCGAAGGCCGCGTGGGCCGCGCGCCACAGCATCAACGCAGCCGACGCGATGGCGTGGTCTTTGTACCGATCGGGGCGCTACAACAGCGCCGCGCGCTACGAGCGTTCTGCGCTGCACCTCGGGACGCGCGATGCGCTGTACCGGTACCACGCGGCGATGATCGAGCTGCGACTCGGGCGGTCGGATGCCGCACGGACCGACCTCACGGCGGCGCTCGCGATCGATCCGCACTTCTCGATCCTGTACGCGAGCCGAGCGCAGCGATCGCTTGACCGGCTCACGCCCGGCGGGGCTCGCGAGCGTCAGGGCTAACGCGCCGCGGCCAACGCGCCGGGCCAACGAGGCAGAGCTCACCGCGCCAGAGCCAACGCGCGGGGTGCGCCCTACTTCTTCAGATCCTTGAGGATCTGACGTGCGGCGTTCGCGCCTGGGCCGCCCGTGATGCCGCCGCCCGGGTGCGCGCCCGAGCCGGCCAGATACAGCCCGTCGAGCAGGAAGGCATACCGCGCCTCGCCGAGCAGCGGCCGCCACGCGAAGAACTGATCGAGCGCAGGCTCGGCGTGCTGGATGTGCCCGCCCGAAAGGCCGTAGGACGCCTCCATGTCGGCCGGCGTGATCACCTCGCGCGCCTCGACGAGCTCGCCGAAGCCGGGCGCGACGCTCTCGAGCGCCTTGATCGTGATGTCGCCGACGCGGTCGCGTTCCGCGACCCAGTCACCGTCGCGGAGCGCGTACGGCGCCGCCTGGAACACGACGCTCATCACGTGCTTGCCGTCCGGAGCAAGCGACGGGTCGGTGAGCGACGGGATGGTCGCCTCAAGCACCGGCTCCTCGCTCACGTGGCCGTACTTCACGGCGTCCATCGCCCGCTCGACGTCGTCGATCGAGGGAGCCAGCACGATCCGTCCGGCGAGCCGCTCGGCGTCGCCACCGTGCAACGCCGGTAGTCCCGACAGCGCGAGGTTGATGCGCGCCGTCGCGCCGGGCTGGCGGATGTTTCCGGCCCGCCACACCATCGTCGGGCCGAGCGTCACGGGGTCGCAGAGCGCCGCCGTGCGCTTCGGGTCGGCCGCCGAGACGATCAGCGGGGCGTTCAGCTCGGTGCCGTCGGCAAGCGTGACGCCGACCGCCCGGGTGTCCCGATCGCGGATCTGAACGACCTCGGTCCCGGTGCGGACCCGCACCCCCAACGCGGCCGCAGCCTGCGCGAGCGCGTCCGCGAGCGCGCCGGTTCCGCCGACCGGGAACACGGCGCTGCCGGCGGCACCGCCGTCGGTGCCGGCGGAGTCGCTCATGAACACGGCCGCTGTGCCCGTCGCCCACGCGCCCATCGCGGTGTTCCACACGCCCCGGGTTGCGAGCGGGCCGCGCACCGCCTCGGACTCGAAAACCTCTTGCACCAGGTCGGCCACGGCCATGGGCAACGCCCGGATCGCCTCGCGGCCGGTCTTGCCGCCGAGGTCGCGGAACGCCTTGCCGAGCTTCAGGCCCATGATCGCGTCGGCGAGCGACGGAGACTTCGGGTCGGGCGGCGTTGCGACGGCGACGTATGCCAAGAAGCTGGCGATCGCACGCACCTTCTTGTCGAACGTGGGGTAGGCGTCGGCGTCCTTCGCGCTCCGCTCGCGGAGCTCGTCGGCGGTTCGCGCCGGGTCGGCCCAGAACGTCACCGCGGAGCCGTCGGGCATCGGCGCGTGCATCCGCACCGACGGCGTCACGGTGCGATAGCCGAACCGGTCCAGCTTCAGGTCCTTCACCACGCTCGCCCGCAGGCGCCCGGTCGTGTGCACGAGGCCCGGCGCCGTGAAGCCGGGCGCGGGCTGCGTCGGGCGAAGGATCCCGCCGACTCGCTCCTCGCGCTCGAGCACGACGACCTGCTTGCCGGCCTTCGCGAGGTACGCCGCGGCGACGAGGCCGTTGTGGCCCCCGCCGATCACGATGACGTCGAGCGTCTTGTTCGCCATCTACGCCGCCCTTCGTCCCTTCTTCTTCTCTTTGACGTACTCCAGCGCGGCGATCCGCCCGGGCGCGCCCATGATCCCGCCGCCTGGATGGGTCGCCGAGCCGCACATCCACAGGTTCCGCACCGGCGTGCGATAGCGCGACCAGCCCGGGACCGGCCGGTTGAAGAACAGCTGCTCGAGCGACAGCTCGCCCTGGAAGATGTTGCCCTCGGTCAGCCCGGTGATGTCCTCGATGTCCTTCGGCGTCACGAACTGGTGACCGACGATCTTGCTGCGGATGTCGGGGAATCGCTCCTCGAGGGTGTCGATCACGTTCTGGCCGAACGCCTCGCGCGCCGCGTCGTCCCACACCTTGCCGTCGGCGAGGTGGTAGGGCGCGTATTGCACGAAGCAGCTCATCACGTGCTTGCCGGGCGGCGCCATCGTCGGGTCGACGAGCGTCGGCATGATGCAGTCGATGTACGGGCGCGCCGACGGCCGGCCGTACTTCGCATCGTCGTAGGCGCGCTCGATGTAATCGATCGACGGCGAGAACGAGATCGCGCCGCGCAGCCACTCCCCCACGCCGGGTTTGCACGCGAGCTCGGGGAGCCCGTCAAGAGCCAGGTTCACCTTGCCGCTCGATCCGCGGTACTTGTACCGGAGGACCTCGTCGCGGAACGAGGGCTCCAACACGCCCTCGTCGAGCAGCTTGATGAACGTCCAGCGCGAGTCGAGCGAGCTCATCACGACGTCGGCGGTGATCTCCTCGCCGGAGTCCAAGATCACGCCGGTCGCGCGCGTTCCGTTCGTCGCGATCCGCGCGACCGGGGCCTCGGTGCGGATCTCGACGCCGAGCGCAAGGGCCGCGTCTGCGATCGCGTCGGCGATCGCGCCGGTCCCGCCCTTCGGCACGCCCCAGGCGCGGAACGCGCCGTCGATCTCGCCCATGTAGTGGTGCAGCAGCACGTACGCGGTCCCCGGCGAGCGCGGGCCCTGGAACGTCCCGATGATGCCCGACGCGCTCATCGTGGCCTTGAGCGGCTCGGTCTCGAACCACTGGTCCAGGAAGTCCGCCGCCGACATCGTCATCAGCTGGATGAACGCGGTCTGCATGTGCCGCGGAAGGTCACGGAACTGCTTGGCGAGCGGCGTGAGCGGCAGCCACTCCATCGGCGAGATCTTGCCGGGGTCAGGCGGCGGGACGGACAAGATCGGTTTGATGAACCGACCCATCTCGGCCATCAACGGCCCGTACTCCTCGT
Organism: Actinomycetota bacterium; assembly: GCA_045805225.1. GTDB lineage: Bacteria > Actinomycetota > UBA4738 > UBA4738 > HRBIN12 > AC-51. Next base: position 22,790 of record JBJMLQ010000042.1, on the reverse strand, counting down.
AGGCCTCGGCGTCGTTCAACGACCACCTGCGGAGCTCGCGCACCGTCTTGCCGTGGTCGTTCACGCGCCACAGGTAGTCGTCGTCCAGCGGCGTGATCGTGCCGTCGAGCGGCAAGATCTCGAGGCCGTGCTTCGGCAGTTCCAGCTCGCGGATGATCTCGGGCCGTAGCAGCGAGACCACGTAGGAGAAAACCGAGAACCGGAATCCGGGGACGATCTCCTCGGTGAGCGTCGCGCCGCCGAGCAGATGCCGGCGCTCGAGCACGAGGACCTTCAGCCCGGCCTTCGCGAGATAACACGCGTTCACGAGCCCGTTATGGCCGCCGCCGATGACCACCGCGTCGTACCGCTTCGCCATGCGTGCCTCCTCGGCGCACCGCGGACGGCGGCGCCAGCTCAGGGGTGACTCGAGGTCAGCCGGCGGTCCCCCACGCGGGCCCCTCCGGCACGGTCGCCCATGCTAGCCACGGCCCTGTTGCCCAGCCAACACCACACTGACCTCAGGTCACCCGCGCCGGGATGGGCGACCCGGGCCAACGGTACGCTGAGCCGCCGGAACCCACCCGCCGAACGCAGTCGAGCAGACCTGGAGGCCCCGTGTCGGTCGGAACCGCGTTCTATCCGCGCCAACGGGCGCTGAACGTCAAGCAAGCCTGGGGCGAGTGGGCCGGCTACTTCGCGCCGGCCGTCTACGCGGACTTCCACGACATCGAGTACAGCGCGATCCGCGAAGCCGCCGCCGTGATCGACACGAGCCCGCTGTACAAGTACGTGGTGCGCGGCGCCGACGCGGCGAGACTGCTCGACCGCGTGATCACCCGCGACGCCTCGAAGCTCCAGATCGACCAGGTCTACTACACGCCCTGGTGCGACGAGGCCGGCAAGGTCCTCGACGACGGCACGATCACGCGGATCGCCGACACCGAATACAGGATCACCGCCGCCGACCCGTGCGCGCGCTGGTTCCTGATGAACGCGACGGGGCTCGATGTCGACGTCGACGACGTCTCGGAGTCGCTCGCGGGCCTCGCGCTCCAGGGCAAGCTCAGCCGTGAGGTGCTCGAGGCCGCGACCCGGCAGGACTGGACCGACGTTCGCTACTTCCGTCACCGCCGCACCGAGATCGGCGGCGTCGACGTCAGCGTGACGCGCACCGGATACACCGGCGACCGTGGGTACGAGCTGTGGATCCCCGCCGACGGCGCGCTCGAGGTGTGGGACGCGATCTTCGAGGCCGGCGCGCCGTTCGGGATCTTCCCGGCGGGGATCCGGGCGCTGGACGTGTGCCGTGTCGAGGCAGGGCTGATCCTGATCGAGGCCGAGTACACGAGCTCGCGCCACGCGATCAGCGACGAACAGTCCTATTCGCCGTTCGAGATCGGCCTCGGCCGCCTCGTCGACTTCGGCAAGGCCGCCGACTTCAACGGACGCCGGGCGCTGCTCGCGGAGCAAAAGGCGGGCGGCCCGCCCCGGCGGCTCGTCGGGCTGGAGCTCGACTGGGCCGGCATCGAAGGCATGTTCGCCAAGCACGGGCTCGCGCCGATGATCTCGCCCTTCGTCGACCGGTCGCCCGTGCCGGTCTACAAGGACAACGCCCAGGTCGGGCGCGCCACGTCGATCACGTGGGGCACGACGATCAAGAAGATGGTCGGGTTCGGGTCGCTCGACAAGACGCTCGAGAAGCCCGGGACCCGGGTTTCCGTCGAGTACAGCGTCGAGGGCGAGCGAGGCAAGGTCGCGGCCGCGGTGGTCCCGCTGCCGTTCCTGGACCTGCCGCGCAAGCGGACCTAGGTCATCGCAAGAACGCAACCCCCGCAGGGGCGAGCACCGCTCGGCGGTCTGCGACCATAGACGAAGATGCAACACCCTCCCGCGACCGCCGAACGCCCGGGAACCGACCCGGACGCAGCCGCAGCGACCACCCGCATCCCGTTGCCCGGGGTCGTGGTGGCCATCGCGTGCCTGGCCGGTCTGACGGCGCTCGTCTGCACGTTCCTTGGCAGCATCTCGGTCGGGATCGTCGCAGGGCTGGCGATCGTCGTCGTCGCCGTCGCGCTGCTCGCCTGGATCGTTCGGCATCCGCGCATGCCCGGGCCCACCGACGGCTCGCGCCGGCGGTTCCTGCAGGTGAGCGTTGGGGGCGTCGCGCTGGTGGGCGTGGGCGCCGCGCTCGGACGCACGGTCGAGAAGGCCCTTCGCCCGGACGCGGTCGCGGTGCAGGACGCCGCGGCCAGCGATCTCGGCGGCGAGTACATGGAGCTCGTGGGGCGCGCCGCAAACGCGGAGCGCTCGGGCGACATCCAACTGCTGCTCGCGCCGTTCAACTCCGCGAACTACACCTTTGAGTCGCTCAGCCTGCACCCGCGAGACCCGCGGACGTCCCATGCGGCGGTATGGATGTATCTCGAGCGGATCCCGCTCGTCGCCTACGGCCCGGGGGTGATCGAACCCGGCGACAACGCAGACCGGGTCTCGCTCGCCGATCTCGCGCCGACGACCGCCGGGCTGATCGGCTTCTCCGACTGGCCGAGCGACCGTGAGGGCCGCGGACTACCGGGGTTCCGCACGACCGGCGTCACCCCTAAGGTCGTCGTGACGTACGTCGTCGACGGCGGGGGCTGGAACGTGCTTCGCCAGTGGCCGAACGACTGGCCGAACGTCGCCCGTCTGATGCGCGAGGGCATGCAGTACCGCAACGCGATCACCGGCTCGTTCCCCGCGGTGACCGCGTGCGCGCACGCGACGATCGGGACCGGGACGTTCCCGCGTCAGCACGGGATCACGGGGCACAACATCCGCGACGGCGCCACCGCGCGGAAGGCGTATCGCACGCCGGGCGCCGCCGACCCGAGCGACATCCTCGTCCCGACCCTGTCCGACCTATGGCACGACGCATCGGGCGCGTGGGTCGGCCAGATCGGCTACCAGGTGTGGCACATGGGGATGATCGGGCACGGCGGAACATCCCGCCCGGCGACCGATCTGCCCGTCGGCGTCTACTTCGACGAACCGGGCGGCGACGGGTGGCAGCCGCACAACCCGGCGCTGTTCCGGCTGCCGAACGGCGCGCCCGGCATGGACGTGCTCGACGCGCGGATGCAGACGTTCGACGACCCCCACTGGGATCCCGAGTGGGAGGCGTGGCGCACCACCTACTGCTGCGTCCCCCCGATCGCCGCGTACCAGGGCGACCTGCTCGAGGCGACCCTCGCGAACGAGCCCATCGGCGAGGGCCATCCGTCGCTGCTCTACACCACCTTCAAGTCCCCTGACTACACGGGTCACGTCTACGGCATGCAGTCGAAGTGGGAAGGCCTGATGCTCAAGGCCGTCGACGACGAGCTCGGCCGGATCGTGCGCTTCCTCGACCAGCGGTTCCCCGGCGAGTACGCGCTGTTCGTGACCGCCGACCACGGGCAGTGTCCGCTCCCGGACTCGATGGGCGGCGTCCGGCTCGATCCGATCCAGCTCGAGGCGGTGATCGAGCGGGAGTTCGGCGCGGGCATGGGCAAGGCGGTGCAATACACCGCGCCGTCGGAGGTCTACCTGGATCGTGCCGCGCTCGGCGACGCGGGGGCGAGCGTCGACGACGTCGCCGCGGCGCTCCGGAACCTCACCTACCGCCAGAACCTCGGCCCGTACGTGCCGGCGAGCGCGGTCGAGATGCAGCTGCTCGACAACGCCGAGTTCGCGGCCGTCTTCTCGAGCGACTACCTCCTGTCGCACGCGTCTGCCGGCTGGTCGGGTTCGACGATCTACACGGGCACCGGCGTCGACCAGGGCGTGCCCCAACCCGAGCTCTACAGCTAGGTCGAGCGGAGGGCGGCCGTCACGGCCGGCTCAACGGCGGCCCACGTGAAGAGCCGCCCGATCCGCACGAGCGCGAGCCTGTCGCCGAGGATCGCCTCGCGGACGCCCACGACGGTGAACAGGCGCGCCAACAGGTCCCGGCCGGCCGCCATCTCCGCCGACTCCGCGACGACGCGCGGCCCGGAGTAGTCGATCTCGAAGGCACGCGGGTCGGACTCCGCGCCGTCGTCCGTGGGGTCGCCCCAGGCCGCGCGCAGGATGTCGCCGACGTGGCCCGCGGTCACGCCCCGGTCCGCCCCGTGCACCAGGTTCACACGGGCGTGATAGCGGTGCAGGTCGACCGTCCGTACAGCCTCGAGCTCGAGCAGCCCCCCGAGCGGACGCGCGATCTCGGAGGGCGGACCGGTCACGATCGTGCGATCCGTCAGTTGCTGGTCCACGTGGACGCGGAGCACCGTCGCGTTCGCAGGGTGCTCGAGGGCCCAGCGTCGATCCATGCCTTCAGGCTAGGCGTTCGCGTGACGCCGGGTCACCACCGCCGTTCGGCCCTTCCGTGCTGGTCGGCTAGCATCCTTCGACCATGGACGTGACCGCGGGTTCCGTTCGATGAGCATGCTCGTCGCGTGTCCCACGTGCGGCCGCCGGCCGTTCACCGAGTTCACGTTCGGCGGTGAGCTTCGCGACGTCGCCTCGGCGGATGCCGCGAGCGACTTCGCGCGCGTGTACCTGCACGACAACGCCGCGGGACCACAGCAGGAACGCTGGTTCCACCTGCTCGGCTGTCGGCGGTGGGTCACCGTGACGCGCGACACCGGCACGAACCGCGTCGAGGCCTGATGCCGTCGCTCCGATTGGACGGGCGGCGTCTGGACTGCCACGACGGCGACACCATCGCGTCCGCGGCGTTCCGTGCGGGCGTCCGCACGTTCAGCCGGTCGATCAAGGCGCACCGTCGCCGTGGCCTGTATTGCGGAACGGGCGACTGCGCGAACTGCCTCGTGACCGTGGACGGCCTGCCCGGCGAGCGCGCGTGCGTCACGCCTGCGCGCGACGGGATGCGCGTCGAACGCGAGACCGGATGGCCGTCGGTTGACCGCGACGCGCTCGCGATCAACGACCGTCTGCACCGGTTCATGCCGGTCGGGTTCTATTACAAGGTGTTCGCGCGGCCGCGGTGGCTCTGGCCGATCGCGGAGCGCGTGATCCGCCGAGCGACCGGTACCGGCACGCTCCCCGCGGTCATGGCCGCGCGCCACACGCGGACGAGGTTCGTGCGGGTGCACACGCTGGTGATCGGCGGCGGGGTCGCCGGGCTCGCGGCGGCGGCCACCGCCGCACGCGATCGCTCCGTGGTGCTCGCGACCGAGGCAGCGCTCGGCGCTGAGGTCACCGATCCGGCGGCGCGCGACACGATCGCGCGTCTTGCGGCCGAGGCGCGCGCCGCCGGCGCCGAGCTCCTGGAGGGTCACACCGCGATCGGGATCTACGAGGGTCCGTCGGCGGCCCTCCTGGGTCCGGACGAACTCGTCGAGGTCGAGGCGGAGCACGTGATCGTCGCGACCGGCGCGACCGAGGCGCACGGCGTCTTCCCCGGCAACGACCTCCCGGGCGTATGGCTCGGGCGAGGAGCCGCGCGGATGGCCGCGATCCACAACGTGCCCATCGGCACGCGCGCGGTGGTCGTCGCCAACACGGGCGACGGCGCCGAGCTCGCCGACGCGCTCCGAACGGCCGGTACCGACGTGACCCTCGTGGCCGGTCGCGTGCTCGAGGCGCGTGGCGGGCGCCAGGTCGACTCCATCACCGTCCTCACGCCCGAGGGACGCCGGGCCTTCGCCTGCGACGCGCTCGTCCTGTCGCTCGGCTGGGCGCCGCGCGACACCCTCCTGCGCATGACGGCCGAACCCGAGGTGGTCGGCGCGGGCGACGTCGTGCGGCCGGGATGCACGCTCGCCGAGGCGGAGGCGTCCGGCCGCGCCGCCGCGAGCGGGACGGCCGACGAGCCGCGCGAGACCGACCCCTGGCCGATCACCGAGCACGACGGCTACGTCTGCGTCTGCGAGGACGTGTCGATGCACGACCTCGAGCGCGCGTGGGACGAGGGGTGGACGTCCTCGGAGATCCTCAAGCGCTACACCACGGCGACGATGGGGCCGTGCCAGGGGGCGCTCTGCTCGCGCCACCTCGCCGAGCACGCGCGTGCGAAGGGCGCCGCGCCGGCCGCGCGCGGCCGGACCACGGCGCGACCGCCCGTTCGCGGGCCCCGGCTCGGCGACCTGATCGGAGGCGTCCACGAACAGGTCGAGCGCCGAACCGCGCTGCACGAGCGTCACGTCGCCGCCGGCGCACGGATGGATCACTCGGGCGTATGGCTGCGCCCGGGCACGTACGGCGACGTCGCCGACGAGATCCGCGCGGCGCGCCAGCGCGTGAGCGTGATGGACGTCTCGACGCTCGGCACGTTCCTCGTTGCGGGCCGCGATGCGCGGACGCTGCTCGACCACGTCTTCCCGATCGATGTCGGCGCGATCGCGGCGGGTCGCGCGCGGTACCTGCTCGCCCTCGACGAGGCCGGCTACGTGATGGACGATGGGCTCCTCGCCGCGCTCGCCGACGGCTCGTACTTCTTGACGTCGACGTCGGGCGGCGCCGACCGGATGGAGGCGTGGCTCCGCAACTGGATCGACCGGCTCGATCTGCACGTCCACCTCGTGAACCAGACGGCGCAGCTCGGCGCCATCAACGTCGCCGGGCCGCACGCGCGCGATCTCCTCGCGACGCTCTCCGATGATGACCTTTCGCGTGAGGCACTCCCCTACCCCGGCCACGCCGACATCACCGTCGCCGGGGTTCCGTGCCGCGCCATCGCCGCCGGGTTCGTCGGCGAGCTGTCGTTCGAGCTGCACCACCCGCGCGGTCGAAGCGTCGAGCTCTGGGATGCGCTCCTCGCGGCCGGCGCGGCATGGGACATCCGGCCCCACGGCCTCGATGCGCTCGACGTCCTGCGCCTCGAGAAGGGGCACGTCTATCTGGCGCAGGACACCATGCCCGACGACCATCCGGCGAAGCTCGGACTCGGCTGGGCGGTCGCGAGCACCAAAGAGGAGTTCATCGGCAAGCGAGCGCTCGAGCGGATGGATGCGCTGCCGCTCGAGCGGCGGCTGGTCGGTCTCCGCTTCGACGGACCGCCGCAGCGCGGGCACCCGCTCGCGCTCGACGGCGCCATCGTCGGCCGGATCACCTCGTGCGCCGTGTCCGAGGCCGCGAACGGACCGGTCGGCCTCGGGTGGCTCCGCGCTATCGGGGGCGAGTTCCCGAGCGTCCTTCGCGCCGGCGAGGTCACCGCGACCGTCTCGCCGACGCCGTTCTACGACCCGGATGGGGAGCGGCTGCGTGGCTGATGTCCACGATCGACCCGTCGGCGCGATCGTCTGCGCAGCGAGCCCGGAGGCCCTGGACCGGCTGGTCGCGCCCGGACACGGCGCGCGGATGCTCCGCGTCGCGCCCGACGAGACGATGGCCGTGGTGGCGCCCGCCTTCACCGACGACGTTCGCCGCGAACTCGAGGACCGGATCGCGGCCCTCGACGCCGACGCGCTGGTGCTCGACGTTTCCGACGGATGGTTGGGCCTCGCGCTCACCGGTCCGGACGCGGACCACGCGTTGTCGTATCTGTCCGCGCTCGAGCCGCCGGTGGCCGACGGCTATGTCCAAGGCGACGTCGCCCGTGTCGCCGCCAAGGTGATGCGCGAACCCGACGGACTTCTGCTGTTGGTGCCCGCCTATTGGAGCGAACACGTGCGCGCGCGCGCGATCGAGGACGCCGGCGCGAAGGCCCGACGGCCGTGACGGGGCTCCTTCGACACCGCACGTTCCTCCGGCGGCCGGAGCTCAGGCCGAGCTACGACGTCGTCATCGTCGGCGGTGGCGTGAACGGGCTCTCGCTCGCGCACAACCTCGCGGCGCATCACGGCATCACGAACGTCGCCGTGCTGGAGGGCAACTACATCGGCAGCGGCGGGTCGGGCCGCAACACGCAGGTCGTGCGGGCGAACTACAACACGCCCGAGACCGTCCCGCTGTACAAGGCGAGTCTCGCGATCTGGCGCACGCTGTCCGCCGAGCTGGACTTCAACCTGCTGTTCTCGACACAGGGCGAGCTCGACCTGTGCCACACGCACGACTCGCTCGAGGTCGAACGCGACAAGTCGCTGCTGAACCGCGCGTACGGGGTCCAGACCGACGTCCTCACGCCCGAGGAGATCGCCCGCATGAACCCCCTCGTCGACCTCACCGGCGGCGGGGAGTTCCCGATCGTCGGCGCGTCGTTTCACCCGCCGGGGTCGTTCGCGCGGCACGACGCCGTGGTGTGGGGATACGCGGCGAGCGCGACCCGCCGCGGGGTGCACATCCACGAACAGACGCCCGTCACGGGCCTCGACGTCGTGGACGGCGTGTGCCGCGGCGTCCGGACCGACCGCGGAACCGTCGAGGCGGGGATGGTCGTGAGCGCCACGGCCGGCTGGTCCTCGCAGATCGCCGCGATGGCAGGCATCCGTCTGCCGATCGTGACGATGGCGCTCCAGGCGTTCGTCACGGAACCCTACCGTCACGTGCTCGACGGGCTGTTGAGCTCGATGGACCTCTACGTCTACGTCTCCCAGACCGCCCGCGGCGAGCTCCTGGTCGGCGCCGAGGTGCTGCCGTATCCCACGTACTCGACACGATCGACGTTCGGGTTCCTCGCCGAGGCGGCGAAACGCACGATCCAGATCTTCCCCGTCATCGCGCACGCCCGTGCGATGCGGCAATGGACGGGGCTGTGCGACATGACGCCCGACTCCTCGCCGATCCTCGGCGAATCGGAGGTCGAGCGCCTCTATCTGATGTCCGGGATGGGCACCTGGGGCTTCAAGGGCTCGCCGATCTTCGGCAAGCTCATGGCGGAGCGGATCGCCACCGGCCTGACGCCCGAGCTCATCCGGCCGTTCGCGCCGGACCGGTTCGCGACAGACCGGATGGTCCCCGACGCCTACAGCGCGGGCACCCACTAGCTACCGCAGCGTTCGCGGCAGCGCCACACGCTCGGCGCGGAGCCACCGGCCGAGCTCATCGATCGCCTCGCGCACCGCGTCACGATCGGCGGCGTCGGTGTCCGGCTGCATCTGCCAGGCGTTGATCCGGAGCACACGGTCGGCACGGTCCCAGACCGGATCGATCCGGCCCACCAGCCGGTCGTCCCGAAGCACCGGAAGCACGAAGTACCCCCAGCGCGTGGCCTTCGGGACGTAGATCTCGATCCGGTAATGCATGTCGAAGAGCCGCTCGGTCCGGGTCCGGTCGCTGATCAGGTCGTCGAACGGCGACAGCGCGACCGTTCTTCCCCGGAAGGACCGATCCAACAGATCGCGGTGCGTGTGCCACCGCCCCGGATACGACTCGACCCGCACCGGCACGATCACGCCGCGCCGCAGCAGCCGCGCCACCGCCTCGTCGCGCCCCGGCAACGCGCCGTCGAACAGATATCCGAGCCGGTCGAGCCGCGCGATGCCCCGCGCGCGCAGCTGCCGTTCGACGAGATCGGCCGCCATCGCGGCCGGCGCCCGAGCCGGCACGCGCGGGAGCCATCGCGACGCGAGGTCCCAGAGCCGCTGCTGCCCGTCACGGCCGACGATCATCACCTTTCCCTGGGACCACAGGATGTCCAGGAGCATCGCCGCGTTCTGGCCTTCGTCGTTCCACCCGCCGGTCTCCCAGCCCTCGGCCGCGCGGTTCTCGAGGTCGCGCGTGCGCAGCGGCCCGCGCCGGCGGAGCTCCCGGAGCGCGTACCGGACGAAGGCGTCGTTGGCGGCGAGCCAATCGCGAACGTACTGATGCCGTTTCCAGTGTCCGTGCGGATACCGCCGCATCGAGATCCGATGCAGGGGCAGGTCGCTCATCGGCACGATGTGGGCCCAGTACTCGAACATCGCCCGGTCGGTCCACATCCGGCGCTCGAGCTGAGCCACGCGGAATGAGCGTCCGAGCCGGCTGAACAACACGAGATGCTCGGTCCGGGCGACCACCGAGGTCGGGTCCATCTGGATCTCGCCGAGCGCGGCGAGGACCTCGTCGATCGAGCGCGGGCGCGGGGCGTCCAGTCGCTGGGCCATCACCGCGAGCTGGCGCGCCCGCCGGCGCGAGATCTCTGCTGGGGCACCAGGCACGGCGCAGCAGCCTACCGGCCCGTCCGGGCGAACCGGCCGAAGTGCCGAACCGATGTGGCACCTCGTCCGTACCCCTTGCGACAACCCGTTCCTGGCCTGGGAGTACCGTGCGACACGTGAAGATCGAGGATCCGAGCTCCGACCAGGCGCTGATGGCGGCCTTCGTGGCCCGCGACGAGCGCGCGGCCGGCGCGCTGTATGACCGCTTCGCCTCGCGCGTCTACGGCCTCGGGATCGTGATGCTCGGCAATGACGGTGCAGCGCAGGACCTCGTGCAGGACACGTTCGTGAAGCTCTGGCGCACGGCCGCTCGGTTCGACCCCGAACGCGGGCGGCTCGAAACGTGGATCCTGCTGACCGCCCGGTCGCTCGCCATCGACCTGCTCCGTCGGCGCGTGCTCGAGTCCCGCTCGTTGCAGGAACTCGGTCCGCCGCCCGTGCACGACCCGGCGCCGGGCCCCGACGACCTGGCGGCGACCGCCGACCTCGCGGGCCGAGCGCGCCGCGCGATGGCCAAGCTCAGCAACGAGCAACGCTCCGCGCTCGAGCTCGCCTACTTCGGCGGCCGCACCACCGCCGAGGTCGCCGCGCTCGAGGGGATCCCGCAAGGAACCGCCAAGACCCGTATCCACGCCGCGCTGCTCAAGCTCCGCGCCGAGATGGCCAAGGAGGCCGACGATGACGTGTGAGCAGGTACGCGACCTGCTCCCCGAGCACCTGCTCGGGTCCCTCGATGGAGACGCGGATACGCGCGTCGAGCATCACCTGCGTGGCTGCACCGACTGCCGGGCCGAACGGCTCCGGCTCGAAGACGGTGTGGCGACGCTTGCCTACGCCACGCACGAGACCGCACCGCCCGAGGAGCTCCGCGACCACGTGCTCGCCGTGCTCGACGACGAGTGGCGGGCGAGCGACGCCGAGCCGGCCAACGCGCCCGTCGTGCCGATGCGGCGCCGGTCGATAACCGCCTGGCTGGCCGTCGCCGCCGCGGTGGTGCTGATCGCGGGATCGTTCGCGTTCGCCGTGTCGCAGCGCCAACACGCCCTGCGCCTCCAGGCCGACGCCTCCAGTTATCAACAGCTGCTGTCGACCCTCGGCGGCAAGGAGTTCCGCCTCGGCCAGCTCGAGACGACGAACGGCACCGGGGTCAGCGGAAAGGTCATCCTGTACGACGGTGACCCGACCCAGGGCTGGAACTCGTGGGGCATCGTGCTGGCACGGGGACCGGCCGATCTGACCGACGCACAGGCGGTGCTGACGGGTCCTCACGGGGAGTCGATGCAGCTTCCACCGCTGAAGTTCTCGGACGGCGAGGCGTCGACCTGGCTCGTGACGCACGAGGACCTGACCCGCTACGACACGCTGCTGATCACCGCGCACGGCCAGGTGCTCGCCAGCGCCCGCATCGCAGAAGCGTAGTGGCGGCCGAACCGGGTATCGCGGTCGCGTACCACCTGCGGATCGTCGACCCGGGAGGGGATATGCGCAACCGAACCGTCCTCGTTGCGACGCTGCTTGCGTTGAGCGTTCTGGCAACGGCGTGCACCAGCGCTACCAGTTCGAGCGCGGCGGCCCCGCCGGCCAGTTCGAGCCCGAGCGCGACCGGGTCGCCGGTTCCGACCTCGCCGGCGCCGGCCGCCGACGTGTCGGGCAAGGCATCGTTCACGATCGATGCCTACGACGACTTCTTCAGCCCGAACGTGCTGATGGGCTCGGCGAACCAGAAGCTGTCGCTCACGATCGACAACAAGGGCGCGGCGGTCCACACCTTCACGATCACGAGCGGCGAGAACGTCGACGTCACGCTCATGCCCGGGACGTCGCAGACCGTCGACGTGACGTTCCCGAAGTCCGGCTCGACGCAGTTCGTGTGCCGGTTCCACGAGAGCATGGGCATGGTCGGCCAGCTGCAGGTGCAGTGACGACGCGTCAGTGGAGGTGAAGGGAATCGAACCCTTGTCTCCGGGCGACCGACTGGGACTTCTCCGGGCGCAGCCGATGCTTGGATCTCGCCCCTCGGCCGTCCATCGGCAGACCGCTTCGGGGCCAGACCGGATGCGGTGTCCCCCGCCAGCCTCCGGTCGGAACCGGCGGGGTCAGCCTACTCAGGTGATACTCGGCCCCCGACCGTAGGCACACGGGGCGAGCAGCTACTTAACCGAGGTTAAGCAGCGAGCGCGAACTCGTCGTTGGCGCTTGTGTTTGTCCGGCGTTTAACGTGACATCCGGGATCACGGCCCGCTTCGCCCAGACGGCAAACGTCCGGATCGAAGCCAGTACACCCCCATATGTAGTTGTCACGGCAGTATACGGCCGCCCTCGGACGTCACCTGCGCGACGTAGGGTTGGCGCATGGCGTTCACCGGCTTCGGCGACGCGACGTTCCGGTTCATGCGCGACCTGGGCCGACACAACGACAAGGCGTGGTTCCAGGCGCACCGAGCCGCCTACGAGGACGCCCTCCTCGAGCCGTCCATGGCCTTCATCGAGGCGATCGGGCCGCTGCTCGCGGAGGTCTCACCCGGCGTGCGGGCTGAGCCGAAGATCGGGGGCTCGATGATGCGGATCAACCGCGACATCCGGTTCTCGAAAGACAAGCGGCCGTACAAGGACCACCTCGACATGGTGTTCAAGGTCGGCGCGGCGAAGACGTCGCCGGGCTACTGGTTCAGGCTGACGCCGACTTCGCTCGTGCTGGGCGCGGGCATGCACATGCTCGACAAACCCGAGCTCGATCGATACCGCGCCGCGGTGGACGCCGACACCTCCGGCGCCGAGCTCGCAAAGATGGTGACCAAGCTCGAGCGGGCCGGCTATGACCTCGGAGGCGAGCATTACAAGCGGGTTCCGACCGGGTTCGCGGCGGATCACCCCCGCGAGGCGCTCCTGCGCCACGCCGGCATCTACATGGGAACCGAGATGGAGGTGCCGGCAGCGGCCAAGACCTCGAGATTCCCGGCCTTCTGCGCGTCCCGCTACAAGAAGATGGCGCCGCTGATCGACTGGCTCACGCAGAACGTCGCCTAGCGTCGACGGCCGAGCTCGCGTTCCGCCTCGCGCATCGCGTCACGACGGGCGATCGCCTCCCGCTTCTCGTGCTGCCGCTTGCCTTTCGCGGACGCGATCTCCACCTTCGCGATCCCGTGGGAGAAGTACACGCGCAACGGCACGAGCGACAGCCCCTTCTCGGTGGTCGCGCGCTGTAGCTGCGCCAGCTCGCGCCGGTGCACGAGGAGTTTCCGCGGGCGCGTCGGCTCGTGCGTGCGCTTGTCGCCCTGCTCGTACGGGGGGATGTGCATCCCCTCGAGCCAGAGTTCCCCGCCGCGCATCCGGGCGAAGCAGTCGACGAGCGATGCCTGCCCGAGCCGCAGAGACTTGACCTCGGTTCCGGTGAGCTGGATGCCGCACTCGATGGTCTCTACCAGTGTGTAGTCGTGCCGCGCCTTGCGGTTGGTCGCGACGGTCTTGTCGTCGGAGCGGTCTGTCTGCGGCACGGGGCGCAGGCTACACGTCGAGGTAGCGACGCATGCCGACCGTGCCAGCAACCGCGGCCACGAAGATCGCGGCGACGAACACCCAGGGCAATACCGACAACACATCGCTGTTGCGCACGAGTGGCAGCCACACGATCTTGCCCGCCAGTTGGTCGACCACGAAGACCTTCCCGAGGAACAACGTGACGATGGCGAGGGCCGCCCCCAGGAGCGCCTCCGACCCACCCTCGATCAGGAACGGCACCCGGATGCGCCAGTTCGTCGCGCCGACCAAGCGCATGATGCTGATCTCCTTGCGCCGGGCGAACATCCCCATCCGCAGGGTGTTGGACACGAGCACGACCGCGCTGATCAACATGATCACCGACAGGCCGAACAGCCCGAGCGAGACCGCCGTCGTGATCGCCGAGAGCCGGTCCAAGACGTCACGCCAGTCGCGGACGGTCGAAACGCCGGGCTGGGTGCAGGTGAGCTGACCGGTCGCGTCGGGCTCGCACCCAAGCGCCGCCGGGATCTGCGCGTACTGGCTCGTATCGGCCAGCGTCACGCGGAACGAGGTGGGCCACGTGGCACACGTCGTGTTCTCGATGATCGTGGGGTTCGCGGCGAAGATCTGCTTCGCCCGCTCGCACGCCTGCTGCTGGTTCTCGTAATCGGCCGTCTTCACCGCCGGCAGTTGCGCCAGCACGGTATGGATCTGGTCGATCGTCTGCTGGCTGGCGTTGTCGTCGACGTAGACCTGGACCTGGACGTTGCCGGTGATGCTCTCGATCACCAGCGCGATCTCCCGGCGGATCAAGAGCGCCAGCCCGAACAGGAACAGCGCGATGAACGCCGTCATGACCGCGCCGAACGCGATCGTCCCGTTACGCCGGATGCCCGACGCCGTCTCGCGGAAGTAGTACTCGACCCGCACGCTAGGAGTACACCCCTCGGGACTGGTCGCGGACGACCTTGCCGCGGTCGAGCTCGATCACGCGCTTGCGCATCGCGTCGACGATCGCTTGATCGTGGGTCGCCATCACCACTGTCGTGCCGATCTTGTTCACCTTGTCGAGCAGCCGCATGATGTCGACGCTCGTGTTCGGGTCGAGGTTGCCGGTGGGCTCATCGGCGAGGAGCACGAGCGGGCGGTTGACGCAGGCGCGCGCGATCGACACGCGCTGCTGCTCGCCGCCCGACAGCTCGTCCGGATAGTTGTTGAGCTTGTCCCCCAACCCGACGTACTCCAAGATCTCGGGCACCCGATGGTCGATGACGTGCTTCGGCTTGCCGATCACCTCGAGCGCGAATGACACGTTCTCGAACACCGTCTTGTCCTGCAGCAGCTTGAAATCTTGGAACACCGTTCCCAGGTTGCGACGGAGCCTCGGCACGCCGCTCCATGCCGACAGCTTCGCGAGGTTCTTGCCGGCGACGAAGACCTCACCGTGCGTGGGCTCGTCCTCGCGCAGCAACAGGCGCAGGGACGACGACTTGCCCGACCCGGACGGACCGACGAGGAAGACGAACTCACCCTTCTCGATCTCGATCGAGACGTCGTCGAGGGCGGTGACGTCATTCTTGTACGTCTTCGAGACGTGTTGCAGGCTGATCATGACATGTGGGAGTCGGGGAAGTGACGGCGACCACCCTAGCAGAGGGTTGTCGCAGTTCCGTGGAGGCGCGCTCAGTCTCTGTGCAGACCCGCTACCGTGAAGCCCCATTCGTCGTCTTGGCTGCCCCTGCTCGGATCGAAGTGCCCCTCGGTCGGGAACCCGAGCTCCGGATCGAACGCCACCGCGTAGGCGTCGGCGCCGACCTCACGTCCCACCGATCGGAACAACCGTTCGACCGTCATCGGGGTTCCCTCGATAGAGGCCGCGCGCCGGCCGGAAACGTGGACGGGCTTGCCGTCCCGGACCACGATCACGATCGGTGTCCCGTTGGTACAGGCGCCGAAGCACCCGGTGTCGATCGACCAGGTGTAGTTGTCGACGGATGCGTCATTCCATCTGTTCTCGGCACGATGCAACGAGATCGTTCGGATCGTCCTCGGGACGAACACGACGACCAGGATGGCGACGAACACGAGTGCGACGGCCGCGGCCTCGAGCTTCTTCACGAAGATGCCCGGCGGCGGAGCTCGGCTTCGATGAAGCGGTCGAGGTCGCCGTCGAGCACGCGCTGAGGATCGCCGACCTCCTCGTTCGTCCGGTGATCCTTGACCATCTGGTACGGAGCCAAGACGTATGAGCGGATCTGCGAGCCGAAGTCGACGGCCTTGCGCTCGCCGCGGATCTCGTCCATGTGCTCGTCGCGCTGGCGCCGCTCGAGCTCGGCCAGCCTCGCCTTGAGGATGCCCATCGCGGTGGCGCGGTTCTGCAGCTGCGAGCGCTCGTTCTGGCACGAAACGACGATCCCGGTCGGCAGGTGCGTGATGCGAACGGCGGAGTCGGTCGTGTTCACGCCCTGGCCGCCGGGCCCGCTCGACCGGTAAACGTCGATCCGGAGATCCGCCTCGTCGACAGCGACCTCTTCCGCCTCCTCCTCGTCTAGCGCGGGGATGACGTCGAGCGACGCGAACGAGGTGTGGCGTCGTTTCTGCGCGTCGAACGGGCTGATGCGCACCAGCCGATGGACGCCCCGCTCGGCGGAGAGCAACCCGTACGCGTTGTGCCCTTGGACGGTGAACGTGGCCGATTTGATGCCGGCCTCGTCGCCGTAGTGGACCTCGTCGACGTCGACGCTGAACGAACGCCGCTCCGCCCAGCGGGAGAACATCCGCAAGAGCATCTCGGCCCAGTCCTGCGACTCGGTGCCGCCCGCGCCCGCCTGAACGGTCGCGATGGCGTCGTGCCCGTCGTACGGGCCGCCGAGCAGCGCCTCGAGGCGGAGGGCGCCGAGGGCTCGCTCGAGCGCGCCGACCGTCGTCGCCAGCTCGCGCTCGAGGTCCGGGTCCTCGGCGCCGCTCAGGAGCTCGTCGAGCGCGAGCGCGTCGTCCAGTTTGCGTTGCAGGTCGTCGACGCGGTCGAGCTCGGCGTTCAGCCGCGCGAGCTCGGACGTGACCCGGCGGCCCTTCGCGGGATCGTCCCAGAGCGAAGGGTCCGCGGCCTGCTGCTGGAGGTCGGCCGCCTGCGTGCGCTTGGTGTCGAGGTCAAAGGAACCCCCGTGCCGCGTGCACGCCATCGGCGATGGCCGTCAGCCGCTCGGTGTACTCGCTCATCGCCGCGAGTCTACCGACCGACGGCGGCGCGGCCGACGCGGCCGCTACCGGCCGCTTCGACCTCGGACCGTATGCTGGCCAACGTCATGGGGACGACCGTGCTCGACACATTGCTGTCCGACGCCGAGGACGACCTGCGATCCCTCGTCGTGATCGACAAGGAACCGGTGACCTGGCTCATGATCGATGCCCCGGGGGCGGCCGATCAAGACGCGCTCGTCCCCGAGGCGGTCGAGCAGATGACCGGGACGGTCGCGAAGACCCGCGGTACCGGCGCACTGGGGCGGTTCGCGAATCCAGCGGCCGCCGTCGGCACCTGGCTCACGCTCGCCGCATGGACCGACGGCACGGTCCGCGGTGCGGCGGTCTCCGGGTACTGCCACCGCGCCGAACTGGTCGGTGCGACGCTCGCGGAGCTGCCCGACCTCCTCGGGCAGGCGTCGCCGGGAGAGCTCTGGGTCAGCTTCGAGATCGCGACGGCGGTCGACCTGAACGACGAGCGGTTCTCCGTCGAGCGGATCGACCGCGGCGCGCTCGTGCCTGCGTCGTGCAAGCTCACCCTGCGCTGATGCCCGTTCGGCCACTGCATCCGGACGATGCGCCGGCGTGCGACGCGATCATCGCGGCCTTACCCGATTGGTTCGGTGACCCCAACGGGATCCGCGAGTGCGCGGAGGCCGTGCGTGCGCAACCGGGGTTCGTCGCGACCGCCGACGACACCGTCGTCGGGTTCCTCACGGTCGCCCGCCCGCGACCGCACGTCGCGGAGATCAGCTGGATGGCGGTCCACCCGCGCCGCCGCGGCGAGGGTCACGGCCGCGCGCTCGTCGACGCGCTCGTCCAGATGCTGGACGGCGACGGGACCCGCTTCCTCGCGGTCAAGACGCTGTCGGATCGCGACCCCTATCCCCCGTACGCCGAGACGCGCGCGTTCTACGAGGCGATGGGCTTCACGCCGCTGATGGATCTGGACATCTGGGGACCGGACAACCCGGCGTTGCTCCTGGTGCGATCGCTCGTGCGCCCACCGACCCGAAGAGCGGACGACGTCTGAGCCGCTACGCGGCCGCGCCGTGGCACTTCTTGTACTTCAGCCCGCTGCCGCACGGACACGGGGCGTTGCGGGGCGTCTTGTCGCTGATCGCCTGGTTCGGGTTGCCGGGCTGCGCCCCGGCGCCGCCACCGAGGCCCGCTCCGCCGCCCTCACCGGCGGCGCCGGCGACGACCTCGTCGCGGTTCTCCTGGAGCCGCTGGACCTTGGGCGCCTGCGGCTGCTGCTCCTGACGGACGAGCTCGACCCGGTAGATGTACTGCACGAAGTCCTCGCGGATCGACGCGGTGAGCGCCTCGAACATGTCGAAGGCCTCGCGCTGGTACTCGACGAGCGGGTCTTGCTGGGCGTACGCCCGCAGGTGGATGCCCTCCTGCAGATAGTCCATCTCGTAGAGATGCTCGCGCCACTTCGTGTCGGTGATGTTCAGCAACACGACCCGCTCGAGCTCGCGCATCACGTCGGCCCCGACCGCGGCTTCCTTCTCCTCGTAGGCAGCAAGAGCCTCGGCGACGAATCGCTCGCCGAGCTCGTGCTGCTCGGTGATGCCGGCGATGTCCTCCTCGGTGCTCGACACGGGGAACACCTCGCCGAGAGCGGTCAGCAACCCGGCGCGGTCCCAGTCGTCGGGATAGGCGTCGGCCGGCGCCCACTGGTCGACCGTCGCGAGCACGACCTCCTCGACGAAGCCGAGGGCCTGCTCCTTCAGCGACTGGCCCTCGAGGATCTTGTGGCGCTCGGCGTAGATCACCTCGCGCTGACCGTTCATCACCTCGTCGTACTTCAGGACGTTCTTGCGCCGCTCATAGTTGAGCTCTTCGATCTGCTTCTGGGCGTTCTCGACGGCCTTGTTGACCATCTTCGCCTCGATCGGCTCGCCCTCGGGCCACTTCAGGCGCTCCATGATCGCGCTCACGCGGTCCGAGGCGAACATCCGCATCAGGTCGTCCTCGAGCGAGAGATAGAACAGCGACTCGCCGGGGTCGCCCTGGCGGCCGGCACGCCCGCGGAGCTGGTTGTCGATCCGGCGCGACTCGTGGCGCTCGGTGCCGAGCACGTACAGCCCGCCGAGGTCGACCACCTCATCGTGCTCGGCGTCGGTCTGTGCCTTGAGCTTGTCGAGGACCGGCTCGTAAGACTCCTCGTAGGCGGCGCGCTCCTCCTCATCCATCTCGAACAGCAGATAGCGATCGTTGTCGAACTCGCGGGCGGCCATCTCTTGACGCGCGAGGTACTCGGCGTTGCCGCCGAGCAGGATGTCGACCCCACGGCCGGCCATGTTGGTCGCAACGGTGACGGCGCCCCGCCGCCCGGCCTGGGCCACGATCTGCGCCTCACGCTCGTGGTTCTTCGCGTTCAGCACGTTGTGCGGGATCCCCCGGCGGTTGAGCACGCCGGACAACCGCTCAGACTTCTCGATCGACACGGTGCCGACCAGCACCGGCTGGCCGTGCTCGTTGCGCGCCAGGATGTCGTCGGCGACCGCGTCCCATTTCTCGTCCTCGTTCTTGTAGACGAGGTCGGTGCGGTCGTCGCGAACGTTCGGCCGGTTGGTCGGGATCTCCACGACCCCGATCTTGTAGGTCTCCTCGAACTCGGTGAGCTGGGTCTTGGCCGTCCCGGTCATGCCGGAGAGCTTGTCGTACATCTTGAAGTAGTTCTGGATCGTGATGGTCGCGAGGGTCTGGTTCTCCTCCTTGATCTTCACGCCCTCTTTCGCCTCGATCGCCTGGTGCAGGCCCTCGGAGTAGCGCCGACCCTCGAGCACGCGGCCGGTGAACTCGTCGACGATCTTGACCTCGCCCTGCGTCACGACGTACGCGACGTCGCGCTTGTACAGCTCCTTGGCGCGGAGCGCGTTGTGCAGGTGGTGCACGAGCATCGTGTTGACGTTGTCGTAGAGGTTGTCGAGCTGCAGGATCTCCTCGACCTTCGCGACACCCGCTTCGGTGACGGCCACCTGGTACTTCGACTCGTCGACCTCGTAATCGACGTCGATGGTCAGCCGCGGCGCGACGCGCGCGAACGTCTGATACCACTTCGCCGAATCGGAAACCATGCCCGAGATGATCAGCGGTGTGCGAGCCTCGTCGATCAAGATCGAGTCGACCTCGTCGACGATCGCGAACGCGTGGCCGCGCTGCACGCATTGGTCCAGGCGCATCGCCATGTTGTCGCGCAGGTAATCGAACCCGAACTCGTTGTTCGTGCCGTAGGTGATGTCGGCCGCATAGGCCGGGCGGCGCTGCTCGGGCGTCATCGAGGACTGGATCAGGCCGACGTCCAAGCCGAGGAACCGGTAGATGCCGCCCATCCACTCGGAGTCGCGCTTGGCGAGATAGTCGTTCACGGTGACGATGTGCACGCCGCCACCGGCGAGCGCGTTCAGGTACCCGGGGAGCGTTGAGACGAGGGTCTTGCCCTCGCCGGTCTTCATCTCGGCGATGTTGCCCTGGTGCAGCGCCGCCCCGCCCATCAGCTGGACGTCGAAGTGGCGCTGGCCGATCGTGCGGCGCGCGGCCTCGCGGGCGACCGCGAACCCCTCGGGGAGCAGGTCGTCGAGGGACGCTCCGTTCTCGATCCGCGTGCGGAACTCGGTCGTCTTGCGCCGCAGCTCCTCGTCGGACAATTCCTCGATCTCGGGCTCGTAGGTGTTGACCAGCCGGGCGAGCTCCTCGAGCCGCTTGAGCTTGCGGCCCTCGCCCATGTTGGAGATCTTGTCGATGATCGGCACGGTCGGTCCTTCAGTTCGTTGGCGTCCTTCGGGCGCGCAGGTACCGCGCACACCGCCTGGGCTTCCTATCGTACCCGCGGGCGTGCGAGACCCCGGGACGCCTACAGAGACTCCTCCAGCTCCCCCAACCGCTCCACGAGCAGGGCGTTCTCGGCGTAATCCACCGGACAGGCGATGACGCTGACGGCCTCGCGGTCCAGGGCCGTCCGCAGCGTCGGCAAGAGCTGGTCCGCGCTCGTGATCGCATGGCCCTCGGCGCCGAAGCTCGCCGCGAGGGTCATGAAGTCGGGATTGCCGAAGGACACCGCCGAGCGCCTGCCGAAGTGGAGGTCCTGCTTCCAGCCGATCAAGCCGTAGCCGCCGTCGACCCAGACGAGGACGACGATCGGGACCCGCTCGCGGACGGCGGTCTCGAGCTCGGCGGCGCTCATCAAGAACGCGCCGTCGCCCATCACCGCCAGGACCTTCCGGTCGGGATACACCATCTTCGCCGCGATCGCGCCTGGCAGCGCGAAGGCCATCGTCGCCAAGCCGTTGGAGATCAGGCAGGTGTTCGGCTCGTAGGTGGGGTACAACCGCGCCATCCACATCTTCGCCGCGCCCGTGTCGCACAGCACGACGTCCTCGCGGCCCATCACCTCGCGCACGTCGTGCACGATCCGCGCGGGCGCCAGCGGGAACGATGTGTCGACGGCGCCTTCGTCCCACTCGGCCTGAAGGAGGTCCTTCACCGGCGGGCCGGATACGGTGAGCGTGTGCGTCTGCGCGGCGTCGGCGATCGCGTCGAGCGCCTCACCGATCGAGCCCTGCAGCCCGACCTCCAGCGGGTAGTTGGCGTCGACCTCCGCCACGGTCCGATGCACGTGCACGATCCGCTTGTCCCCGGCCGGGTTCCATCGCATGGGGGCGTACTCGACGATGTCGTAGCCGACGGCGACCACGACGTCGGCCTTGTCGAACCCGAAGTTCGCGTAATCCTTGACCATGAATCCGATCGTGCCGAGCGCGTTCGGATGGTCGTCGGGCATGACGCCCTTGCCCTGGAACGTGGTGGCCACCGGGATGCCGAGCCGCTCCGAGAATCTGCGCAACGCACCGACGGCGCGATCGCGCGCCACGCCGGCGCCGGCGAGCACCACGGGATGCGTCGCCGCCGCGAGTGCGTGGGCGGCCCGCTGCACCTGGTCCTCCGACGGCGAGGGATCGCGCGGCACATTCACCTTCAGCGGCCGCGCGTCGGTCGTGCGCTCGGCGACGTCTTCCGGCAACACCAGGAACGTGGCGCCGGGCCGCTCCGTCTCGGCCTGCTTGAAGGCCTTGCGGACCATCTCGGGCGCGGCGTCGCGCAGCGTGATCATGTCGCCCCATTTCGTGAGCGGCCGGTAGACCGAGACGAGGTCGACCACCTGGTGGGACTCCTTGAACAGCCGGTTGAGGCCGGCCTGCGCCATCAACGCCACGAGCGGGTGCGAATCGAGCTGCGCGTCGGCGATCCCGAGGATGAGGTTGAGGGCGCCCGGGCCGAGCGTCGCGAGGCACACCCCCGCGCGGCCGGTCAGCGCGCCGTAGATGTCGGCCATGAAGGCGGCGCCGCGTTCGTCGCGCGTGGTGACGAACCGGATCGACGAGTCGGCGAGCGCGTCGATCACGTGGAGGTTCTCCTCGCCCGGCAGCCCGAACACGTACTCCACGCCCTCGTTCTCCAGGCACGCGACGAGGAGCTGCGCAACGTTGCGCTCCTGTCCGGACGTCATGCGAGGAAGCCTACCGTTGCCCGGCCCGACGCCCGGGGGTAGCGTCCGCCCGTGGTCGAACCGATGCCGCCACAGCGGCCTGACGCACATGCGCACGCGCCGAGGCTCGCGATGGGCTCGATGCTGTGGATCGCCGTCGCCGGCGTGGTCGGCCTCCTGGCGATCACCGTCGTGCTCCACATCCAGGACCGGACGGGCACCGTCCCGCCCACGTCGACGTTCGCCGCGGCCGGCATCGCGATATCCGTGGTCGCGATCGTCACGGTCGCGCTCGCCGCGCACGCCGCAGGCACCACGTGGCGCGCGGCGATCGCCCTGGGCGGCGGGTTCGCCGCTATCGCGATCGCGAAGTTCGGGATGGGCCCGACGGCGCTGTATCAGGGCAACCGCGTGCACCCGATCCAGAACGTCGGTGGGCTCACCTCGGGCACCATGGTCGTCCTCATCGCGGGGGTCGTCGGCGCGCTGTACCTCGCTGCGATCTGGCTGCTGGCCGTCGTCTTCCGGCCCGCGCGGCCGCCGGACGCTCCGAGCGG
>JBJMLQ010000041.1:0-17458 GCA_045805225.1 Actinomycetota bacterium | reverse complement strand
GGCGATCGCGATCGATGCCCACACCCACCTCCCGCTCGACGTGTCGGTCACACCGCGAGGCGGTTCCGCCCCTGCCGTCGAGGCCGGGTTCACGTCCGTCTCGTTCGATGCGATCGATCCCTCGATGTTCTCGTTCACGCCGCCGTCGGACGCGACCATTCGTGACGTCACCGACAAGGTCTCGGCCGCGATCGCGTCCGCCGGTCATCACGATGACGCAGGATCCGGCGAACAGCGGCCGATCACGGTCGGCTCGTGTCTCGACACGTCGGTCGCCGTGCCGCTTAACCGTCCGCTGCGGCCGGAGGCGTCCAGCCTCCTGCCGTACAGCGGTCCGCTCGGGTCGGCGATCACGGCCGAACGCGGCGGCACGACCTGGCTCCTCGCGGGCCCGGTTGACGTCGCGACGCTGCAGGCCCGCACCGACGCCCTTCCGTGACGTCGGCGATCAGGGCGGTCGGCCTCAGCAAGCGATACGGCGAGCTGGCAGCCGTCGATGAGCTCGACCTCGCCGTCGAGCGCGGCGAGCTGTTCGGCTTCCTCGGACCGAACGGTGCGGGCAAGACCACGACGATCCGGATGGCCCTCGGCCTGATCCATCCGAGCGGCGGAACGATCGAGGTTCTCGGGTCGACCGCGACGGCCGCCGGCGGCGCGCTCGAGCGCGTCGGCGCGCTGGTCGAGGAGCCGGCCTTCTGGCCCTACCTGTCCGGCCGGCGGAACCTGGAGGCGTTCGCGCGCGCAGGGAGCGGCCGGGCGGATGTACGCGGCCGCCTCGGAAAGATCGACGAGGTGCTGGGCACGGTCGGCCTGACGGACGCGGCCGACAAGCGGGTGAAGCAGTACAGCCAGGGTATGCGCCAACGGCTGGGCATCGGGTTGGCATTGCTCGGCGACCCCGAGCTGCTGATGCTCGATGAGCCGACGAACGGCCTCGATCCTTCCGGGATGCGCGAGATCCGCGAGCTCCTGCGCCGGCTTGCCGACGGCGGGACGACCATCTTCATCTCGAGTCATCTCCTGTCGGAGGTGGAGGCGATGTGTGATCGCGTCGGCGTTATGGCGCGCGGGAAGCTCGTCGCGGAGGGGCCGCCGGGCACGCTTCGAGGGCCGACCGACCGGATCCGGATCGAGGTGGACGACGTCACGGCGGCCACGGGTTTGCTCGAGCGGCTCGATGGGACGGCGGTAGAGGCCGCGGCCTCAGCCCCAGGGCCCGGGGTCCTGGTGGTCACGCTCGCGAACGGACTCGGGTCGGCCGACGTCAACGCCGCGCTCGTCCGTGAGGGGATCGGCGTCCACGCGCTCGAACCGCAGCGGGACACGCTGGAAGACGTCTTCCTGCATCTCGTGGAGGGCATCGATGTTCCGCGTTGAGCTGTCGAAACAGGTTCGCCGCTGGCGGACGTGGCTGCTGGCCGCGGCGCTCGCCGGCATCCCCGTGCTCGTCGTCGTCGCCGTCCGGCTCTCGCCGCCACCACCCCAGAACTCCCAAGACGCGCCACCGTTCCTGCTGCAGATCGTGAGGAACGGGTTGTTCGCTCCCCTGACGGGACTTGCGCTCGTCCAGCCGTTCTTCATGTCGGTCGCGATCGGGCTGTTCGCCGGCGATGCGATCGCGGGAGAGGCGCAGACCGGGACGCTGCGCTACCTGCTGGTCCGTCCGGTCAGGCGCACCAGGCTGATCATGTCGAAGTACGCCGCGGCGATGGCGT
The DNA here is from genome assembly GCA_045805225.1 of Actinomycetota bacterium. Taxonomy (GTDB): domain Bacteria; phylum Actinomycetota; class UBA4738; order UBA4738; family HRBIN12; genus AC-51. The sequence continues at coordinate 15,743 of JBJMLQ010000041.1, read as the reverse complement.
TCACAGGTGCACTCTTGCTCATCGTGATCGCCTCGGGGCTGCTCGCCGGCGGCGTCGTGTTCGGGATCCACCCGATGCCCACGCTCTCCGGCACGTCGTTGTCGGTGCTCGACGGCCTCGCCAGGATCCTCGCGTCGGGGTTGTTCATCCTGCTCGCCGCCTCGGGGATCGTCGCGGTCGGCATGTGGATCTCGACGCTGACCGATTCAGGGCCGGGCGCGATCGTCGCCACCGTCATCGTCGCGATCGCGAGTCAGATCGCCGACCAGATCCCGAGCCTGCACGCGATCCAACCGTTCCTGCCCACGCACGGTTGGCTCGGCTACACGGGCCTGTTCCGGTTCCCGATCGACCTCGCCACGATGCGAGAGGGGCTGACCATAAGCGCGGTGTACACAGTGGTGTTCCTCGCGCTCGCCGTGTGGCGGTTCCGCACCCGCGACATCACTGCATAGCGGCAGCGAAGCGTCATGCGAACGAGCCTGCGCACGACCTACGGCGATGGGGATGCGCCGAGGAGGTCGCGGAGCACCGGCAAGAAGCGGTCACCGTACCGTTGCATCGGATCGACGTAGGTGCCCTCGGCGATCTCGTTCCACGAGATCAGCGTCCAGCCGTCCGGCTGGGTCGTGCCGTTGCGATCGAACAGCGTGCGCATCGTCTCGCCGTCCCGACGCGGGATACATGTCGTGTCCCCGAGCAGGATGCCGTCGTAGCCGGGCGTGAAGGGCGCCCACCACAGCTTGGGCGAGCCATCCGCATTCGGCGGTGTCGCGCGCACGGCGTCCGCGAACTGCTGGAGCTGACCGAACGACTCCGGGTTCTTGTAGGGGTCCTGTGTGGACCAGTAGTACGACACGCCGTACATGTCGGCTCCCCGCTGCTGCGTGTACGTGTTCGGCGTCTCGTCACCGATGATGCGGAACGTGTCACCGAACGCCGCGGCGACCGCGGCAAGCGTCGCATCGTCGTACTTGTGTGAGCCTTGGAAGATCACCACGGGCTTCCCGTTGAGGAGGTACTGCGCCGGATCGGACGCATAGTGGTCGCGGTAGTACGTGAGGTCCGCAAGGATGGTGGACAGCGGCAACACCTTCGCCGAGGCCTTGTACGAAAGCACGAGGCTGAACGGCAGACCGTCACGGCGCAACGTATCCGCGGCACCGAACGTTGTCGCGAGCCGCTTGTCGTACGTGGCGCCACCGGCCCAGTTCACGGCGAACCCGGTGAGGCCCGCGGATGCGGCCTCGCGCTCGTCCGTCTCGATCTGACCCGGGTCGTCCTGCGACCACAGCCGGGCAGGCACATCGGTGAGCTGGTTGCCTTGGTACAGGCTCGTCGGCGGACATCCGGCCGGCGGAAGCGACGCCGGGAGCGGCAGTGGCCGAGCGCCGTAGGGATAGTGTGGCCCGAGCTTGTCGTGCCAGTGCTGGGTGCTCCACCACAAGTAGTAGAACGCGAACGCCGGCGCGCCCGACGACGAGGTCGCGACAGGCGTGCTTCCGTCGCCGGATCGCCTCGCGGCAAGACCCGCCCACACCAGCGCTGCGATGGCGACGACGACGAGCACGGAGACGATCCGCCGCATGGATGCCACCCTACGAGCCGTTCGCGCCAGCCACTCGGAAGACGGCTCCAGCCGAGAGGTTGAAGACGCAACCGAAACTCAGTCGGGGGCGAGCCCGAGGACCCTTGCGACATTCGTACCCATGATCCCCTCGAGCTTGTCCTCAGGAATGGGTGGCATCGAGCATGGCGCCGCTTCTTCATTCACCGATAGCAGCTTGTCCTTCAGCTTCACGGGGTCGTAAAGGAACCCGGGGTAGTCGGTTCCGAAGAAGAGCTTCTCGAGGGGCACGAACATCGGCTCACACCGTGACAAGAGCAGGAAGAGGTCGCGGCGGCTGATGCTGGCGATCAGATAGGACAGCTCCGCGTAGAAGTTCGGATGCTTCGTCAACAGGAAGAGGGCCTCGTCGACCCACGGCCAACCCGCATGCGCGATGATGACCCGAAGATCGCGGAACGTCCGGCCGATGTCGTCCAGAAGCGCGGGCCGTCCCAGCTCGAGGCTCGCGTCGATCCTGGTCGAGCCGGCCTGATGGATCATCACCGGGATCTCCAGCTGCTGGGCCTTCTCGTAGATCGGGAACGCCAGCTCGGGATCGTTCACGAGCCAGTGTTGGTACATCGGGTAGAGCTTGATGCCCGAGAGCCCGAGCTCCACGACCGCACGCTCGAGCTCCTCGACGGCGGCCTGCGGGCCTTCGTACGCCGGGTTCACGGAGCCGTATCCGATCAACTGCGCCGGTTCGGCTCGCACGCACGCCGCGATGTAGTCGTTGCATTTCTCGGGGTTCGGAGGGCCCTCGACATCGAGGATCCCGTCGGTGTCGACCGTCCCGATCAGCCTGCCGTCGAGCCGCTGGGGAGAGACCGCCAGGATGATGCTCTTGTCGAACCCAACGTGGTCGCGCACCGACTCCTTCGGTCCGATCACGGGCCAGCCGGCACCCGTGTAGCCACTCCCCTCCCACTCCTCCTCCGTCGGCATCCGATGCGCCGGCAGCAGCCCCATCGACCGATAGATGCAGAGGGACCCCTCACGCCCGTACTCGACGGTGAACGCGGGGTCCTCGGCGAGCGACAGGATGTGGCTGTGGGCGTCGATGATCATCGCGCGGCCGCACCGTCCGGCGCCGCTCGCCCCGACCGTATGTCCGCGTCAACGCCGGCCGAGGCCAGCACGCGGACGAACGCCTCCGTCGCCTTCGCTTGGACCTCGGCGAGATCGATCGTGAGGATCCTCCGGTCGTCCATCACCACGTCGCCATCGATCAGGACCGCCCTGACCGCACGGCCCTGTGCGGCGAAGGCGAGGTGCGCGTACAGCTGGTTCCGGTTCCCCGGGACGAGCGGGGTGAACGAGGGGTCGTCGAGGTCGATCACGATCAGGTCGGCCTTCTTCCCCTTGGCGAGCACGCCCGCGCCGTGCCCGAGCGCGGCCGAGCCGTTGCGGGTCGCCATGGTCAGCAAGTCGGCGGCCCCGAGCACGTTCGCGTCCATCCGGACGGCCCGCTGAACGAGCGACGCGAACTGCATCACTTGGAACAGATCGCTCGAGTTCACGCCCTCGGTGGAGTCGTGGCCGAGCCCGACGTTGATCCCGGCCGCCCTGTAGTCGAGTAGCCGCGCGACGCCGACCCCGAGCTTCGCGTTCGAGGTCGGGTTGTGTGAGATCTGCGTGCCGGTTTCGCGCATGAGCCTGATCTCGCTGTCGGAGAGCCAGACGCAGTGCGCCGCCACCGTCTCCGGTCCGAGCAGCCCGCACTCGTAGGCCACCTCGGTCGGCCGTCGGCCGAACCGCTCGAGTGAGATGGCGACCTCGCCCATCGACTCGTTCAGGTGGATGTGGATCCCGGTCCCAAGGTCGGCCGCCAGCGCACTGGCGTCCCGGAGCAATCCGATCGAGGACAGGGGCAGCCACTCGATCCCGACCTTGACCTCGACGCGTCCGCCGGCGGACCCGTTCGAGGAGCGGAAGCCGGCCTCGTTGTCAGCGAGCGTGTCGAGTCCGTGCGCATCGTCGGCAACGACGTTCGACAGCACCGCCCGTATCCCGATCTCGCCCGCCGCCGTGGCCATCGCGTCGATGTGGCGGTACATGTCGTTCACCGTCGTCACGCCGAACCGGATGGATTCCGCATAGCTGAGCAGCGCCCCCCAGTACACGGCCTCCGGATCGATCGCCCGAACGAGCGGATACCAGAACCGCTCCAGATTCTCGGCGAGCGGGAGATGGTCCGCCCACCCCCGGCCAAGCGCGGTGTGGAAGTGCAGATCCACGAGGCCGGGCAGCACGGCGCCGCCGTGCGCGTCGAGGACGGGGGTGCCCTGCGGCACGCCGGCGCGCACCTCCGCCGAAGACCCGACCGCGACGATCCGATCGCCGTCAAGCGCCACGGCGCCCTCGAAGAAGACGTCGTGATCGTCGTTCATCGTCACGACGATCGCATCGTCGATCAGCAACATCCCCGAGTCCGATCAGGTTGGGACAACCATCCGACCGAGGACGTGCCGGAAGGCGAGGTTCGCCTCGTGCAGCACCTTGTCCTGGTCGATCGTCGTGAACTCGTGCTCCCGATAGACGATCGATCCGTCGATGATCGTCGTATTCACGGCGCTGCCGTTCGCGGCGAAGACCAGATGTGAATACAGGTGTGCCTTCGACTCGGGGAACAGGGGCGTGAACATCTGGTTGCCCAGATCGATCAAGATCACGTCGGCCTTCTTCCCCGCGGTGAGCTCACCCGTGTCGTGGCGCAGCGCCGCCGAGCCGTTGCGGGTCGCCATGCGGACCACGTCGGGGGCCTGCTGCAAGCTCGGATCCACGCGGCTCGCTCGGTGCATCAGCGACGCGAACTTCATCACCTCGAACAGATCGCGACTGTTGTTGCACTCCGCCGCGTCGTGGCCGAGGCCGACGTTCAACCCCGCTGCGAGCATCTCCGGCACGCGCGCGATCCCGTTGCCGAGCTTGGCGTTGGACGATGGGTTGTGGGAGATCTGCGTGCCGGTCTCGCGCATCAGTGCGATCTCTTTGTCGGAGAGCCACACGCAGTGGGCTGCGATGCATCGGTCGAACAAGATCCCGCAGTCGTAGGCGACCTCGGTCGGACGCCGCCCGAACCGCTCCTTCGAATTCTCGACCTCGGTGAGCGACTCGTTCAAGTGGATGTGGATCCCGGTGTCGAGGTCGTCGGCGAGCCTGCGCGCGTCGCTCAGCAGTCCCTCGGACGCCAGCGGCAACCACTCGATGCCGATGTAGACCTCGATCCGCCCGTTCGCCGCGCCGTGCGACTGCTCGTGCGCGACGCGATTGTCCTCGAGCGTGTCGAGATCATGCTCGTCGTCGGCGATGTCGTTCGATAGCACGGCTCGGATCCCGATCTCCTCCGCGGCCTTCGCCAATCCGTCGAGTCGGCGATACATATCGTTGACCGTTGTGACACCGCACTTGATCGACTCGCTATAGCTCGCGAGCGCGGCCCAGTACGCCTCCTCCGGATCAAGCGCCCGGATGATCGGGTACCAACAGGTTTCGAGGTACTCCCACAGCGGCAGGTGGTCACTCCAGCCCTTGCCGAGCGCCGTGTGATAGTGCAGGTCGACGAGACCCGGAAGCACGGCCTTGTCTGAGGCGTCGATCACGGTCGCGTCGGACTCATCGACCGTGACATCGGTGCCGACCTGCGTGATCCGGTCGCCCTCGATCACGACCGTGGCGCCGAAGAGCACGTCGTCGGCGTCGTTCATCGTGACGACGGTGCCGTTCTTGATGATGATCCTGTCGCCCATCGGGAACCCCTTCCTCTATCGCGAGACGCCCTGCCCGCCGGTCGGAACCGCGGAGGTGAGATCGATCCACACGGACTTCGAGTGGAGGTACGGCTCCAGGGCCTCCTCGCCGAGCTCCTTGCCGAACCCCGAGTGCTTGCGGCCGCCGAACGGGACGGCAACATCGAACATGCCGTAGGTGTTGATCCACACCGTGCCGGCATCGAGCCGGTCGGCGATGCGCAGCGCCTTGCTGGTGTCCGCGGTCCAGATGCCGGACGCGAGGCCGTAGTCCACGCCGTTGGCGAGACCGAGCAGCTCCTCTTCGGTCTCCCAGGGGATCACGGCGAGCACCGGGCCGAAGATCTCCTCCTGCGCCGCCTTCATGTCGTTGCGCATACCGGCCAGCACCGTCGGCTCGAGGAAGAAGCCGCCCTCGAGCCCGTCGACCGTCGCCTCCTGCCCGCCGGCGGCCACGTCGGCGCCCTCATCGCGGGCGCCGTCCACGTAGCCCTTGACCCGCGCACGGTGGTTCGACGAGATCAGCGGCCCCATCTGGGTGTCAGGGTCGAGCCCGGACCCGAGCCGGATCGCCTTGGCCTGCTCGGCGACGCGGTCGGTGAGTTCGTCCGCGACGGCCGCCTCGACGAACAGCCGCGAACCCGCCACGCAAGCCTGTCCCTGGTTGAAGAAGATCCCGCCGAACGCGCCGGCCGCGGCAGCCTCGAGGTTCGCGTCGGCAAACACGATGTTGGGGCTCTTGCCGCCGAGCTCGAGCGTAACCCGCTTCAGGCCGTCGACCGCGGTGCGCATGATCTCCTTGCCCGTCGCGGTCTGCCCCGTGAAGGCGACCTTCTGCACACCGGGATGCCGCACGAGCGACGCGCCGACCTCGGGCCCGCCGATCACGACGTTGATGACGCCGGGCGGGAACCCCGCCTCGTCGACCAGCTGCATCAGACGCAGCGTCGACAGCGGCGCGAGTTCCGACGGCTTGATCACGATCGTGCACCCGGCGGCGAGCGCCGGCCCGAGCTTGTACGCGACCTCGAGCAACGGGAAGTTCCACGGGGTGATCGCCGCGACCACGCCGACAGGCTCGCGCTTGGCGACCGTGAACATGCCCGGGATCGAGTTCGGCAGCACCTTGCCCTCGATCTTCGTCGTCCAGCCCCCGTAGTACCGCAACAGCTCGATCGTGAGCGCGATGTCGACGAGCTGCGCCTCCCACATGGGCTTGCCGTTGTCGAGGACCTCGATCGTGGCGAACTCGTCCTTGACCGCCTCGAGCAGGTCCGCGAGCCGCCAGATCAGCTTGGCGCGCTGCGTGGGCGGAGTGAACCGCCACTCGTCGAACGCACGGCCGGCCGCGGCCACCGCGGCGTCGACATCTCGCATGGACGCGAGCGGCGCCTCGGCCAGCTGCGCGCCCGTCGCCGGGTTCAGTGAGGGCAGACCCTCTTCGGTCTCGACGAACGCCCCGTCGATGTACAGCCGCATGGGCTCCTCGAGGAAATCGATCCGGGGTTGGGTTTCGGTCGATGCCATCGTGTGTCTCCTTCCTCGGTCAGGCGAGCGCCAGCACCTGGCGGCCGAGCACCGAGCGTGCTCGGAGCGCCGACAGCGCATCATGGATGCCGTCTATCGGATACGACGCGGCGACCGGCACGGTGAGCGCGCCACTGCTCGCCAGCGCGAGGGCGTCCTGCAGATCCAGGCGGGTCGCCGCCACGGTCGACACGAACGTCGTCTCGGGCAGGATGAACTCGATCGGGTGCACCTCGAGCGATTGGTCGGTGTACCCGGTCGAGACGAATCGGCCGCCCTTCGCGAGCGAGCGGATGCCTGCGAGCATCGACGCGGTTGTCCCGACGAGCTCGAAGAACACGTCGACGCCGCGGCCGTCGGTCAACGCACGCAGTTCGTCGGCGACCGTCTCGTAGCCGGCGTCGCCGAGGATGACCCCGCCCGACGCCCCGTGCGACTCCGCGAGGGCCAGTTTCTTGGCCGAGTCGGCGATCGCAAGCACGCGCGCGCCGGCGTGCGCCGCAGCCTGCACGACGATGACCCCGACGCCGCCGATCCCGTCGACCACCGCCGTGTCGCCGAGACGAAGGCCGGACAGTTTGGTGGCGTGCATCGCCGTCATGCCGGCGCACGTGAGGACCGAGGCGGTCGCGAGGTCGACCCCGTCGGGCACCGGCACGGCGTTCTGCTCCGGGACGACGGCGAACTCCGCGTCGCCGCCGTCGCGGTTGAACCCGAGCTGCTCGGGCTCGTTGTCACAGATGTTCGTCCGACCCTTCAGGCACTGTTCGCAACGTCCGCAGAAGATCTTGTTGTAGATGGCGACGCGGGTTCCGACCGGTGTGCGCACGCCCTCGCCGACCGCCGCGACCTCGCCCGCCGCCTCGTGCCCGAGCGTCATCGGGTACGGATCGGGTTTGATCATCCCGTCGAGTATGTGCAGGTCGGTACCGCACACCCCCGCGGCGTGGACGCGGACGAGCACCTCCCCCGGACCGGGGGCGGGCTCGGCGATATCTTCGATACGAAGGACCAGGTCCTCATGGATCCGTGCGGCACGCATCAGGGTCGTCCTCCTCGTTTGTTGTTCGGGGGGGAGCCGCCGTCGCCGCTCCCGTACGCCATGTCCCAGAAGGCCCGCTCGTAGGCGGTCGAACGCTCGAAGATGTCGGCGAGCGTGGCGACCCGCCGCTCGTCGTCCGGGTCGACGAGCCGGTCCAACAGCGCGGTGGTGTCACCGACGAGCGCGTCGTAGCCGTCGTCGCCGAACAGGTCGATCCATGCTGCGTAGATCGGATCCGCCGGCTTCGACGCCATCAGCGGCCGCGCGAGCTCGCCGTAGCTCCATTGACAGGGCAGCACCGCCGCGAGCCCGGCGGCGCAGTCTTCCGTCGCACAGACCGTGAGCAGGTGTCGCGTGTACGCGTAGGTCGTTGGATGCATCCGCCCGTGGCCGGCCTCCGTGTCTTCGTCGCCGCCGAGCCGCTCGAGGAACGCGAGGTTCGCCGGGATCTCGGTGTCGACGATCTGCACCTCGAAGGCGGTCAGAACACCGAGCGCGTCGCGGTCCGGCGCACGCCCGAGCAGCAGCCCGATCGCGCGCGCGTACGCCTCCAGGTAGAGCACGTTCTGCCGGAAATACCCGCGGAACGTCTCGTGGGGCAGGGTGCCCGCCGCGATCTCGCGCACCATCGGATGCGCGACCGTTGCCGCCCAGGTGTCGGAACCGGCGTCATGCAGCGCCGCGGAGACGCGTCGCTCGGTCATGAACCCACCTCGTGCGCGCGCATGCCGGCAAGCTGATCGCCGCGAACGCTCGCGATGTGCTCGCGGATCGCGCGTTCTGCCTCGTCGCCGTCGCCGCGCGCGATCGCCTCGACGATGGCCGCGTGCTCCTCGACCGACGCCTCCACGCGGCCAGGGATCTCTTCCGTGAGCTTGCCGATCCGAGTGAGGTGCGCGCGGAGCGTCTCGATCAAGCTGCGGATCCGGACGTTCGCGACCTGCTCGAACACGATCTGGTCGAAGCGGCCGAGCAGCTCCGCGAGCCCAGCGAGATCGCCAGCGTCGCGCGCGGCACGGCTTCGATCGATCACGTCGCGCAGGGCAGCAAGCGTCTCGTCGTTGGCGTCGGTCGCCGCGGCGCGAACGGCGGCACCCTCGAGCAGCTCCCGCAACTCATAGATCTCCTGGAGGTCGCGCTCGGAATAATCGCTCACGACCGCGCCCTTGAACGACGTCGCCTCGACGAGCCCCTCCTGCTGCAGGCGGCCGAGGGCCTCGCGCACGGGGGTCTTGCTCACACCGAGCTGGGTCGCGATCGCCGCTTCCCGCAACGGCGCGCCGGGCGCCAACCGAAGGTCGACGATCGCGCCCCGGATCTCCTCGTAGACCCAATCCGTCACGAGCTGTCGGTCGGGCCGCGGCTGGAACACGCCGCGGTCCGGCTGACTCGGCGTCGAGTCAGCCATCTTGTACACCTCCGTCAGGGTCCTCGACGAGCTCGATGAGGACCCCATCGGCGGCCGATGGATACAGGAAGGCGATCCGCGTGCCCATCCCGCCCGGCCGGGCGCTGCGGTCGATCAAGGGAACCCCGCGGGCGTCGAGGTCAGCCAGCGCGGCGTCGATGCGGTCCACCGCGAAGGCGATGTGATGGAGCCCCGGCCCGCGCCGGTCGAGGAATCGGCGGACGACACCGTCGCCCGTGGCCTCCAGCGTCTGCAGGAACGGGCCACCGGCCTCGTACATCCGCTCGGTGAACCCGTCCCCGATCTCGGTGTGCGCCGGCGCGCCGAGGAACGAGGCGAACAGTCCCTCCCCCGTGCGGTCCGCGTCGCCCGCAACCGCAACATGGTGAAGCCCCGTCACGCGCCAGTCCTTCATGTGCGGGCCCCCACGACGTCGCGGAAACACGCGGCGAACGCCTCGACCGTCTGCATCCGCCGCTCCCCGAGCGGGAAGACATGCACGGAGTCCGCACCGGCGGCCAGGGCGGCCTCGATCCGTTCGCGTGCCTGGCCGGCGCCGCCGGCGAGCGCCACCTCACGGACGAAGTCGTCAGGGAGCAGGCGCGCCGCTGCAGCCGCCTCCTGGAACTCGCCGCCCCGATAGGCGTCGCGCACGGCCGCCACGAGCGAGGGCTCGAGCCCCCAGAGGTCACACACGACCGGCGCCGTTTGGGGGAACCAGGCCGCGATCGTACGTGCGGCTTCGAGCGCGGCGTGTTCGTCCTCGTCGATCGACCCATACGCGAACACTGCGACATGCGGCCGTGGCCGGTTCGCGGTGACGGCGCCCCGCTCGACTGCATCGATCGCCCAGGCGAGGCCGTCAGCGAAGAGTCCGACGAGCAAGATCACGCCGTCGGCGATCTCGCCCGCGAGCTCAAGCATCTTGGGCCCGCTCGCGGACACGAAGATCGGGATGTCGGCGCGGGCGGGAACGCGCATCTGCGCTTCGTCGAGCGTGAACGATCGGTCTTGCACGGAGACGATCCCGCCCGCCCATAGCGCGCGGATCGCGCCGATCGAGCTCCGCACCGAGGCGAGCCTCGCGGGGTTCAGTCCGAGCGCGAGCAAGGGCCGGTCCCCCGCGCCGATCCCAAGGATCATCCTGCCGCCGGAGACCTCGTCCACGGTCGCGGCCGCAACGGCGGTGACCGCGGGGTGACGGGTGAGCGGGTTCGTCACCGCGGTCCCGAGCCGCAGGGTCGACGATCGGGCGGCGGCGAGCGTCAGGTATGCATATGCGTTCCGGGCATGGAGCGACGAGTCCGTCAGCCAGAGGTGGTCGTACCCGAGCGCCTCGATCTGTTCCACCATCTCGCCGAACGCGTCGGGCGGGTAGGCGCCCTGCAGCACGACCCCCGCGCGAGGCGACGTCATCCGAGCACCTCCCCGTCGTCCACCGTTGCCGCGAGCGCTCGTACGCCGGCCGAGATCGGCACGATGTCGATCCACTCCTCCGTCGTGTGCTCGCCCGCACCGGTGGTGACCCCGACGGCGACGGCCGGGACGCCGCGCGCGTGGGCGGCGTTGGCATCCGTGCTCGTGGCCGGATTCGTGACCGCGATGCCCTCGGCGGCAAGCGCGTTCTCCGCCGCGCGAACCAGCGGCGCGCCGGGGTCCAGCCGGCCGGCAGGCCGGTCACCGATCGGCTCAAGCTCGGCGCGCAGCGGCTCCGGCGTGTTCGCCACGATCTCCTCCAGCGCGCGGAGAAGCTCGGCGAGCGCCGACGGATCGTCGGCGCGGAGGTCCACGTCGAACCAGGCTTCGCGGGCACGGACGTTGATCCCCTCTCCGCCGCCGATCCGACCGACGTTCACGGCCGTGGCCTGCTTCCTCGGCGCGCCGACGAACTCGGCGACCATGACCGCGGCGTGGTGCACGGCGCTCGGCGCATCGGCTGCTTCCCACGCGTGGCCGCCCGGGCCGGCGATCCGGACGCGCCTGCGCGCCGACCCAACTCCGATCGTCGAGACCCGGCCGAGATAGTTGCCTTCGACGGCGAGCAATGCACCGACGTCGACCGGCGGCGCGTCGAGCGCGGCGGAGATACCCGCCAGGTTGCCGAGCCCCTCCTCGCCGACGGTGGCGCACAACCAGACGGGCGGGCCCTCGGCAGCGACCGCGAGCGCGGCAGCGCCGATGCCCGCGATCCCAACCGCGTCGTCGCCGACGCCCGGCCCGCGCAAGGTGTGGCCGTCGCGCACGATGTCGTGCGCCACCTCACGCCCGAAGACGGTGTCCAGGTGAGCCGCGAGGACGACGGCGGGACCGGTGCCGCCGCGCGCCCGGCTCCACACGTTGCCCGTCGCGTCACTGTGTACGTCGTCGAACCCGTCCGACCGCCACCACGACGCGACCAGCTCGGCGCGCGCACCCTCCTCGCCGGTCGGCGCGGGCATCGACGCGAGCGCGATCGTCCGGTCCACGACCTGCTGCACGAGCGTCGATCCCACGATGTTCATGCCGCGACCGCCACACCCTTCGCGATCAGGGCATCCACGTCGCCGTCGCTCAGCCCAACCGCTGAGAGAACGTCACGGGTGTCGGCGCCGAGGATCGGCGCGGGGCGCGGGAACGACGCGATCGCGCCGTCGCGACGCACGGGCGGCGCGATCGCGCGGTAGGACCCGGCGCTCGCGTGCTGGAGCTCTTGGACGGCGCCCAGCGCGCGGACCTGCTCGCTGTCGAACACCTGCGCGAGATCGCGCACCTCCGCGGCCGGTACGCCGGCCTCGCCGAATCGCCCGAGCCACTCCTCGGTCGGTCGCCTCCGAAGCGTGACCTCCATCGCGGCGGTCAGCTCGTCGCGGTGTTCGACACGCGCGGCGTTGTCCACGAACCGCGGGTCGGTCGCGAGGTCGTCGCCGAGCACGGCGCAGCATCGCCGCCACAGGTCCTCGGAGCCTGCGCCTGCAAGCACGATCCATCCGTCCTGCGTCCGGAAGCCGCCGTACGGCGCGAAGGTGGGCGAGTGCGTGCCGAGCAACCCCGGCACCGAGCCGGAGACGAACATCGCGGTCGCGACCGTCCCAAGGCTCGACAACGCGAACTCGAGCAGCGACGACGACACGTGCGCGCCCACGCCGGTTCGCACCCGCTCGGCATGCGCGGCTAGCAGGCCGACCGCACACGAGAGTCCTGCGCCGACGTCCAGCAGCGGCGCACCGACCTTCACCGGACCGCTCTGTTCGCTCCCCGTGACGCTCATCACGCCGCTTTCCGCCTGGAGGATCAGATCGAACCCGCCGCGCGCGGCGTCGGGGCCGACCTCGCCGTATCCGGAGATCGAGCCGTACACGATCGCGGGATGACGCTCGTGCACCTGCGTCCAGTCCAGCCCGTGCGCCGTTAGGCTCCCCGGGCGCCCGTTTTCGACCAGGAAGTCAGACGACCGGAGTAGCGCCTCCCGTGCAGCCGCAGCCTCCGGCGCACGGAAGTCCAACGCCACGCTCCGCTTCCCGCTGTTGAGCGAAAGGAAGAGCACGGACTCGCCGCCGATCTGCGCCGTGCCCTGCGCCCGATAGGGGTCGCCGTCCGGTGGCACCTCGAGCTTGATCACGTCGGCGCCGAACGCCGCGAGCAGCGCCGTGGTGTAGGACCCCGCGACGAACCGGGTCAGGTCGAGCACGCGCAGCCCGGCCAGGGGCCCGTTCACCACGGCTGTGGCTCCCGGAACTCGCCGAACACCGACCGGAACACGTCGGCGAGCTCCCCGAGCGTGGCGCCCGCCCGGGCGGCGTCGATCAGCGGCGGCATCACGTTGCCTCCGTCGCGCGCCGCAGCCGACACGGCTTCGATGGCCGAACGACAGGCCTGTGCGTCTCGCGCAGCCACACGCTGCGCGGTGCGCACAGCCTGGCGCTCAGCGACACCGGGGTCGGCAGCGAACATGTCGCCCAGGTGCGCCTGGTCGCCGTCGGCCGCGAAGACGTTGACCCCGACGCGAGGACGATCCCCGCTCGCCAGGTCGCGTTCCAACCGGTACGCGGACTCGGCGATCCAACGCTGGGGCATGCCGGCCTCGATCGCCGTGGCGGCACCCCCCGCCGCGTCGAGTTCATCCAGCAGCGTCCGCGCACGCGCCTCGAGTTGGTCGGTGAGCGCCTCGACGTAGTACGAGCCCGCGAGCGGGTCGGCCGTGCGTGCGACGCCGGACTCCAGCGCGATGATCTGCTGCGTGCGCAACGACAGCGTGACCGCCTCTTCGGACGGGATCTCGTACGCCTCGTCGTACCCCATCACGTGGATCGACTGCGCGCCGCCCAGCACCGCGCCGAGGCACTGGATCGTCGAGCGCACGACGTTGTTGAGCGGCTGCTGCGCGGTGAGCGTCGTGCCCGAGTTCCCCGAGAAGAAGCGGAGCCGTCCGGACGCGGGGTCGTTCGCCCCGAACCGTTCGGTCGCGATGCGGTACCACAGACGGCGCGCCGCGCGGAGCTTCGCCACCTCCTCGAAAAGATCCATCGTCGTTGCGAAATGGAACGAGAGGCGCGGCGCGAACGAGTCGAAGGCCATGCCACGCGTGACGAGCGCCTCGCTGTACGCGACCGCAGAGGCGATCGCGAGCGCGAGCTCCTGGATGGCGTCGCAGCCCGCTTCACGCGCGTGGTAGCCGGTGATCGAGATCGGGTTGAAGCGCGGCAGCGCGCCCGCTGCGTATGCGATCACGTCGCAGCTCAGGCGAAGCGATGGCACGGGCGGATAGATGTAGGTCTTCCGCGCGAGGAACTCCTTCAAGATGTCGTTCTGGAGGGTGCCGGCCAGGCAGGCAGCTGCCGCACCCTGACGCTCCGCCGCCACGAGGTACATCGCGAGGATGATCGGGGCGGTCGCGTTGATCGTGAAGTTCACCGAGATCTCGTCGAGTGGGATCCCGTCGAACAGATCGACCATGTCGTCGACGGTGTCGATCGCGACGCCGACACGCCCGACGTCGGCGACCGCCGATGGGTGCGCGGAGTCGTAGCCGAGCTGTGTTGGCAGGTCGAACGCCACCGACAACGCGGATTGCCCCCGCTCCAGCAGGAAGTGGAACCGTGCGTTCGCATCCTCGGCCGACCCGAACCCCGCGAACTGACGCATCGTCCAGAGCTGACCGCGGTACATCGTTGGATAGGGGCCTCGCGTGAACGGCGGCTCGCCGGGCGCTCCGAGGCGCTCCGATAGATCGGGCGCGACGTCCCTGTCGGTGTAGACGGGCGCGACGGGGATCCCAGCGTCAGTGGTATCGGTCGCGCTCACGCGGTTCGCTCCCTCGCGCCGAGCGCCAGCACGCTGTCGACCACGTCGGGCAGGCTCGAGCCGACCGCGTGCACCGCGTCGACGCCCATCGCGCGCAGGACATCCGCGTCGTCGGCAGGCACCGTCCCGCCGAGAACGACGGGGATATCCGCGCCGACGCGCGTCCGCTCCACCAACAGTTGCTCGATGAGGGCGACATGGGCGCCGGACAGCACCGAGACGCCGACCACGTCGGCGTCCTCGTCGACCGCGGCACGCCAGATCTCCTCCGGCGTTCGCCGGAGCCCCAGGTAGATGACCTCGGCACCGGCGTCGCGGAGGGCCATCGCCACCACCTTGATGCCGCGGTCGTGCCCGTCGAGGCCGGGCTTCGCGAGCAGGACGCGGGTCGGTCTCACGCCAGCACGCCCGCCGCGATCACGGGCTCGCCATCGAGCTCCAGGGTCGCATCCCGCATCACGCAATCCAGGTGGGCGACGGCGTCGACCGTGCCGCCGTACGCGATCGAGTTCCCAAGCGCGACGTGCGCAGTGCCGCGTGAGGACTCCGTCTCCATCGCGACCCCGCAGACCCGTCCGTTCGGGTTGAAGGCCACGGATACCTCGGCGAGGTTCGCCATCAGCGGGTCGGCGCAGCGATCGAGCATCTCGCGGAGCCGCCCGGCTTCGTTACCTTCGATGCCGGCGAGGCCGCCGTCGCGGATGTGGATCGCCACCGGCGACGGCAGCGGGCCGGTTCCCATGAACAACAGGTCCGCGTCGATCACCACGACGCCCGAGCTCGACCGCTCGACCGGGGCCGTTCCCGCTTCGATGTCGGGCGGCGCCATGTAGTCCCCGGGCTCGCGCGCAAGGCCGTGCAACACGCGTCCGGGCCGGCCGGCGACCGAGCCGCTGAGGTCGGTGCCGGCCGGCGTGGTCAGCCGGTACTCCTCCGCGCGGCTCCAGGCGGCGCCGACCCGCTCGGCGTCGCCGCGGATCTCGTCGAAGTCCACCGCGAGCGGGCCGTCCTCGCGGAACGTGTCCAAGCGCACGCCGGGCATCGCGAGGTACCGCACGCCGGCCGCCGTCGCTTCGCGGCGCGCGGCGCTCGACCCGATGAACAGGCTGGTGAGCTCGATCACTGCGC
>JBJMLQ010000040.1:0-4100 GCA_045805225.1 Actinomycetota bacterium | reverse complement strand
CTGTGCCTGGTCGACGATCGTCGTCACGCCGCCGAAGGCGGCGGCGATCGTGCCGCTGTCCCAGTCGTCGTCGTACACCGAGGCCGGCCGCTCGGTGCGCATGTGCACGTGGCCGTCGATCGCGCCCGGGATCACCAGCTTGCCGGACGCGTCGATCTCCCGCGTCCCGCGCAGGCGGGATCCGATCGCGGCGATCGTGGCACCGCTCACGCCCACGTCCGCGATGTAGTCCTCATGCGCGGTGACGACTCGACCGCCGCGGACGACCAGGTCGAACGTCATGGCTCGGATCCGAGGAACGTCTGCTGGAGCGTGTCCCCCTCGTGGACGGAGACGACCAGGAGCGGGCGGTCGCCGGTGTTGCGAAACCCGTGCGGCGTCTCCGGCGGCACGACGAGCATCTGGCTCGGCCGCAGCTCGACGACGTCGTCACCCGCGGTCCAGCGTCCCTCTCCCTCGAGCATGAGGAACGTCTCGTGATAGGGGTGGACGTGCAGGTCGACGCCGCCGCCGGGCGGGGTGCGAACGATGAACATGGACACGCCCGCGCCGCCGTGCTTCGCTCCTTCGAAGAGCCACGCGGTCGGGCTGAACTGCATGTCGTCGAGATCGAAGACCCTGGAGCTCACGGGCCGCCTCCTTCATCGGTATCCGACCTAGAGTGTGGCATGGCCGAGAACCACTTCGGCGAGGACGTCGCGGCCCGCTACGACGATCCCTCGGATCGGATGTTCGACCCGGCCGCGATTTCCCGGGTCGTGGACGTGCTGGCGGAGCTCGCCGCCGACGGCGCAGCCCTCGAGCTCGGGATCGGGACGGGCCGCATCGCGGTGCCCCTGTCGGAGCGCGGCATCCCCGTGCACGGGATCGACCTCTCCGAGGCCATGGTCGCCCGTCTGCGCGCGAAGCCCGGGGGCGGGTCGATCGGGGTCACGATCGGCGACTTCGCCACGACGAGCGTCGACGAGACGTTCGCCGTCGCCTACCTCGTCTACAACACGATCAACAATCTGACGACGCAGGACGCCCAGGTTGCGTGCTTCGAGAACGTCGCCGGGCACCTCGCCCCGGGCGGGCACTTCGTGGTCGAGGTCGGCGTCCCCGACCTGCGCCGGCTTCCGCCCGGGCAGACCGCCGTCCCGTTCGCGATCGGGGCCGACCAGCTCGGCTTCGACGAGTACGACGTGGTGGGACAGGGCATGGTCTCACACCACTACTGGCGCGCGGAGGGCGGAGGCTTCGACTCGCTGTCGGTGCCCATCCGCTACGTCTGGCCGTCCGAGCTCGACCTGATGGCGCGCCTGGCGGGGATGTCGCTGCGCGCGCGCTGGAGCGACTGGACGCGGCGCCCGTTCACCGCCGAGAGCACGAGCCACGTCTCGATCTGGCGCAAGGACGGCACAGGCGGCCGCTAGCGCCGGTCAGGCGGCCCGGCGGCCGGCGACCGCGAGCAGGCGGTCGAAGGCGGCGGCGTCGACAGGCTTGCTGTACAGGTAACCCTGCCCGAGCGAACAGCCGTTGTCGCGGAGGAACGCCAGCTGGGCGTCGGTCTCGATCCCCTCCGCCAGGCACGTGATCCCGAGCTTCTCGGCCATCGTGATCATCGTCTGGACGAGCACCGCAGCATCGCGATCGGCGGGGATGTCCGAGATGAATGAGCGGTCGATCTTGATGAGGCTCGGCCGGATCCTGCGCAGCCTGCCGAGCGACGAGTAGCCGGTGCCGAAGTCGTCGATCGCCAGGCCGAGGCCGGTCGAGTGGACGAGCGCCAGCGTCGTCTCGTCGTCGGCGGCGTCGCCCATCGCCGCCAGCTCGGTGATCTCGACCGTCAGACGGTCAGCGGGTAGGCCGAACTGCGCGAGCGTGTCGAGCGTCCGCCGGATCGCCTGCGGCTGCCAGCATGCCGCCGGCAGGTTGACGGAGACGTAGAGCTCGCGACCCTCCGCGCGCCAGCGGTGCGCCTGGGCGCACGCGCGCTCGACGACCCAGGTGGTGATGGGCCGTATGAGGCCGCTGCGCTCCGCGACCGGCAGGAATCCGGCGGGCGCGATCAGGCCGCGGGCCGGGTGGTTCCACCGGATCAGCGCCTCGGCGCCGACGACGGCGCCATGCTCGAGCTCGACGAGGGGCTGATAGTGCAGGGTCAGCCCGTCGCGGTTCAGCGCGTCGCGAAGCTCCGAGGCGATCGCCAGGTCGTACCCCGAGTCTCGCTCGGGGCGGCGATAGTACCGATGGCTGTCGCGGCCCGCATTCTTGGCCGCGTAGAGCGCGATGTCGGACTTCTTCAGAAGCTCGTCGGCGGTGGTGCCGTCCTCCGGGAAGAGGCTCACGCCGATGCTGGGCGTGATGTAGGCGCTCACGCCGCCGACGTGGAAGTCGCGGCTCAGGGTCTCTCGCACGCTGACCGCCACCGCCTCGGCCGCGCGGCGCGCGTCCTCGCCCGGCTCGGAGTCGCGTACCAGGATGAGGAACTCGTCTCCACCCTGTCGGGCGACGAGATCGTCGCGGCGGCATGCCGCACGCAGACGCTCGGCACAGTGCACGAGCAGCTCGTCGCCGACGGCGTGCCCGAACCCATCGTTGACGAGCTTGAAATCGTCGAGGTCGATGAACAGCACCGCGAGGCTGCGTCCGGCACGTCCGGCATCGGCGATCGACGCCTCGAGCTGTTCCCGGAACGCGGCCCGGTTGGGCAGGTTGGTGAGGCTGTCGTGGTAGGCGAGGTGCTCGAGGCGCGCGCGAGCCTCGGTCAGCTCGTCGGCGGCACGGCGCCGCTCGGTGACGTCGGCGACGATGCCGTCCACCCAGACGATCCCGTCCCGGACGCGGGGTCGGGCCCGCTCCCACACCCACCGGGTGACACCGTCGAAGCCGACGAGCCGGAACTCGATCTCCGACGGCTCGCCGCGGCGGCACGCATCGGTGAACGCCGTGTAGGACGCGCGGTCGTCGGGGTGCACCGCCTCCTCCCAAACCGCCTCCTCGTCGACGCCGTCGGGCAGGGGGCCGAGAAGGCTCTGCAGGCCCTCGCCGATGAAGGCGGTGCACTCGTACGAGCCGTCCTCGGCATACCGAAGCTCGTACAGGTGGATGGCCGCGGTGCCGGCGATGCGGCGCAGGACGTCGCTCGTCGCGAGCGTGGCGGCGAGCGCCGGGTCGAGCGACGGACTGGGTTCGTCGGTTTCCATCCCCCGGCTAATCGTCGTGCGAGCGCGATTTCTGAGCCGGTCCACGGGCGTGCCCCGCCCCCTTTTGCAGGTGACGGGGCACCGATCATGCCCTCCGGGCGGCTACTGCTGAAACCGCGCGAAGTGGTTGACGTTCACGCCGGAGATCCGGGTGAACTCACCGCCGACGGCGACGCGACCGAGGTCCGCGCCGACCGCCTCGATGCCGAGGGCGGTGTTGACCGTGGGCGCCCACGTCTCCAGGGCACCGGTGGTCTCGTCGAACGCGGCGAGCTTCGACCGTGCGGCGGAGCCCGGCCTTCCGGCACAGAAGAAGTTGTTGCCGGGGACAGGCCCGCAGTAGGTGCTGTAGTGACCGCCGGCGTACACGACACCGTCGGTGACGCCGATGCCAACGACATTGCCGTTGAAGCCGGCCTGCCAGTTGAGCGTTCCGTCCTCCATGTTCAGGCTGAGGGCGGTGCCGCCGTTACCGGTACCCGATGCGAACAGCGTGTTGCCGTCCTGCGTCATCTGGATCACCTGGAACGGGCGGTACGGGAAGCCCGGAGGCGGGATGAACGTCGGCGGACCGGAGTACGCGAATGGCACGAACGCGCCGTCCGTCGTGTTCACGGCGCCGATGCCGATGCGGCCGTCACAGCCGGATCCGGTCGGGCACTGCTGGAAGCCGCCCTCGACGATCCGCGTCTGGCTGGTGTCGGTCGCGAGTGCCCGAACCTCGGCGTCGACCACGGGCTGCCAGGTCGGGATGTACGCGTTGGTGGTGGCGTTGACCTCCATCATGTACGGCCGGGGGCTGGTGAACGCCCCGCCGACGTAGAGGTTGCCGTTGGCGATCACGAGCGCGCGAACGGCCTTGTTGGGCCGCGAGCTGTTCGCGAACGCGCTCACCACCGCGCCGCTGGTGTT
>JBJMLQ010000039.1:0-4842 GCA_045805225.1 Actinomycetota bacterium | reverse complement strand
GATGAAACGATCGTGCCGGAGTTCAACTCCTGGCTCGAAGAAGTCGTGAGCAAGGACGGATCCGACCTCCACGTGAAGGTCGGGTCCCCGCCGATGATCCGGCTGACCCACGGCCTGGTTCGGCTGGACCGCGATCCGCTGAGCCCGATCGAGACGCAGGCGATCGCGGACGGCGTGATCCCGGAGGATCGCAAGGCGCTGTTCAAGGAACGCGGCGAGGTCGACTTCGCGTATTCCGTCGCGAACGTCGGCCGGTTCCGGGCGAACGTGTTCCGCCAGCGCGGCTCGGTCTCGATGGTGCTGCGGAAGCTCCGGTTCGGCGGGCCGTCGTTCGACGAGATCGGGTTGCCCGATGTGGTGCGCACGCTCGCCGAGGAGCACCGTGGGCTGATCCTCGTCACCGGGCCGACCGGCTCTGGCAAGACGACGACGCTCGCGGCGATGATCGGCTACCTCAACGCAACCAAGCCCGTGCACATCGTGACGGTGGAAGATCCGATCGAGGTGCTGCACAAGGACGAGGTCGCATCGATCAACCAGCGCGAGGTCGGTCAGGACACCAACGACTTCCTGTCGGCGCTCCGCGCAGCTCTGCGGCAGGACCCGGACGTCATCTTGATCGGCGAGATGCGCGATACGGAGACGGTGCGCGCGGCGTTGCAAGCGGCCGAGACCGGCCACCTCGTGATGTCGACGCTCCATACGCAGGACGCCACCGAGACCGTGAACCGGGTGATCGACTTCTTCCCGCCGCATCAGCAGAAGCAGATCCGGCTGTCGCTCGCGGGGACGCTGCGCGGGATCATCTGCCAGCGGCTCGTCCCGTCGGTCGACGGCGGCCGGATCCCCGCGCTCGAGATCCTCGTCAACACCGGGCGCGTCGCCGAGCGGATCGCCGACGAGGAGAAGACCTCAGAGATCGAGGAGGTCGTCGCCGAGGGCGGCTTCTACGGGATGATGACGTTCGACCAGGCGCTGCTCCACCTGATCCAGGAGGGCCGCGTGTCGGTGGAGGACGCGATGCAGGCGGTCTCGAGCGTCCACGACTTCGAGCTCGCGCTGCAGCAGGCGGGGATCCCCCTGCCGGGCCACGAGACGCGTCGCGCCCAGCCCGAGCCCGAGACGACGGCGCCCGCGGGCGTCGCCGATGTGCTCGGCGGCACGCCAGCGGGCGCCGAGGTCCCTTCCTAGCCGTTGTCCTTGCCGTTGGACGCGGTCTCGGCGATCGCGGTCACGGCGCCGACCAGACCGGCGAGCTCCATCGGCACGACCACCTTGGAGGACGGCGACGCGCCGACCTGTCGCAACGCGTCGAGGTACTGCAGCTGCATCGTGCGCACGTCGGCGTTGCTGGCGGACTCGTTGATCTTCGACAGCGCGGAGGCGAACCCTTCGGCGCGAAGGATCGCAGCCTGCCGTTCTCCCTCCGCGGTCAAGATCGCCGCCTGCTTGGATCCTTCGGCGTTGAGGATGGCTGCCTCCTTGTTGCCCTCCGCGACCGTGATCGCCGCGGATTTCGCGCCCTCAGCCTCGGTCACGACCGCACGCCGTGTCCGTTCGGCGGACATCTGCCGGGTCATCGCCTCTTGGACAGAGGGCGGGGGGATGATCTCCCGGATCTCGACGTTGGTCACCTTGACGCCCCATCGCTCGGTGACCTCGTCGAGCTTGACCCGCAACACGGTGTTGATCTCGTCGCGCTTGGCCAAGACGTCGTCCAACGAGATGTCGCCGACGACCGCGCGCAGAGTGGTGGCCGCGATGTTCGTGGCCGCCCCAGCGAAGTTCGATACCTGCACGACCGACATCGCCGGCTCGAACACCTTGTAGTACATGATGAAGTCGATCGAGATCGCCGCGTTGTCCTTGGTGATCGAGTCCTGCCGTGGGATCTCCAGGAAGAACTCGCGCAGATCGACCACTGTGCCCTTGTCGACGAACGGGATCAGCAGCACGAGCCCAGGTCCCTTGGTGGCCATCAGCCGTCCCAGCCGGAACACGACGATCCGTTGGTACTCGGGGATGATCCGGATCGCCTTGACCAAGACCAAGATCACTAAGACGATCGCGAGCCCCACGAGGATGAGCGCGACGCTCATGCCGGGTTTCCTCCTTCCGAGGCCGGCGCCCGCTGCCCGGCCGGTGCGTGCTCACCGGTGATCGCCTCGACGGTGAGCACGAGCCCGTCGATCGATGTCACGTGGATCGGAGTGCCCTCGCGGATCCGGTTGCCGGGCGACACTGCCTGCCACTCCTCGGCCGACACGCGCACGAGCCCGCCGTTGGGTCCGATCGGCGCGATCGCAACGCCGTCCGCGCCGACGATCGGGCGCAGCTGCGCGGGCGGGGTGTGGCGGAGCGAGAGCGCCTTGACGACCACCAGCCCGAAGAACAGCCCGGCGAAGACGGCAACGCCGACCAACACGCCGGGCGAAACCTCGACGCCGCCCGCGCGGTCGTAGAGGAACCAGCCGCCGAGCAGCAGAGCGATGATCGCCGTGACGCCCCACACGCCGAATCCGGGCGCCTTCAGCTCGAGGATGAACGCGACCACCGACAGCACGAGCAGCGCGATCCCGATGATCCGGACCGGAAGCACGCCGAACGACACGAACGCAAGGATCAGCAAGATCGTGCCGAGCGTGCCGGAGAAGATGTGGCCCGGCACGATGAGCTCGAGGATCACGAGCCCCAGGCCGAGCCAGAAGAAGATGAAGGCGAGGTCCGGGTCGAGCAGCGTGTGCAGGAACCCGAAGAACCCGCCGAGCGGTTCCTCCTCGATCGCCGCCCCAGCGGTCCGCATCGTGACCGTCGTGCCGTTCGCCAGCGTGACCATCTCGCCGTCGACCTGCGCCAGCAGATCATCCTGTGATGCTGCGAGGTACTCGATCACCCCCTGGTCGTACGCCTCCTGCGCGGTGATGCTGGTCGCGCTCGTCACGAAGCTCTCCGCGACGTCCGGGTTGCGACCGTAGGTCTGCGCGAGCTTGCGCATGCTGGCGGCCGCGTCGTTGGTCACCTTGTTGGCGAGGTCGCCGCCGGACAGGCCGATCGGAGTCGACGCTCCGACGTTGGTGCCGGGCGCCATCGCGGCGACGGGACACGACATCAGCACGAACGCTCCGGCTGAAGCGGCACGCGCGCCGCTCGGCGCGACGTAGCCGATCACCGGCACCGAACTGTTGAGGATGGCTTCGTCGATCTGGTCCATCGACGATCCGAGTCCGCCGGGGGTGTCGATCGTGAGCAGGACGGCGGCGTCGTGGTCGCCGTTCGCCCGCTGGATCACCGACGTGATGTGGTCCGCGATGATGGGGTCGACGACACCGGTGAGCTCGACGGAGGCGATCACGGGCTGACCCGTCTGGGGCCGGGCCACGCCCGCGAGACCGGTCAGCAACGCCGCCGCCGCGATCGCGGCCGTTGCCCCCACTCTCCACCTGCGCTGCATGAGTTCGCCTCCCGCCTGCTGGTTCGCCGACATGCCCGGCAGGGTTCGCGCCGTATGGCGGTTCCGTGGCGAGCCTACGCTGTTGCTGTGGCGGGGTGGAAGGCAGACATCCGCGTGTGGCCATCACGGCGAACCCATGCGACCATCACATCTACGGGCGCATCTACGGGTGCATGACGGGTTCCGGCAAGCCTGCCCCGACCTCGGCCGCGTATCAACGGAAGGACCTCCGTGCAGGGACGTGACGACGGACCACTCCTCCCTCGGGAGGAAGCGCAACTCATGGAAGGCTTGCTGGCAGGCGACGACGCTGCGATCCGTGCGCTCTACGCACGGTTCGCCCGACCCGTCTACACGATGGGTCTTCGTCTGCTGGGCTCACGCGAGGCCGCCGAGGAACTGACCCAAGACGTCTTCGTGACCGCCTGGCGAAAGGCCGCGCGCTTCGACCCCCACCGTGGGCGTCTGTCCACGTGGCTGATGACCATCGCCCACAACCAGGCGATCGACCGCCTCCGGCGAGAGACCGGTGTGACACGACCCAAGCTCGTGCTGGTCGACGAGGTGCCCGAGTCGGCCCAATCCGTCGACGAGGACCTCCTGCTCGAGCGCGACGCGGCCCTGCGCGCGATCGCGTCGTTGTCGGACGCCGAACGCCGCCTGGTCCTTCGTACGTATTTCCGAGGGATGACCGCGCGAGAGATCTCCGAGGACGATGGGATCCCCTTGGGGACGGTGAAGACGCGCCTGCGGTCCGCCCTGATCAAGGTGCGTCTGGCGAACCAGCAGAAGGAGCTGTCGTGAACTGCGCCGCGGTTCGCGACGTGTTGCCGGAGTTCGCCCTCGGCGTCGCCCCGGTCGAGGACGGGAACGCCGTCGAACTCCATGTCGAGCGGTGCGCCGCCTGCCGGAAGGAGGCCGTCGACCTGCAGCGCGCGGCGGCGTCGTTCGGGTACGCGCTCGCGGGCGACGGCGCACCGCCCGAGGCGCTGGAGCAGACCGTGGTCGACGCCGTGCACGAGGTCGCGCGGCCGGCCAAGCACTCACACTCGCGTGGACGACGCACCGGCATCGCGCTGCTGGTCGCCGCGATCCTCGTCGCGAGCGTCGGCATCGGCTCGGTGTTCGCCGGCCGTGAGGAGCGGATCAGGCTCGAGGCGCAGCGCGCGGCGAGCGCGCAGAACGACACGCTCCAACGGTTCGGCGGTATCACGCAGTTCCTGAGCGGCCAAGACACGAAGGTGCTCATCGGGACGCTGTCCGCATCGTCCGACGGGGGAACGGGTTCGGCGCTGACGATCTTGACCAAGGATGCCGACGACCAGGTGGTCGTGATCGTGAACGATCTCGCCGGCCGCGCCTTGCCGCTAGATGTGTCTATCTCGGACACG
>JBJMLQ010000038.1:0-9538 GCA_045805225.1 Actinomycetota bacterium | reverse complement strand
CGCCTGCTTCAGATCCGTCCGCGCGGCATCGTCGCGGACCGTGTCGTCGACCGCCTCGAGTGCGCGCCCGACTTGGTTGCCGATCTCGCGGACGACCTCTTCAACCTTGTGCTGGGTCTCCTTGGGGGAGCCCCCGGCGCTGCGTTCACCGTAGTGCTCCGCGAGCCGCTTGCCGACCGCCGTGAACCGGTCGCCGACCTCGTTCCATGCGTCCTTGGAAGTGCTCATCACCCGTCCTTTCGCTTCTCGGTCGAGCCTACGACCGGCGAAGGCGAAGCGACGGCGCGGGACGCTCTTCGTTGAGCCCGCGCGCCCGTGCGCGGAGCACGTCGGTCCGCGTGCAGATCCCGACGAGACAGCCGTCGGCGACGACGGGGACATGTTCGACGCCTTCGCGCACGATCGTGTCGAGCGCATCGAGGACCGACGCGGTCGGCAGCACGGCGACCACGTCGGTGGCCGCTATCTGCTCGACCGGCGCGGCGTCCGCGCCGTCGGCGATCAGGTCGGACCGCGAGACCATGCCCGCGAGCCGGCCGTCCGACGCCACCAGCGGGTACGCGCTGTGCGGGCCGTCGGCGAGCACCGTGCGGGCTTCAGCGACCGTGGCGCCGGCGTCGATCGTGACGACGTCGCGAGACATCACGTCGGACACGCGCGTGCTGCGGAGCACGTCGACCTCGGCGTGGTGGTGGATGCGCAGGCCGCGGCGCGTGAGCTTCTCGGTCATCAGGCTGTCCGAGGCGAGCGAGGTTGCGACGATCGCCGCCGCCGCCGTCGCGAGCATCAGCGGCACCGCCATCGTGGGGGCGGCGACGATCTCGATCATGAAGACGACCGCCGTGAGCACGGCGCGCGTCGAGGCGCCGAACACCGCGGCCATCGCGACGAGCGCGAACGCACGCGGGTCGACCGGGACGCCGGCGTGGACCGCGATCGAACCGAGCCAGCCGCCGAACGCCCCGCCGATGAACAGCAAGGGGGCGAGGGTTCCACCCGACGTGCCCGAACCCAGGGCCACCCACCAGGCGAGCAGCTTCGCGATCCCGAGCGCGAGCAGCGCGCCGCCCGCGATCGACCCTGCGAGCTCGGCGCCGATCACCGCGTAGCCGACACCGAGGACGCGCGGCTCGACCATCCCGACCGCCGCGAACCCCAGCCCCCCGATGATCGGATGCCAGAACGCCGAGATCGGCAGCCGCCGGTATCCGCTCTCGATCCAGAACAGCCCCTTGCAGATCACGACGGCCAGCAGGCCGCAGACCAGCCCGAGGGCGACGTACCAGAGGAGGTCGAGGCCGTGCGGCGACGTGAACGTCACCTGCGGCACGAACGGGCCGCCGTCCAGCAGTCCGGAGCGGATCGCGGTCGCGACCGCCGCGGCGACGAACAACGGCACCAGGGAGCGCGTCGAGAACTCGAACAACAGGAGCTCGAGGGGCAGCAGTACTGCCGCGAACGGGGTGCCGAAGATCCCCGCGGTGCCGGCGGCGGCGCCGCACGCCAACAAGATCCGTCGCTCTGCGGGGGAGACCGGTAGCAACTGTCCGAGCAGCGATCCGATCGCGCTCCCGGTCACCACGATCGGTCCCTCGGCGCCGAACGGGCCGCCCGTGCCGATCGCGATCGTTGCCGA
The DNA here is from genome assembly GCA_045805225.1 of Actinomycetota bacterium. Taxonomy (GTDB): domain Bacteria; phylum Actinomycetota; class UBA4738; order UBA4738; family HRBIN12; genus AC-51. The sequence continues at coordinate 7,902 of JBJMLQ010000038.1, read as the reverse complement.
GACCGGTTTGGCGATCGCCGTCGCCGGCTCGATCACGCTTTGCCGCTCGACCACGGCCTCCATCGCCTCCGGGATGCCGTGACCGCGGACGGTCGGCACCCAACGAGCGATCACGCTCACCGCGAGACCACCCGTGGCCGCGACGAGGAACAGCCACGGGCCCGGGTGCAGATCGCTCATCGGCGGAGGCGTCGTCGAGACCTGTTGGAACAGCGCGACGCTCGTCAGCAGGCCGATCAGCTTGACCAAGACCCACGCGGACAGCGCCCCCAGGACGCCGATCGGCACGGCGATCACGCTCAGCGCCGCGACGCGGCCGGCGGAGCTCCGAGGCAATGAGATGGAGGCCATCACGACAGAATATATCGTGTTACGATACATCGACATGCCCAGCCGTACCGTCGATGTGGACTATCCGCAGCTCTTGTCGTTCCGGACCGCACTTCGCCGGTTCCTGCGGTGGAGCGACGACGCGGCCGAGGCCGAGGGCGTCGCGCCGGCGCAATACCAGCTGCTGGTCGTGGTGAAGGGTCTGTCCGGCGACGCCGCACCGTCGATCGGGCAGATCGCGGAGCAGCTGCTCCTCCGCCACCACAGCGCGAGCGAGTTGGTGCACCGCGCCGTGGAGGCGGGCCTCGTTCGGACGCGCCCGGACCCGATCGACCACCGGCTGATCCGCGTCGCGCTCACCGCGACCGGCGAGCGCGTGCTCGCGCATCTCGCTCCGCTCCACGTGGAGGAGCTCGCCCGGCTCGCGCCGTTGATCGCCGGTCTAGTTGGCTGAGGTCGGTCGTTCGGGCGGCGACCACAGCACGAACTCACCGTCGCTCACCCTGGTCGGCGCGCCGCCATCCACCGGCTGGACGTAGATCCCCGCGGTGCCGTCGATCACCCCGGCAAATGCGAACGCGCTCCCGTCGGGCGCCCACGGCGTGAACGCCTGCGCGTACTGATCGAAGAACGGCAGGTATTGCGCACCGAACGTCTGGCTGGGTTGATACGGATCGTTCGTGACGAGCTGACCGTCCGACCAGACCTTCCACCGCACGACCCGCGACGCCCCCGTGCCCTTCACGGTGAGCAGCAGCAGGTGATCTCCCGTCGGCGACCAGAAGAACGCGGGCGCTCCGACATGGGTGACCAGGGTCCGGGTTCCCGCATCGACGGCTTGCACGTACACGCCGTCTCGCGCCCCGGAGCCGTCGATCCGGTAGGCGATGCGGCTGCCGTCGGGGCTCGCGTCGAACGCGACGCTCCCGGAGAAGGTCTCGAGCACATGTGTCGCCGCACCGTCGGCGACGACGAGCTCTTGCTGGTCGCCGAGCACGCGGTCGTACACGGTGCGCCCGTCGGCGAGCCAGATCGGGGCCTGGAACCGGCCGGGGCGGACATGGATCCGCCGAAGCTTCTGGTTGAGATCCGCCACGCCCAACTGCGTCGTACCGACGTGGACGAGCAGCTCGCGTCCGTCGGGCGACCACGACAGATAGAACGGGCTGCCGGCGCCGATCGCCACGTCGGTGGGCGCGGTGGCGGCGTGCTCGATCACGCCCATGCCGAGGCCCTGCCCGGCGTTGCCCAGGTACGCGATGTTGGTCGACGTCGGATCCCATTGCATGAAGAACGGCACGATCCCCATCGCGACCGTCTGCAGGCGCCGGCCCGACCGATCCGCGACGACGACGCTCGGCTGGCCGGATCGGACCTCAACCCACGCCAGGTCGGTTCCGTCGGGCGAGGCGACCGGTTGGTCGATCTGGACGTCAGATCCGGCGTCGGTCGTGAGCGGCACGACGTTCGTCCCGTCCGGCGCCATGGAGCGTAGGTTGCCGTCGTCGCCGAGCACGATCAGCCGGTCGGTGGTGGCGACGGTCGGCGAGGGCGTGGTCGGCGCCGGGCGATAGGGGATCGACGTGCACGCCACCAGGACGACGAGGAGAAGGCCCGGCGCGAGCCTGTGGAAGCGGCCCATGGATCGACCCTATGACGGTTCGCGTGTTCGGGCGCCGGTCAGCGCCCCGCGTGTGCTACCAGCTCGATGCGGGTTGGTCCGGCGGCCGCTTCTCGGCTCGGGGCATCTCGGAGGCCGCGGGCGCGACCGGGCGTTCGTCGACGGTCGGTTCCGCGACGGCCTCGGGGATACGGATGATGTTCTGGAGGTTCCGCTGTGTGTGCAGCCGCGCGTTCTCGTCCTGGAGCGCGCGGATGCGTTCCTGCAGCTGCGCGCGTCCGGCATGGCGGAGCCGGCGGATGCCGAGCACGATCAGCACGACGGCCAAGGCGCCGGCCGCGAACGCGATGATGGCGATGGCGGGCCCCGAGGCGGTCTGCGTGGTTCCGGCGATCGTGATCGGCTCGCGGACGGCCGTCATGACGTCGTTCTCGACCACCACGTCTGCGAGCACGCCGAGCAGCGCGAGCCCCAGGATGATCGACAGCACTCCCACGGTGCTTCCTCCCGCGCGGCAGGTCATCGGGGGTGGTGCCGCGCCCAGCGACCCTACCGCCGGTTCTCTCTCAGTGCCACCCGGCCGAACGGCCGAGACGGTGACCCTGCGAACGGCCGAGAGAACGGCCCCGTGGAGGGCGCCGCGGACGGCTCAGCGGGCGCGTAGGGTAGCGCGCATGTCCGACGGAGCCGACGCGCCGCGGGTCGAGGTGACGGAGCACGGGCCGTACCGCGTGCACGGCGCCGTCGCGCTCGTCCGCACCGCACAGGTGGAGACCGAGTACGGCGAGCCCGTCGACTGGGAGCCCGACGACCCGATCGCCACACGGACCGCGGGATACGACCTCTGCAGGTGCGGGAATTCCTCGCGCAAGCCCTTCTGTGACTCGACGCACGAGCGCATCCCGTTCGACGGGACGGAGGTCGCGGAACGGACCACGTACGACGAGCGTGCCTATCCCTACCGCGGCGGCGAGCTCACGATGAACGACGACGTCTCCGTCTGCACGAAGGCGGGGTACTGCGGCGACCGCTTCCGCAACGTGTGGGCGATGATCGCCGACGCCGCCGATCCGGCGGTCGCCGAACGGATCCGGCAGATGTCGAAGCTGTGCCCGTCGGGGCGTCTCGTCACACAGCCCGACGGTGCGCCCGATCGAGACGAGATCGCCTACCCTCCTGCGGTCGCCGTGATCGAGAACGGGCCGATCTGGGTCCGGGGCGGCGTCCCGGTCGTGGCCGCCGACGGTGAGCCCTACGAGGTCAGGAACCGTCAGACCCTTTGCCGGTGTGGCCATTCGCAGAACAAGCCGTTCTGCGACGGGAGCCACAAGGAGTTCGGGTTCGAGGGCTGACGTGTAACGAGCGCCCGTGGCAAGCGAGACACACGCCCGGCGCTTGACCGCCGGGGGTCGATCGCTCAGACGACGCCGAGCGCGCGTTCGGTCGCGGGGTCGAACAGGTAGAGGCGTCGGCGTTCCACCCCGAACGACAGCCGGTCGCCGATCGCGACCTTCGCGTCCGCGTCCGCGAACAACGTGAAGCGTTGACTGGCGCCCGCTTCGACGCCGACGAGCGCCTCGCGCCCGAGCATCTCGACGAACGTGACCCTGCCGTCGACCGGGCCCATCAGATCTCCGCCGTCGCGCCAGACGTGCGCGTGCTCCGGACGGATCCCGACCGTCACTTCGCCGGGGATGGGTGCCGTCGCGCCGTCTGGGTCCACCGTCAGCGACATGCCGGCGCGCGACAGCGTCATCGGGCCGCCGTTCCTGGACAGGTCGAGCGTCGCGAACGTCATGCCCGGGCTGCCGATGAACCCGGCGACGAACACGTTCGCCGGGTGCTCGTACACCGTGCGCGTGTCGCCGACCTGCTCCAGGAGCCCGTCGTTCATCACGGCGACGCGATCGCCCATCGTCATGGCCTCGACCTGGTCGTGCGTGACGTAGACCGTGGTCGTGCCGACCTGCCGCTGGAGCTGCTTGATCTCGCTGCGCGTCTGCACCCGGAGCTTCGCATCGAGGTTGGACAGCGGCTCGTCCATCAGGAACGCGGCCGGCTCGCGGACGAGCGCCCGGCCGAGCGCGACCCGCTGCCGCTGGCCCCCCGACAGCGCGCGGGGCTTGCGCTGGAGCAGCTCGCCGATGTCGAGCACGTCGGCCGCGCGCTCGACCCGCTGCTTGATCTCGGGCTTCGGGATCTTCCGCATCTTCAGGCCGAACGCGAGGTTGTCGTACACGGTCATCTGCGGATACAGCGCGTAGTCCTGGAACACCATCGCGATGTCGCGGTCCTGCGGCGCGACGCGGTTCACGACGCGCGCGCCGACACGGATCTCACCCTGCGTGATCGCCTCGAGCCCGGCGAGCAGCCGCAGCGCCGTCGTCTTCCCCGAGCCCGACGGCCCCACCAGCACCACGAACTCGCCGTCGGCGATCTGCAGCGAGAAGTCCTGCAGCGCGACCACGTCGCCGAACTCCTTGCGCACGGATGTGTAAGTGACGTCGGCCATCCGCTACCCCTTCACCGCCCCCGTCAGCATGCCGCGGAGGAACTCACGCTGGAAGAAGATGAACACGACCAAGATCGGGATCGCCACGATCACCGCGCCCGCCGAGACGAGCGCGATGTCCTGCGTGTAGCGGCCCGAGAAGCTGGCGAGTCCGGCCGGGGCGGTCGTGTGGTTGATCGTGAACACCAGCGCGAGGAAGAACTCGTTCCACGTGTCGGCGAAGCACAGCACGGTCAGCGTGAGGATGGCCGGACGCGCGAACGGCACCATCACCCGCCACAGCGTCTGCCAGGAGTTCGCGCCGTCGATCCGAGCGGCCTCCAGCAACGACTTCGGCGCCGCGAGGAAGGCCGCACGCATCCAGAAGATCCCGAACGCGACTTCACCGGACGTCTCCAGGATGATCAGCGCCCAATAGGTGTCGAGCAGTCCCATGGCCCGCACGTCGTAGTACAGCGGCACGATCGTCGCCTCGGTCGGGATGATCAGCCCCAGGATGAACAGCCAGAAGATCATCTGCGAGCCGCGGAAGCGCATCGTCGCGAACGCGTACCCGGCGACGACCGACAAGATCACCGACGCCGGCACCATCACCGCGGCGACGATGAAGCTCGTCTGGAAGCTCGACGCGAACTTCCCCTGCTCCCAGGCCGTGACGTAGTTGTGCCACTCGAACGTCGGCGGGAGCGCGAACCCCGACGGCTGGCTGCCCGGCCCCGTCGGGTACAGGCTCGCGAGGAAGACACCGACCAGCGGATAGATCGCGACCAGCGCGCAGATCGTCAGCAGGACGTAGTTGATGACGACGGTCGTGCGCGATGACGTGTTCACTCGTCGCCGCCCCAGCGATCCATCAGCCTGTTGGCGACCCACGTGACGGCGAAGATGATCAGCATCAACGTGATGCCGAGCGCGGCGGCCGAGCCCACCTGCGAGGTTTGGAACATCCGGCGCCACACCAGGTACGCCGGCACCGACGTCGCCGTGCCCGGGCCGCCGCTCGTCATGACGTAGATCTCGTCGAAGGTGCCGAGCGTGTCGATCAGGGACAGCACGAGCACCACCTGGAGTTCGTAGCGCAGGCCGGGCAGCGTCACCGCGAAGAACTCATGGATCGCGTTCGCGCCGTCGACGCGGGCCGCCTCGTACAGGCTCGCGGGGATCTTCATCACGCCGGCGAGGAACAAGATCAGGCAGAACCCGAACGCGCCCCATAGCCCGAACACCCCGACCGCGGGGAGCGCGGTGTTGAAGCTCCCCAGCCATCCCTGCGCCGGGACCAGGCTGCCGAGCCCGACCGCGCGCAGGAAGGTGCTCAGCGGTCCGTTGACGTCGTAGACCCACGTCCACGCGACGGCGGTCGCGACGTCCGTGATGACGAGGGGCAGGAACAGCACGAGCCTGAACGCGGTGAGCCCACGGATCCGGATCCGAGACAGCAGCGCCGCGAGGAACAGTCCGAGCACGATGGGCAAGAACGCGTAGAAGATCATCAGCTGCAGGACGTGGACATAGCCCTCACGGATCAGCGGGTCGGTGAAGAAGTCCGTGTAGTTCGCCAGACCGGCCCACGTGCCGGGCGTGATGCCGTCCCAGTTGTAGAAGGAGATGTTGACGCCCTGGACGAGCGGCACGAGGTTGAACGCGGCGTACAGGATGAACGCCGGCGCGATGTAGAGGTACGCGATCCGGCGTGCCTCGCCGGGGAGGCGTTCCTGCTTGCCGCCGCGGGAACCTCGCCGCCGCCCGTCGACCGACGCGACCGCACCGCGAACGACCTCCGGGCGGATCTCCATCAGGGCCTGGAGGTCTGGAAGTCCTTGTAGTCGGCTTCGACGTTCTGCACGAACTGGTCGGGCGTGAGCCGGTTGACCATGAGCTCCTGGATGCTCGACGTCAGGGTGTCGTAGAAGGTGGGCGTCGCCCAGTCTTCGTACGGCACGATGCCGTTCGCGTCGCTCACGGTGCGCGCGGCGTCCACCACGTCGGCCAGCACGGTTCCGGGCTCGACCGTCGGCGTCTTGCCGTTGTGCAGCGGGATCTCGCCGGTCGGCAGCAGCAGGTCGCTCGCGTGATCGCTCGTCATCCAGTCGATGTACGCCGCGGCCGCGTCGGGGTGCTCGGACCCGGCCGCGATCGCGAGCGGGAAGCCGGCGCCGCCGGTCGCGACGGGCGGGTCGCCGGCGTTCGCAGGCGGCATCGGGAAGAACCCGAAGTTCTTGTTGTCGGCGCCGAGGTTCGCGACGATCCAGTTGCCGGTGATCATGAACAGGCCCTGGCCCTTGGCGAAGTTGGAGACGGCGTCGTCGTAGCCGGCGCCGCCGAACCCCGGCGTGAAGTAGCCCTTGTTCGCCCAGTCCTGCAGCGTGGTGGCCGCCTGCGTGTTCTCGGGCGTATCGAACGAGAGCTGATCGCGTTGCGTGCCGAAGATGAGGTCGGTCAGATAGGACGTCGGCGCCATCTGATCCTGGATCGTCGCGAACTCGTGGATGCCGGGGAACGCGTCGTTGTTCGCGAACTGGATCGGGATCTGCCCTGCCTGCTTGGCGGTCTCGAGATCCTGCTCGAACTCGCTGAACGTCGTCGGGACGCTGAGCCCGAGATCGGACAGGATCTGCTTGTTGTAGTAGACGCCGACGATCTCGCCCATCGTGGTGTAGCCGTAGAGGTTGCCGGTTCCGAACTCTTTGCCGTCGGGCGACCAACTGCTCACGCGCAGGACGTTCGGCGAGACGCGGCCGGTCCACCCGTATGCCTGCGCGTAGTTGTCCAGCGGCAACAGCAGCCCGGCCTTCACGAGGTGGCCCATGTCGGGCCAACCCTGGTTGGACTCGACGACGTCGGGGCCGTGCGGACCGGACATCGCGAGCGCGAGCAGCGTCTTGAGCTCGCCGAAGTCGCGGTTCACTCGCTTGATGGTGACGTTGGGATACGTCTGCTCGAACTCGGCGTTGAGCTGTTCCCAGACCTTGCTGACCTGCCCCGACTCTTGATCCCACACGGTGAGCGTGATCGGGCCGGTGTCGGGGACCCCGGTAACCGCCGGCGCAGGCGGGGCCGTCGCCTGCGAGACGGAACCGCCCGGCGTGCACGCCGCCGCGACGACCGCGGTCACGACGACGGCGAGCGCGATCTTGATCCGCACGCCCGACGACGCCACGATCCGGCTCCTCTCCCCTCGAATCGCTTCGGAGGAACGCGACAGGTACAGCGAGACGGACGCGACTCTAGGGCCCGCCTCGAGGCCACGTCAAGCCACGGTCTGTCATCGGTCGCATGTGGTCCTGCATCGGTCTATAGTGGCCCGCATGTCGGCGACGCCCGATCGGCCGTTGGACGATCTGCAGCTCCGCTACCAGCGGGTGCAGGAGGCACTTGCGGAGGAGATCCAGCGGGGCGGCCGGACGCCCGGCGCGCGATTGCCGCCGGAGCGCGCGCT
>JBJMLQ010000037.1:0-13240 GCA_045805225.1 Actinomycetota bacterium | reverse complement strand
TCGATGCGCGCGCCGAGGCGATGTTGTTCGCGGCGGCCCGCGCGCAGACCGTCGCGTCGGTGATCCGCCCGGCGCTCGCCGAGGGCAAGGTCGTGATCTGCGACCGATACGTCGACTCGTCGCTCGCATATCAGGGGTCGGGGCGCGGACTCGGCGAGGCCGATGTGTTGTCGCTCAATGTCTGGGCGACGCAGGGCCTGTTCCCCGACCTCGTGATCTTGCTGCACATCGAGCCCGAACTCGGCCACGCGCGCTCGACCGACGCGCCCGATCGGATGGAGCGCGAGGGCGGGTCGTTCCTCGCGACGGTGGCCGACGCGTACCTGCGGATCGCCGAGGAGCATCCGGAGCGGTTCGTCGTGATCGACGCCGCGCGCGAGCCGGCAGAGGTGTTCGACGATGTTCGCGCGGCGATCGACAAGGCGCTCGCGGAACGCAGCGATCACGCGCACGGCTGAGCCGTCGGCGCGGCGCGCTACCCTGCCGTCGATGGGAGCCGTGCTCGACGATGTCGCGGGACAGGAGGCAGCGGTCGCGTTCCTGCGGCGCGCGGCCGAGCGCCCGCACCACGCGTACGTTCTCGCTGGACCAGAGGGCTCCGGCAAGTCGCTGGTGGCCCGCGCGTTCGTTGCCGCGTTGTTGTGTCCGACCGGTGGCTGCGGCGTCTGCCGCGACTGCACCCTCGCCCTGCGCGAGCACCACCCGAACGAGTTCGTCGTCGAGCCCGAGGGTCGAGACATCCACATCGACACGATCCGCGAGGAGGTCTGGCACCACGCGTATCGCACGGCGCCGGAGCCGGGCCGGAAGGTGTTCGTGATCCGTGAGGCCGACCGGCTCTCGCCCGCTGCGGCCGACACGCTCCTCAAGGTGCTCGAGGAGCCGCCCCTGGACACGGTGTTCCTGCTGTTGTCCGCGCGGGCCCAGGAGCTGCCCGACACCATCCTGAGCCGGTGTCACGTCGTGGTCTTCGCGGCACTGCCCGAGTCGTTCGTGGTGCGCGAGCTGGAGGGCGAGGGCGTCGACCGTGTGCGTGCGCAGCTCGTGGCGCGTCTGTCGGGTGGCAATCTGGGGCGCGCGCGACGGATGGCGACCGATCCGGAGGGGTTGGCGTTCCGCGACGTCGCCGCAGGCGCCCTCGACCGGGCCGCTGCCGGAGCGGGCGACGCGTTGGCGGCCGCGGGTGACGTGTTGGATGCCGCAGCCGCCTACAAGAAAGGACTTCGGGCCGAGCTCGACGAGGAGCTCGCACCGTTCCTCGACGAAAAGGGGCGGCCGGAAGAGGCCTACCGCGGCGCGATCCGCCGGATCGAGGTCCGCTTCGCCCGACGCGAACGGCGAGCCGAGCGTGACCAGGTCGACCGCATCTTGTTGGCGGCGTCGGCCTTGCTGCGCGATCGGATCGCCGCCACGGTCGAGGCGCCGCCCGATCTCCGTCTCAACCTGGACCGTGACGCCGAGCCGGCCGCCCAGGTCGGGGGGCTGGTCGCCTCTTTGGCCGCGGTGGAGGGAGCGCGTGCCGAGCTCGCCGACGATGTGAACCGCAACGCGCGCCTCGTTGTCGAGCAAGCCTTCCTGGTCGTCGCGGCCGCGGCGGCAGGTTAAGCCTTTCGGCCCAGCCCTTCGGCAGTTCGCATCAGCCGGACGCGGCGGTATCGTGGGCGGCGTCCGTGTTCTCGGGGGGGCCCGCGTTTCCGTGTTCGATAGGTTCACGCTCGACGAAGTGAGCGCCAAGATCTGGTGGCCGCTCGCGATGGTTGCCCTTGTCGCCCTCGTCCTGACGGTTCCTGCCGCGAACCACGCCGCAGACCGGGCACGCCGCGAGAGCGCCGCACGTGCGATCGTGATCAGCGCCCAGCAGATCGAGCCGCTCACCGCCACCGGCGCCTCTGTTGCGGATCTCAACTCGGCGCTCGCCGACATCCAGCGGGCCAACCCGACGTACGACGCGGTCCGCGTGTGGACCCCGGGCAAGCTTCTCGTCGCCTCGTCGGTGCCGAAGGATCCGTTGTTCGGCGGCACCGCCGGGGTCAGCGACAGCGACATCGACGGCGCCCTGTCGACCGGCTCGCGCCTCGAGGTGACCAACCGAGAGCCCACCGGCGACGTCGGACCGACGACCGTCCATACCTACACGAAGATCGACGGTCCCACCGCTGCTGAGGTGACCGAGTTCGAGGCAAGCGACGCAGCACTTCTGGCCCAGGTCCACCACGATTGGAACGGCTATCGGATCGTCGCGGCCGCGGCGTTCCTGTTCTTGCTGGCGCTCGCGCTCCTGTCGATGCGCGAGCCGGTCGCCGACATCGGGGTAGGCGTGCCGTTCTATCCCGCGTCGCTGCCGCCGAACCTCGCGATCGTCGACGCCGAGCGGGCCGTCGTGATCGAGCACGAAGACGATCACGTGCGGCAGCGGGTCGCGAGCCTGCAACAACGCCTCGATGAGAGCGAGCGGCAGCGGTTGAAGGCCGAGGCACGACTGCAACAGGCGCTCACGACGTTGGGCACCGGCGGACGCAACGTTCCGGGCCTGCCGCCGGAACCGCCGACGCCGACGCTGCCACCGTCCCGGACGGCGGGCCGGCGCCCCACACCGGTGGATACAACCGCGGCGCCGGCGGCCGTGGCGCCCGTGGTTCCCACGACATCTCCCGTCGTCGAACCGGCGGCCACAGCCGCCGCGTCGAGCCCGAAGCACCTGGGCAAGAAGCGGTCGACGCGCCGGGGCGCTGAGAAGCCGGCTACGGAACGGACGCCCGCGCCGCGCCGCTCGCGCGCGGATGAGCCGGCCGATCCGGCCGCGACAACGCCCCAGCCGGCCCCCGCAACGCCCGAGCCGGCCCCCGCAACGCCCGAGCGCGTGACGGTGTCGGCGGACGACATGACGGTCACCGCGCAGCCGGCCGCGGCCTCGGCGGCGAAGCCCGCCGACGCGCCGGAGGTCGTCATCCTGCCCGCCGACAAGCCCGCATCGGTCGCCGCGGCGAGCGCGGTGGCGCCGACGCAGGCCGCGACCGTCGCGCCGCCGAAGACCGCCGTGCCGGCAAAGACCGCAGCGCCGCCGGCGAAGGCTCCAGCTCCCGCGCCGGCGAAGGGCCCGCCGCCGGCGAAGGCCGCCGAGCCGGAGCCCGGGGCGGACGTCTTGCACCGGCTGGTCCCCGACGCCGACGCGCATCCGGCGCCCGTCGACGATCCCAGCGATCTTCGAGCCCGCCTCGCTCGGACCGCCGCGCTCAAGAAGCCGGGGTCCAAAGAGCGCCAGGACCAGCGCGAATCCTTCCGGGACCTGACGTCCGAACAGTAGTGCCTGCACCACTGTCGTCCTGCATCGCGTCTGGCAGCCTGGACTGCAGGAGCAACCGCGATGACCGTCCGCGTCTTGATCGTCGATGACCAGGAGCCCTTCCGGCAGGCCGCCCGCATGGTGGTGGACCTGACGGACGGGTTCGAAGTCGTGGGCGAGGCCGAGACCGGCGAAGACTCGGTCACGATGGCGCAGGACCTCCAGCCGGATCTCGTCCTGATGGATGTGAACCTCCCGGGCATCAATGGGCTCGACGCGACCCGGCAGATCCTCGGTTCGTCCGACACCGTCGTCGTGCTGTTGCTGTCGACCTACGAGGAAGCCGAGTACGCGCCGCGCGCCGCCGAGTGCGGCGCATCCGCTTACATCCCCAAGTCGTCGTTCGGACCGGACCGGCTGGAGGCTGCCTGGGAGGCGGCCTCGGCCTGATCCGAACCGACGGGCACCGTGCCGATCACGGTTGTGCCCACGCCGATCGCCGACTCGATCCGGAGCGTTCCTCCCACGGCCTCGAGGCGGTCGCTCATGCCTTGCAGACCGGTGCCTGCGATCACGGCGCGAGGATCGAAGCCACGACCGTCGTCGTGAACCGTGAAGCGCAGGAGCCCGTCCGTCTGCTCGACCGACACGGACGCGGTCCGCGCCGCGGCGTACTTCGCGATGTTGTTCATCGCCTCGAGCGCGCAGAAGTAGACCGTGGACTCGATGTCGCGCGGGTACCGGCCGATCGTCGACGCGTCGACGCTCACGGGTGTGGTCGCCTTCCGTGCCTGCGCCTCCAGCGCCGCTCGGAGCCCTTGGTCGGCGAGCAACGGCGGATAGATGCCCCGGGCCAGATCGCGCAGGTCTTCGAGCGCGGCGTTGGCGTCGTCTTGCAAGGCGGTGATGGCGACGTGCGCACGCACGGGATCGCGCTCGAGCATGCCGTCGGCCAGCCGTAGCTTGACGGCCAACGCGACGAGCTGTTGCTGCACGCCGTCGTGGATGTTGCGTTCGAGCCGCCGACGGCCCTCGTCCTGCGCCGCGACGAGCCGCTGGCGCGAGGCGCGGAGCTCTTCGATCAAGCGGACGTTCCGCAACGCGAGTCCCGCCTGATCGGCCAGGTCGCGTATCAGGCGCTGGCGGCCCGGTCCGATGGGGTCGTTCGCCGGCATCGTCACCGCGAGGGCGCCGAGAAGCTCGCCGCGGTCGCGCACCGGCTCGGCCCAGTCGGCCGGCAGCATCGGCAGGTCGTCGTCGTCCAGTGGCAGGGCCGAACCAGCAGCACGATCCGGTGGCCATGTTGCTGCCGGACGGATCTCGCGCCCGACCCGGATCCACACCGTGGCGGCCGATGCGCCGGTCGCGGACGCGAGGAGTTGGGCTGCTCTGTCGACGACGTCGTCGGTTGCGTAGGTCTCCGACATCCGGCGGCCGAACGTGGTGAGCACCTCGTAGGGCGTCGCGCGCCCGCCGTAGACGATCGTGTCCGCGATGCGGCGCGCGATGCGCAGCGCTGGCCAGAACGCGATGCCGATCGCCGCCGCCGCGATGACGGCCGCCCGTTGGCTCCGTCCGAACACGCCGCCGACGAGCACTGCGGCGGCGACGAACGCGACCAGCAGCATCCCGGCGACCGTGACGTACAGGACCGTCTTCTTCACCACCAGGTCGAGGTCGAACAGGTGGTACTTGAGCAGCGCGACCGCGACGGCGCCCGGGATGCCGATGGACAGGCAGAGGAAGAACAGCAGGAACGCCAGGTCGTTCACGAACCGGCTCTGGCCGGGCTGTAGGCCGATGCTCGTGATCAGCACCAGGATCAGGAACACACCGGCGAGCGCCGCCGACACCGCGATCCATCGAACCTGTTGGCGCTCCTCCTCGCCGGCGCGCCGATACCGAACGACGAGCGCCGCGACGGCGGCGATCGACTCGGCGGCCAGCAGGATCCCGAAGATCCACGCGCCGGCGCTGAGGACCGTTCGCAGGCTCTCGATGCCGGTGGGGTTCGCAACGGTGAGCCCTTGGTTCAGCTCGATCGGCGTCGGGCGGAACATCGCGCCGAGGACCAAACACACAAGCGTCGCGACGATCGTCCACACCAGCCATCGCCACCGGGGCGACGGCACGCGTCCGGTCGGGAACAAGATCAGGACGATGGGGATCAGACCGGCGATCACGAACGTCCAGTTGTTGACCCACGCGGCCCAGTCGCCCGCCGGCAGCGCGCCCGGGTTCGTCGTGATCGTGTAGGTCGCGTACTCCGCGGTCGCGCCGCCGAACAGCAGGCCCAGGCCGACCACGAGGAACAGCCAGCCGATCGGGTTGTGCGGAACCCGGCGCGCCAGGACGGCTCCCGTGATCGTGTAGGTGGCGACCGACAGGACGATCAGGAGCGTGAACGGGTCGCCCGAGAACGTCCCGTTCAGGGTGCCGAGCCACAGGGCGACGACCACCAGCGCGGCCGCAACCACCAGCGCGATCCAGAACGCCGCCCGCCTCATCTACGCCCCCCGACCGTGACCTGCTGTTGCATACAGGGCGATGGTCGCAGCGTCGCGGCCCGTCACCAATGGGGAGGTCGTCACCGTTCGACGGGTGCTGGCACTACCCGCCAACCGTGGTGCTCGCTGGGTCGTTCACGCAGGTCACCGAGCCTACCGTTGTCCCAGTGACAGGAGGCGAACGAAAGATGACAACGATCGTGGTAGGAACCGACACCTCGGCGGCGGCCGATCTCGCGGTGGACGAGGCCGGGCGGCTCGCCAGGGCCAACAGCGCGGAACTCGTGGTGCTCCTGGTCAGACCAGATGGCGACCTTCGGGCCGTCGTCGACCCGGCGAAGGCGGCCGATCCGCACCGGCATCTCGCGGGGCTGATCCGCCGGTTCCCGGATGTCAGCGTGACGACGCGGATCGAGCACGGGGACGCGGCCGAGCGGATCTGCGAGGTGGCGGACGAGCTCAAGGCCGAGACCATCGTCGTCGGCAACCGCGGGACGAAGGGTTCATGGTGGAAGGTCAAGGACAGCGTCCCGAACCTCGTGCTCCGGCACGCGCCGTGCAGCGTCTACATCGTCGACACGCGGCGTGCCCAGTGAGGACCGGAGGAACGTGGTGACCACCTCACGCGAGCTCGGTCTCCCGCAGGAACGCGAGCACCGCCATCACGCGGCGGTGGACGTCGGGTTCCTCGGTGAGGCCGAGCTTGTGGAACATCGAGTTGATGTGCTTCTCGACGGCGCGATCGGTCAAGAACAGCGCCTTGGCGATCGACGCGTTGTTCATCCCCTGCGCCATCAACGACAGCACCTCGCGCTCCCGGTCGGTCAGCTGCCCGAGAGGGGAATGTGCGAGCCGGTCCTTGGCGGCGACGAGCGACTCGACGACCTTGGGATCGAGGACACTGCCGCCGCGCGAAACCTCGTGCAGCGCGCGAACGACTTCGTCGAGGTCGGCCACACGCTCCTTGAGCAGGTAGCCCAACCCCGCTGCGCCGTCCTTCAGCAGGTCGTAGACGTACGCCTCGTCGGCGAACTGCGAGAGCACGACGACGCCGGTGTCGGGGTGTTCGGCGCGGATCTGCCGCGCGGCGCGGATGCCTTCGTCGGTGCCCGTCGGCGGCATCCGGATGTCGGTCAGCACGGCGTTGGGCGTCTGTTCGGCGACGGCCGCGATCAGCTCGTCGTAGGACGCCGCCGTGCCGACGATGTCGACGTCGTCGGCCTCGTGCAGCAGTGCCGCGGTGCCCTCCCGCACAAGGTAGTTATCCTCGGCGAACACGATGCGCAGCACGGCCGCATCGTACACAAGGAGCTACGGGCGACATGACGATCCGGGTGGTGCTCGGCGAGGACAATGTGCTGGTCCGCGAGGGTGTCCGCGCGCTCCTGGATTCCTACGAGGACGTCGAGGTGGTCGGTGTCGCGTCCGATGCTCCGACGCTGATGACCGCCGCGGCCGAGCACGTGCCCGACGTCGTCGTCACCGACATCAAGATGCCGCCGTCGTTCCAACTCGAGGGGATCGACTGCGCGCACGCGATCCGTGAGCAGCACCCCGATACCGGCGTCGTGGTGCTCTCCGCGCACGACGATGCGGAGTACGCCGTCGCCTTGCTCGGGGAGGGACACAGCGGGCTCGCGTATCTGCTCAAGGACCGGATCGCGCAAGGCGACGAGTTGGTCCGCGCGATCCACGAGGTGCACAAGGGCGGCAGCGTCGTCGACCCGACGATCGCGGAGCGGCTCACCGGCAGCCAGCACGCGGACGAACAGGACCGCAAGGTGCTGGACATGATGGCCCAAGGCCTCGGCTATCAGGAGATGGCCGCCGCGCTCGGCACCACGCATGATGCGGTCGACCGTCGGGTCACCGACCTCTTCCGTCGGTTGGCCGGCGGGGGCGAGACGGGAAACGTCGACGACCTCAAGCGGCTGCACGCAGCGGTCGTCCAGAGCTCGATGCGCGTCGAGACCCTTCGGTCCTACGTCCCGCAACAGGTGGTCGACGGGCTCGCTGAGGACGCGAGTCTCGCCGAGCAGCGAGAGCTCGAGGTCACCGTGCTGTTCAGCGATATCCGCGGCTTCTCGACGCTGTCCGAACGGCTCGCGGCCCGCGAGATCGCCGAGGTCATCGGCCGCCACCTGCAGGCGATGGCCGAGGTCGTCGCCGCCCATGGCGGCACGATCGACAAGTTCCAGGGCGACGCGGTGATGGCGGTGTTCGGCGCGCCGGTGCCGATGGCAGATCACGCGAGATCGGCTGTCGTGTGCGCGCTCGAGATGCAGGCGCGCCAGCGCGAGCTGAACGCCGAGGGCTGGGGGATCGAGGAGGTCGAGCGGCTCGACGTCGGCATCGGGCTGAACACCGGCATCGTCATGGCAGGGGCGATCGGCGGCGGCGGCCGCCTCGAGTACACCGTGATCGGCGACGCGGTCAACATCGCGCAGCGTCTGCAGTCCGAGGCGCTGGGCGGCGAGATCGTCGCCGCCGCGAGCACCGTCGCGGCCGCGTCGGTCGAGGAGGCCGAGTTGATCGGCGCCAGGTCGGTCAAGGGACGGGAGGAGCCCGTCGAGGTCTTCCGGATCATGGCGGTGGGTGGATGAGCATCTCCGACGCAGGGCTGCGGCGTCTGACGTGGGCGATCGCCGGCGTGTACGTGCTCGGCGCGGCCGTCGGCATCTCGCTCGACCGCGCCGCGCACTACAAGGGCGACTACTTCTTCGCGGTCATCGTTCTCGCGTTTCCGGTGGTCGGGTTCGTCGTGTTGCAGAAACGGCCGCGCAACACGCTCGGCTGGCTGATGCTTGCGATGGGACTCCCCGCCGCGCTGCCGTTCCAGGACTATGCCGAGTATGCGTTGGTGAAGGGACTGCCCGGTGCGTCGGTCGGTCTGGCGCTGTCCGAGCCAACCTGGGTGCCGTTCATCGGGATCTCGGGCTTCCTGTTGCTGCTGTTCCCCGACGGGCACCTGCCGACGCCTCGCTGGCGATGGTTCGGGTGGCTGTGCGGCATCGGCCTTGTGGTGCTCTCGCTCGTCGTGCTGTTCGGATCGGGCACATTCGGCGATATCGGACACCCCGAGATCCAGAACCCGTGGGGGCTTCACGTCCTGGACCTCCTCGGCGGGTGGATCTACGTCACGACGATCGTCGCGCCGCTCGTCGTCGTGGGTGGCGCGGTCGCGGTGTTCCGTCGTCTGCGCCGCGCAACCGATCCGGTCGAACGCCAGCAGCTGCGGTGGCTGGCGTGGGCGGCGGTGCTGATCGCGGGTGCGTACGTCTTGGCCTTCATCCCCGAGCTGATCTTCGGATCGGAGCAGTCGAACTGGAACGATGTCTTCGCCACGCTCGCGGTGGCGTCGTTCGTCCTGATCCCGATCACGATCGGCATCGCGATCTTGCGGTACCGGCTCTACGACATCGACGTTGTGATCCGCAAGACCGTCGTGTTCGCGGTCCTGGCCGTGTTCATCGCGGTGGTCTATGTCGGGATCGTCGCGGGGATCAGCGTGTTCGTCAGCACCCTGTCCAGCACGGTCGCGTCGGCGATCGCCGCGGCGGTGGTCGCGCTCGCGATCCAACCCGTGCGCGGGTGGGCGCAACGGACCGCCGACCGCGTCGTCTACGGCAAGCGCGCGACGCCGTACGAGGTCCTCACCGAGTTCGGCGAGAACCTCGCCGAGACCTACGGTGCCGACGACGTGTTGGACCGGCTCGCGCGCGTGCTCGGCGAGGGCGTCGGCGCCGAGCGCGCCCGCGTCTGGCTCGGCACCGACGGCACGAGGCGCGTCGTCGCCGCCTGGCCTGAGGACGCCGCCGGTGACGACGACCTGATCGAGCCCGTCCGCCATCAGGGCGAGGTGCTCGGCGCCCTGTCGGTGACGATGCCGGCCAACGACCAGATCGACGAGCCGCGGACAGAGCTCGTCACCGGCCTTGCGGCGCAGGCCGGACTGGTCCTTCGCAACGTGGGCCTCGTCGAGGACTTGCGAGAGTCGCGGCGGCGTCTGGTCGCTGCGCAGGACGTCGAGCGGCGCAAGCTCGAACGCAACATCCACGACGGTGCGCAGCAGCAGCTCGTGGCGCTGACGGTGAAGCTCCGCCTCGCGCGCTCGGTGCTCGAGAAAGACCCGGCGCGCGTCGACGGCATGCTCGAGCAGCTTGCGGACGAGACGCAGCGGGCGCTCGAGGATCTGCGCGATCTCGCTCGCGGGATCTACCCACCCCTGCTCGCCGACAAGGGCCTCGGCGCCGCGCTCGACGCCCAGGCCCGCCGCTCGCCGGTGCCGGTGATCGTCGAGGCGGACGGCGTCGGCCGCTTCGCGCCGGAGGTCGAGGCGGCCGTCTACTTCTCGTGCCTCGAGGCGATGCAGAACGTTGCGAAGTACGCCGCGGCGAGCGCGGCCACGGTCTCGTTGCGTGAAGCACCCGATCGCCTCGAGTTCCGCGTCCACGACGACGGCGTCGGGTTCGATGCCGGCGCGACGTCCTACGGCACCGGCCTGCAGGGGATCGCCGACCGGCTCGCGGCGCTCGGGGGCACGCTCGCCGTCTCGTCGGCGCCCGGCAACGGCACCGCGATCACCGGGTCCTTGCCCGCGCTGCCGGCCGATGCCAAGGTGAGCCCCGACGAGGCGTTGCCCGCAGTCCCCACTGAGCCGATGGGCGCGGCGCGCCCGTGACGAGAGGGGGTCCTATGGACGTCCAGACCACACGGACCGCGTCGCGAGGGCGGGTGCTCGCCTACCGGATCATCGCCGGCATCCTCGGGGTGTTCGTGATCATCTCGAACCTCGCGTTCTCTGTCCCGCAGTTCTTCGACGCGACGGACAAGGTCCACTCGTTCCACGACCTGGCCTCGATGCCGGCGTTCATGATCCTGCTCGGCGTCGCGTTGATCGTGATGATGCTGCGGGCCGACGACGTCGTCGCCCTTCGCGTCGCGTGGGCGGTCGTGCTCGGGACAGTGATCGCGGGGCTGATCGGACACGACTTCATCTCGGGGTCGTACTACGTCTCGCTCGTCGGGGTCGCCGTGCTGACCATCCTTGCGCCGGCGCGCACGGAGCTCCTCCGATTCGGATCGCCGAACGTCGCGATGCTCAGCCTGTCGATCGTCGCGGCGATCCCGGCGATCGTGTTCGCGTGGGACAACGCGCGGATCATGCTGCAGGGTGACCCCATGACCGACCTGAGCGGCCATTGGAAGTATCACCACTGGAGCGGCGTCGCCGGGTCGGCCCTCGGCGTCGTCCTGGCGGCGATCGTCGTGTCGTTCCGTTCCCCGGGGGACCGCTTGTGGACGTGGGTGGTCGGGTTCGCGACGATGCTCTTCGGGCTCGCCGGGATCATCTTCAGTGACGCGGTGCGGTATCCGAGCTCGATCGGGACGCTGTGGGGCGTGCTGGTGTTCTTCGTGGGACTGGTCTACATCGTGGTCGCGGAGGTCAACCGCCGGGCAGAGACCGAGGCGGCGACATGAGCACGCGTCCGCGCGCGGCGCCACCCAAGGGCATCCGGCGCCTCGAGCGGTGGTTCGTCGGCCTGATGATGGGCATCGTCGCGTTCGTGCTCGAGCGGATCGTCTTGCGTTCGGTCAAGAAGAAGCACCCCGTCACCGAGCCGACCGCGTCGACGCTCACGTCCAAGGGCGGCGACGTCGATCTGGACGACCTGCACTTCGGGAAGGGCTTCTAAAGGATCCGGTCGCGCCGGTCGCGAACCAGGTCCATCAGCAGGCCGATCACGAACAGCAAGCCGACCGCGCCGAGCGTCAGGGGCACCCACGCGTCCACCCGGCTCGACGTCGCCGTGATCGCCGTGCCGAGGAGCGCCGAAGCCGCCACCAGGCCGATCGCCAGCCGACGGCCGGCGCGGCGCACCGTCCGTTCGAGCGATGCCGCGCGGAAGTTGACCTCGAGCTTCTGCCCGGGCCGCGCGCCGATCAGCCGCTCGACCGCCTCGACCACGCGCATGGCGCGGATCCGCAGCCGCTGCACCTGATAGAAGATCGTCTTCGGGTCGAGCTTCGACCCCATACCCGTCATCACGCTTCGCATCAGGAACTTGCCCGCGACGTCGAAGGGGTCGACCGTCGGGTCGAGCTGGGAGGCCGCGAGCTGCATCTGCGCGAGCGCCTTCGCCGTCAGCGTGAGGGACGCCGGCAGCGGCACGCCGTAGCGCAGCGAGATCTCGGTCATCTCCTGCAGCACCGGCCCGAGCTGGATGTCCTGGATCGAGGCGCCCTGGTACTTCGCGACGAGCGTTCCGATCTCCTCCTGGAAAGCCTCGACGTCCAGGTCGCTGCGATCGATCGCTCCGGCCATCATCAGCGTCACGTCGGTGAGGAAGCCGACGTCGTCCTGCCAGAAGGCCATCAGCAGCAACATCATCGACTCGCGGAGCTCCGAGCCGACCTCACCCGCCATGCCGAGGTCGAGGAAGTAGAGCTTGTTCTCCTCGGGCTGCCACATCAGGTTCCCGGGGTGCGGGTCGGCGTGGAAGAAGCCGTCGACCATGACCTGCTTGTAGAACGATTCGAGCAGCTGCTTGGCCGCCTCCGTCCGGATGGGGCCCTCGGGCGCGATCGTGATCGGCCCGCCGCCGACATCGGCCATCACGAGCTGGCGTCCCGTCGAGTACTCGGTGTGGATCAACGGCACGGCGAGCCGGTCGAATGGGGCGATCACCTCGCGCATCCGCTCGACGTTGCGCGCTTCGTTGCGGAAGTCGAGCTCGCGGTGCAGCGAGGTCGAGAGGTGCTCGAACACGGCCTTGAGGTCGATGACCTGTTTGAGGCCAGGCCGGTCGCCGGCCTTGTCGGCGAACACCTCGAGCAACGCAAGGTCTTGCTCGATCACCTCGCGGGCGTCGGGCCGCTGCACCTTGATCACCGTCTTCGTGCCGTCAGCCATGACCGATCGATGCACCTGCGCGATCGTGCCGGCGGCGAGCGGCTCAGGATCCACGTGTTCGAACACGTCCTCCCACGGCACGCCGAGCTCTTGCTCCATCACCTGGACGACCTGCTCCTCGGACAACGGCGGCACATGGTCTTGGAGCTGCGCGAGCTCGGTGATGAACTCGGGCGGCAACAGATCGGGGCGCGTCGACAGGATCTGGCCGAGCTTGCAGAACGTCGGGCCGAGTTCCTCGAGCGCTTCGCGGAGCCGCTTGGCGCTCCGCGCCCGACCCATGGTTCCTTCCTCATCCGGCCTGCCGAACAGCTCGCGGAGGCCGTGCTTGGCGAAGACGGTCGCGATCTTCGAGCCGCGCGCGATGAGGTGTGGCTGGGTCTCGGGCGGCGCCGCCCCTGCGCGGAGCACGGTCCCCCCGGGCGCGGCGGGCATCGCGCTCGTGACGCCGTCGGTCGTGTTGACGATGATCACGGTGCAGCGCGCGTTGTGGCTGATCCGGTTCGGCACGTTGCCGAGCAGGAACTCCTTGCGCCC
>JBJMLQ010000036.1:0-7058 GCA_045805225.1 Actinomycetota bacterium | reverse complement strand
TTGGCGATGTCGTCCTTCTTGCTCACATCGATCTTGCGGGATTGCTTCTGAAGCGATGCGGTCACCGCTTCGACCGCTTTGCGAATGCCCCGCGCCAGCGCCATCGCATCCGCGCCGCTCGTGAGCGCCCGATACCCTTCCTTGAAGATCGCTTCCGCGAGCACGGTCGCGGTGGTCGTGCCGTCACCGGCGACGTCGTTCGTCTTGGTTGCGACCTCCTTGGTCAGCTGGGCGCCCATGTTCTCCCACGGGTCCTCCAGCTCGACGTCCTTGGCGATCGTGACGCCGTCGTTGGTGATCGTGGGTGCGCCCCACTTCTTGTCGAGCACCACGTTCTGACCCTTGGGGCCGAGCGTGATGGCGACCACGTCTGCGAGCTTGTCGACGCCGGCCTCAAGACCGCGCCGCGCCTCCTCGCCGAACTTCAGCAACTTCGAAGCCAAAGCGGGCCTCCTTACTTCTTCAGCGTTGCGAGTACGTCACGCGCCGACAGGATCAGGTACTCCTCACCGTCGACCTTGACCTCGGTGCCGCCGTACTTGGAATAGATGACGACGTCGCCGACCTTCACGTCGAGCGCGACGCGGCCGTCGCCGTCCTCGTTCCACCGGCCGGGGCCGGCTGCCACGACGGTGCCCTCCTGGGGCTTCTCCTTGGCCGTGTCCGGGATCACGAGGCCAGACGCGGTGGTCTGGTCACCCTCGTTGGCCTGGACCACGATCCGGTCCTCGAGCGGCTGGAGCTTGAAGTCCGCCATCTCCTGGGTCCCTCCTTCTGCTGGTCCGACTGGGTGCCCGGGACGGTGCGATTAGCACTCCCGGGTCTTGAGTGCTAACAGGATAGCCAGGCGAGTGCCAGCCGACAAGGCGAACTCAGTCCGGGCGGGGCTCGGCCACCGCGGCCCGGGTCGCCGCCCGACCGCCCGATGGCGGCGGCGGCTCGTCGAGGGGCGGCAAGGGCTCCGCGCGGACCCACGCGATGCGATCGGGGATGCTCCCGTGCGTCGCGAACAGCAGCCGCGACACCCGGCTCGGCTCCAGGTCGGCCAGGTTGGAAAGCGCGAGCCGCTGGAGCAGCAGCGAGAACCCGAGCGCGTCGCGCGTGAGCCGCACGCCGAACAGATCCGCGTCGCGCTCCTGGTTCCGTATGAAGCCCACGAGGATCGGGCGGAGCAAGATCCCGAGCGCGCCCCAGACGAGGAGCACGAGCGGCACGTAGGTCGGATCCGGCGCGAGGAACGGCACCCACCCGGGAAGGAACGACCGGTGCAACGGCAGCAGGCCGGTCCGCCAAAGCGTCACGTCCGGAACGTGGTCGACCAACGTCACCGTCGCGACGAAGACGGCGCCCGCCACGACGATGAACAGCGCGAGCCGCTTGATCGTGTGGTGCAGCCGCATGTGTCCGAGCTCGTGGGCGACCGCCGCGTCGAGGCAGATCGGCCCGTCGGCTGCGAGCGTGTCGTACACCACGAGCCGCCGCGTCGGCCACACGCCGATCACGAACGCGTTCTGCCGGCGCGTCGACCGCATCACCTTGTGGATGCGGATGCCGTCCAGGCGCACGCGCGATCGCCGGATCAGGCTCGCGAGCCGTGCGGCGGTCGGTGCGTCGTCGACCTTGTGGGCCGACGCGGTGACGATGAACGGGACGACCAAGATCGCGACGGGGAACCAGATGATCGCCGAGATCGCCTGCCCGTACCCGTGCAGGACGACGTCCCAGACCTGTTGGACCCACGCCGGCCCGGCGAGGATCAGCAGGAGCCCCCACACGAGCGATCGAACCGGCAGGCGACGCCACCCTTGGGACAGGCCCTGCGCGCGTTCGTCCCGCGCACCGATGAACGCCACCGGAAGGCTGAGCGCCCAGCCGAGCGCAAGGCACACCGCCGCGATGTTCCAGACCGCCTGGGTGTCCGATCCGTGGGTCGACATCGAGCGAGCGATCCCAGAGGCGTAGACGCCGATGAACGCTGCCGCGTACAACGCCTGGCGCGCCACCCACCGCCGGTCTCGACGGCGGGTGAACGCCGCCGCCCGCCCACGCTCCTCGTCGGAGAACGTTCCGATCTCGCGCTGGCGCCGGGCGTCTTGCATCATCGGTCGCCTGGAGCGTATCCGGGGCGCCTTCCGACGGGGCTCAGGCCATCTGGAACGAGCGCTTCGCGAGGCCGAGGAAGAACCCTTCGATCTCGGTCTCGGGCTTGGACTCCGGGTCGCTCGCCGCCCCGAGCGTGACGAACAGCGGCGCGAAGTGCTCGACCGTCGGATGGGCGTAGGGCATGCCGGGCGCACGACGGAAGTCCATCAACGCATCGACCGCTCCCGTGTCCAGCGACTCCGCCGCCCACAGATCGAACTCGCGCGACCACCCGGGCGGCTCCGCGTCCGGTCGCCAGTCGCGCAGGAACGGCAACCCGTGCGTCAGGAACCCGGAGCCCATGATCAGCACACCCTCGTCGCGCAGCGGTCGCAGCCGCTGGCCGATCGAGAACAGATGCTCCGGCTCGAGGTCCGGCATGGAGATCTGCAGCACCGGGATGTCGGCGTCGGGATACATCACCAGGAGCGGCACGAACGCGCCGTGGTCCAGGCCGTAGTCGCGCGCTTCGGCCACCGGCTCGGTGTCGGGCATCATCGCCTTCACGTTCGCGGCAAGCTCCGGCGCGCCCGGCGACCAGTACGTCATGTCGTAGTACCGCTGCGGGAACCCGTAGAAGTCATAGGTGAGCGGCGTCTTCCCGTCGGTCGCGCCGACGGTCAGGGGGGCCGATTCCCAGTGGGCCGACACCACGAGGATCTGCTTGGGCTTGGGGAGGTCCTTCGCCCAGCCTTGGAGCTGCGAAACCCACAACTCGTCGTCGACCAGCGGCGGCGCGCCGTGGCCGAGATAGATCGCGGGCATGCGCGTGGGTTCGTCCATCACCTGAGCTTGAACGCCGCGGACCGCGCCGTCATTCCTCGATCTCCAGGACCTCGTCGGCCGGCCGGACCGTCCCGACGGTTCCCCGCTTGATCGCCCGCGCGTAGAGCAGCAATACCGGCAGTCGGAGAAGGCCGGAGACGATCAACGCGGCCGGCACCGACGCGTTGCCGATCAGCCCGAGGACCGGCCCGCCCGCAGCTTGCCCGACCGCGTCGGACTGCGAACCCATCGAGTTGATCGTCGCGCGGGTGGAAGGGTCAAGACCCTGGTTGACCCAGGCGTCGAAGATCGGCTCGCGGACGCTCCGAACACCGAACACGAGCCACATCATGGCGAGGGCGAGCCAGAACGCGCCGGCGAGACCGAACAGGACGACGCCCGCGATCAGGACGAGGTCGATCACGCGCAGGATCCGAGCCACGTGGGCGTGGCCGTTCAGGTGCGTGCGGCGCTTGATGATCACGAGGCCCGTGATGCCGAGCAGCAGCGCGACGCCGTCGATCAGCGCGTACCAGACGATCGGGTCGAGGCGGCCGATCGTCGGCAACCCGATGTCCTTCAGGAGGTGGAAATCGGATAGGCGGTCGAACCCCTCCGTCGAGGCGCCGTGCAGCGCGGCCGTCCCGAGGATCAAGAGCAAGACGTGATGGGCGCGGATCTGCCGGACGCCGTCCTTGAAGGTCGTCACCATGCCGGTGTGGATCCGCTCGCCTTCGGCGCGCGGCTTCGGCTCGAACCCGTCCTCGGGCATCACGAACAGCATCGCGATCCCGAACAGGACGATCGCGACGGCCGCCACGATGATCGGCAGGCGGTAGTCGATGGTGGCGAGCGCGACGCCGACGAAGATGCCGGCGAGCGCGGCGACGTTGGAGATCTGCGTCCCGCGGATGTAGTGCGGCCGCGAGGCCTCCTCCCCCAGCTCGTCGGTCAGCCACGCGACGTCCGCCCCACTCTGGAACGACGCGAAGACCCCCCACATCACTTGGGAGAGCGCCGCGACGAGGAACGAGTGCGCGACGCCGAGGACGAGGAACGCCACCCCCGACCCGACCAGCCCGATCGCGACCGACAAACGTCTGCTGACCGTGTCCGCGACCACACCGGTCGGCACCTCGCACAGGAGGTAGGTCCCCTCCAAGATCGTGCCGAGCAGCACGAGCTGGAACGGCGTGAAGCCGAGCGTGAGCACCACGAAGATCGCGTAGACGGTGAAGATCATCCGGAACAAGAACCCGTCGCCCGCGCTGTAGATGGCGTAGGCGGTCGCAGCGTTCTTCCTCATGGCATGTCCTTCGAACGGACGCGCGTGCGCTCACGATCGGAGCGACGAAAAGGCTCCAGCGATGGCACCACGCGTCGGCAGAACACGGACCGGTCCGGGCCCGTGCACGGTCGTGGTATGTCGCTAGAGCCTTGGCACGTCGCGGGCATGATGCCCACGATCGCCGGCTCGGTCAAGCGCGCGGGCTACCAGCGTTCGCGGTGCATGACCTCGTCGAGCGGACGGCGGTCTGGCTTCGCGATAGGCGTGAGCGGCCGCACCGGGTAGCCGAGCGACAGCAACAGGACGCACTCGCGTTCCTCGGGGTATCCGAGCACCGCGCGGGCCTCGGCCTGGTCGCCGACCGAGGAGTGGCAGCTGCCGATGCCGAGGTCCGCGGCGGCGAGCATCATGCTCATCGCCGCCTGACCGAGATCGAAGGCGAAGGTTTCGCGGTCCTCGGGGTCGCCCGATGCCGGCGACAGCAAGGCGACCGCGGCGGCCGCGCCGGCGATGTGTGCGCCCCACTGCCACAGGGCAGCCATCCGTTCCAGCGTGGCGCGTTCGGTCACCGCGATGAAGTCCCAGGGTTGCTCGTTCATCGACGACGGCGCACGCCTCCCCGCCTCGACGATCTGCTCGAGGTCCGCCGGTGCGATCGGACGATCGACGTAGGCGCGTGTGTTTCGCCTCGCGCGGATCGCATCCCAGGTTTCCATGGTGCCAGCCTAGGGTCTCGGAGCGCTGCATGCCGACGACGGATATCCTTGCCGCTCAACCGGGGGGACATCATCGTGGAGGGAACCGCTCCGCAGGCTGCGTCCGCCGCTGAGCGACGGTGGCCGATGGCCGCGGCGGTGCTGGTCGCCGTCGTCTTGCAAGCGACCGCACCCGAGAACGGGCGGCTTATCCCGTGGTGGATCGTCCCGGCCGTCGAGCTCTGCTTGCTCGCAGCAGCGATGATCCGCGACCCCGGACGGATCGACCTGCGTGGCCGCGGTTCGCGACGGGCGACGATCGCCCTCGCCGGAGTCATGACGATCGCGACGCTTGCCGGGGTCATCGTGCTGATCGTGGACATCTTGGACACGCACCTCATCGTGACGGCGAACTCGATCCTCGGGCGCGGCGCCGCGCTGTGGGTCACCAACGTGATCGCGTTCAGCTTCTGGTACTGGATCTTCGATCGAGGCGGTCCCGCGGAGCGCGCGGCGGCGTCCGGGATCGCACCGAGCTTCGCGTTCCCCGAGAACGCCACCCCGGAGCTCGTCGGTGAGGGATGGCGACCGCTGTATCACGACTACCTCTATCTCGCGTTCACGAACGCGACGGCGTTCAGCCCAACCGACACCTTGCCGCTGAAGGCCTGGGCGAAGATGACGATGATGGCGCAATCGGTGATCTCCTTCGTGGCCGCGATCTTGGTGATCGCACGCGCGATCGGCGCCCTTCCGTGACGCCGTGAGCAACACCGAGCCCGCCGCGAGCGACGCCGAGGCGACGGCGGCGGCCGTGAAGCGCACACGCGTGATCGAGATCGTCGAGGTCGCGGTCCTGTCGATCGTCGCGCTGACCACCGCCTGGAGTGGATACCAGGGCACGCAATGGGGCGGGCGTCAATCGATGCTCTACGCGCAGGCGTCGAGCACGCGGCTGCAGGCCGAGGCGCTGTCGACCCACGCAGGACAGGTGCTCGTTGCCGACGCGACCATCTTCACCGCCTGGCTGGAGGCACACCACGCGCACGACACGTCGCTCGAAGGAGAGCTCGAGCGCCGGTTCAGCGCCGAGTACCACGACGCGTTCACCGCATGGCTCGCGACCGACCCGTTCACGCATGCAGCAGCGCCACCCGGGCCCGCCGCGATGCCCGGGTTCACGACCGCCGAGTACCAACAGGCCGCGGCGATGAACGATCAGGCGTCGGCACTGCTCACCGAAGGCACCGATGCGCGAGACACCGCGAACGAGTACATCCGCGCCACCGTGTTGTTCGCGTCGGTGCTGCTGCTGATCGGGATCGCCCAGCGGTTCTCGATCGCGGGCGTGCGGATCGCGGCGAACGTGCTCGCGCTGGTGCTCCTCGCCTACGCCGTGTTCTCGGTCGCTCGTCTGCCGCGGATCTAGGTCAGCTGTCGAAGCCGAGCCCGACCGCGTCGAGCAGCTTGAGCCACGGCCCGCGCCGCCCCTGCCGACGGTCGGCGCGCGCGAGCGCCCGGCGGGTGACCCACACGCCGGCCGATCGGAACGGCTCCGGTGGGAACGGCACCGGTTTCTTCCGCACGAGCTCGAGCTGCGCGCGCGCCGTCGCGAGATCGTCGACCAGGTCGAGGCACACGCGGGCGCCCCAGCGCGTCGCGCCGACCCCGAGGCCGGTGTACCCGGCCGCATACGCGAGCTTGCCGCCGAACCGCCGGCCGAAGAACACGCTGAACCGGCTGCAGGTGTCGATCGCGCCGGCCCACGCATGCGTGAACCGCAGCCCCTCGAGCTGCGGGAAGGTCTCGAAGAAGTGCTCCGCGAGCAGCGCGTAGGTCGCGTCGCGCCGTTCGAACCGCGGATCGACACCGTTGTTCCAGTGGTAGATCGCGTCGTAGCCGCCCCACAGGATCCGGTCGTCGTCCGTGAGGCGGTAGTAGTGGAAGCGGTTGGCCATGTCGGCGAGGCCCTGGCGATGTGACCATCCGATCGAGTCCATCTGTGCGGGTGAGAGCGGCTCGGTCATCAGCACGTGGTCATACACGGGGAGGACGTAGCGGCGGATCTCTCGCGCGAGCGGTGGGAACGCGTTCGTCGCGAGGATGACGCGTTGCGCGCGCACGCGGCCGAGCGCCGTCCGAACGACGAGCGCATCGCCCTCGTCGTC
>JBJMLQ010000035.1:0-16983 GCA_045805225.1 Actinomycetota bacterium | reverse complement strand
GAGGCCTTCTTCGACCGCGAGCTCCCACGCGTACTCGGTCTGGACCTCGACGCCGTCGACCGCGGAGACGACGACGATCACGGCGTCGGCCGCGCGGATCGCGTTGCGGAGGTCGCCGACGAAGTCCGCGGTGCCCGGCGCGTCGAGCACGTTGATCTTGGTGTCGCGCCACTCGATCGGCGCCATCGCGAGCGAGACCGAGATCCCGCGCCGCTGTTCGTCGGGGTCGTGATCCGAGACCGTGTTGCCTTCCTCGACGACGCCCATCCGCGTGATCGTCCCGGCGGTGAACAGCATCGCCTCCAGCAGCGATGTCTTTCCCGCCCCCGCGTGCCCCACCAACAAGACGTTGCGGATGTCGTTCGCGCCGTACGCCTTCAACGCGGCTCCTTCCGATGGCTGCGGAACAGGTCCGGGATACTACCGAGTCAGTTGCTACCCTCGCGCACACGCCATGGTCCGCTTCCAGCGCCAACCACCCGGCACCGCGCTGACCCGCACGAGTTCCTTCATCGGGATGGGTTGCGCCGTCGTGGCCGCCGTCCTGATCGTGGATGAGGAGCCGGTCCGGGCGGGGGTGGTGTCGGCGCTCAGCGGGGGGTTGCTGTTGCTGGGCGGCCACCGAGCCAACCACGGACTCGGTGGGCCGGTCGACCGGATGCTCACCGAGTTGTTCGATCGCGCGTGGGATGCCTGCGTGCTCGCCCCGATCGTGTGGGTGACGTTCGGCGACCGCCCCGAGATCGCGCTCGGCGCGCTGGTCGCGTTGTGTGCGAGCTTCCTGTCGTCCTACGTGCGCGCGCGCGGCGCGGCGCTCGGCTACTCGGTGGAGGAAAGCCACGTGACGCGCGGCGTGCGCTACGGCGCGGTGTCGGCGGGCCTGGTGTTCGGCTGGCTCCCGGTGATGGTCTGGGTCGCCGCAGGGGGGTCGGCGCTGGCCGCGATCGTGCGCACCGGACAGGTCGCCCGAGAGGCCCGGGCATGAAGACCGACGCACCTGTCGAGACGGTCGACGAGCGTCCCGAGGCCGCAAGGGAGCGCATCGCCTACGTCGCCTACGCGAGCGCGTCGTGGGTCGCCAAGCGGCTGCCGACCCGTCTTGGGCGCGCGCTGTTCGGGTGGGCGGGCTCTCTTATGTATCGCTTCGCATCGGGCGTGCGCGCGACGGTTGCGGCCAACCAGGCGCGGGTGCTCGGCCGCCCGGTCGACGATCCGTTCGTGGTCGCCAACACCCGCGAGGCGTTCCGCCGGTACGCGCGCTACTGGTACGACTCGTTCGCGATCGAGGAGTGGAGCGCCGACGACGTTCTCGCGAGCTTCACGTGGGACGGCGACGAGCACCTGTTCCGGCTGGCCGAGGAGGGACACGGGACGATCGCCGTGCTGCCTCACCTGGGGAACTGGGACGCGAGCGCCCGGGCGATGGCGGATCGCGGCCTGCGGATGGTCGCGGTCGCGGAGCATCTGCGCCCCGAGCGGCTGTTCCAGCTGTTCGTGCGGCAGCGCGAGCGCTACGGGATCGAGGTGATCGCCCTCGAGGCGCACCACGGCATCGGCAACGCGCTGACCTCGGCCCTCGCGAACAACAAGCTGATCGGGCTCCTCTGCGACCGCGACCTCACCGGGCGCGGGATCGAGGTCGAGATGTTCGGCGCGCGGCGGCGGTTGCCCGCCGGCCCGGCCATGCTCGCGCTGTCGACCGGTGCGCCGGTCGTGGTCGTGGGGACGTTCGAGACGCCGACCGGCTGGCACGGGGTGGTGTGGCCCCTCGAGATGCCCGAGCGGACGCGGAACCGTCGCGCCGACGCCACCGCGATCACCCAGGCGATCGCCGACGCGTTCGAGCGGCTGATCTCGATGTCGCCGGCCGACTGGCACGTGTTCGAGCCCGCCTGGGCGGAAGACGCCGGCTGATGCGCGTCGCGCTGGCGTGCCCCTATGCGTGGGGCGACCCGGGCGGCGTCCAGGTGCACGTCCGCGAGCTGGCGGAGCATCTGCAGGCGCGCGGTCACGAGGTCATCGTCGTGGCGCCGACGCGCGAGCCGCCGATGCAGCAGTGGGTCGTCCCGGTGGGCTCGCCGGTCGACATCCGGTACAACGACTCCAACGCGCCGATCGACCCTCGGCCGTGGTCGCGCCGGATGGTGCGGCGCGCGTTGGCAACGTTCGGGCCGGACGTGATCCACGCGCATCAGCCGATGGCGCCCTCAACCGGACTGTGGGCGACGCTCGAGGCGCGCGCGCCCGTGGTGGGCACGTTCCATTCGGGCGCCACGCGCGCGCGCCTGTACGACCTCGCCGCGCCGCTGCTTCGCCGCGCGGCAGCCCGGTTGGCGGTGCGGATCGCCGTCTCGGAGCGCGCGGCCGAGTTCGAACGCCGGCGCATCGGCGGTGCATTCAGGGTGATCCCCAACGGCATCGACGTCGCGCGGTTCGCCGATGCGGCCCCCGCCGACCTCGGGCCGGGCCGCAAGCTGCTCTTCGTCGGGCGGCTGGACGAACGCAAGGGGTTCCCGATCGCGATCGACGCGTTCGAGCGGCTCGCCGCCGATCGCTCGGATCTGCATCTCGTCGTCGTGGGAGACGGTCCCGAGCGCGGGGCGATCGACCGGCTGCCCACGCTGCTCCGCGCGCGCGTGACGATGCTCGGCGCGGTCCCGAACGAGGAGCTGCCGCCGATCCATGCGGCCTGTGACCTTTACCTCGGCCCGGCGACGGGCGGCGAGTCCTTCGGCATCGTGCTCGTCGAGGCGATGGCGGCGGGGCTCCCGGTGGTGGCGAGCGATACCCCCGGGTACGACGAGGTGATCCGCAACCGGGGCGAAGGATTGCTCGTGCCGCCGCGAGACCCTGCGGCCCTCGCGAGCGCGGCCGCGCGGCTGTTGGACGACGCGGATCTGGCCGATCGGCTCCGCACGGCCGGCCACGAACGCGCCCTCGATCTCGACTGGTCGGCCACCATCGGCCGCATCGAAGCGTCCTACCGCGATGCGCTGGCGATCGGTACGCCGCAGCTACGATAGAGCCATGAGCACCGCCGGCTGGATCGTGATCGCCGTCGTCGTCGTGCTCGCGCTCTGGACGATCTGGGCGTTCAACCGTCTCGTGAAGTACCGCAACCGCGCGGAGGAGGGCTGGGCCCAGATCGACGTCCAGCTCCGGCGCCGGTACGACCTGATCCCCAACCTCGTGCAGACCGTCGAGGGGTATGCCGCCCACGAGCGGGAAACGTTCGAGGAGGTGACGGCCGCGCGCAGCCGCGCCGAGAGCGCCCAGGGCGTCGCGGGACAGGCCGATGCCGAGAACGCCGTCAGCTCGGGGTTGCGCCAGCTCCTCGCGGTCGCCGAGAACTACCCCGACCTGAAGGCCAACGCGAACTTCCTCGCGTTGCAAGAGGAGCTCACCGGCACAGAATCGAAGATCGCCTACGCCCGTCAGTACTACAACGACCAGGTTCGGCTCTTGAACACGGCGATCCAGTCGTTCCCGTCGAGCGTGCTCGCGAAGACGTTCCACTACGCGCCACGCGAGTTCTTCGACATAGAGGACGCGGTGCGCGCGCCGGTCCAGGTCGAGTTCGAAGGGCAGTAGCGACCGGTGCACGAACAGATCGCGGCGAACAAACGCAAGACGGTCCTGCTCATCATCCTGGCCGTCGCCTTCACCGGCCTCATCGGCTGGCTGATCGGATACCTCTTCTTCTACGGCGGCACCGCAGGGCTGATCATCGCCGTCGGCCTGGCGCTGGCGCTCTCGCTCGGGTCGTACTTCTTCGGCGACAAGGTCGTGCTCACCTCGACGGGCGCGAAGAAGGTCACGTCCGAGCAGGAGCCACGGCTGCACAACGTCGTCGAAGGGCTCGCGATCGCGGCGGGCGTTCCGAAGCCGGAGGTGTACGTCGTGCCCGAGGTGGCGCCGAACGCCTTCGCCACGGGGCGCGACCCCGACCATTCGTCGATCGCGGTGACCCAGGGGCTGTTGCAGATCATGGATCGCGTCGAGCTCGAGGGCGTCGTCGGGCACGAGATGTCGCACATCCTCGACCGCGACATCCTGATCGGCACGGTGGTCGCGACGGTTGTCGGCGCCGCGATCTTGCTGTCGGAGATCTTCACGCGCACCTGGTTCTGGGGTGGCGGCCGACGGAGCAACAACAGCGGCGGCGGGGACGCCGGGATCTTGTCGCTGATCCTGTTCGCCGTCGGCATCTTCCTGCTGATCCTGGCGCCGCTCGCCGGGCAGCTGATCAAGCTGTCGGTCAGTCGCAACCGGGAGTACCTCGCCGACGCCGAGGGGGTGCTGCTCACCCGTTATCCGCCGGGACTGATCTCGGCGCTGCAGAAGATCGCCGACGCGCCCCACGCGATGCGCGCGGCGAACAACGCGACGGCTCACCTGTGGCTCGAACAGCCCTCCCGCGTGCCGGGCAAGGACACCAGCACGATCGAGCGGCTGTTCTCCACGCATCCCCCGATCCAGGACCGGATCAAGCGCCTGGAAGAGATGTAGCCGAGGCACTGCGCCGCAGGTCGCGGCGGTAGACTGCCGGTTCCACACCTGAACTAAGGGGGATCCACCGATGCAGCGCGAGACCGGCACCTTCACCGTGAAATCAGGCCTGGCCGAGATGCTCAAGGGCGGCGTCATCATGGACGTCACCACGGCCGAGCAGGCGAAGATCGCCGAGGACGCCGGCGCCTGCTCCGTGATGGCCCTCGAGCGCGTGCCCGCCGACATCCGCAAGGAAGGCGGCGTCGCGCGGATGGCCGATCCGACCAAGATCGAGGAGATCAAGGCCGCCGTCTCGATCCCCGTCATGGCCAAGGCGCGGATCGGGCACTTCGCCGAGGCCCAGGTCCTGCAGTCGCTCGGCGTCGACTACATCGACGAGTCCGAGGTGCTCACGCCGGCCGACGAGGAGTTCCACATCGACAAGTGGGCGTTCACCGTGCCGTTCGTGTGCGGGTGCCGCAACCTGGGCGAGGCGCTCCGGCGGATCGCCGAAGGCGCCGCCATGATCCGAACCAAGGGCGAGGCCGGGACCGGCAACGTCGTCGAGGCGGTCCGGCACGAGCGTGCGCTGCTCGCGGGCATCGCGGAGTGCACGCAGCTGCGGCCGGAGCAATACGTGACCAAGGCGAAGGACCTCGGCGCACCGGTCGAGCTCGTGCGGATGGTCGCCGAGCACGGCCGGCTCCCCGTGGTCAACTTCTCCGCGGGCGGCATCGCGACGCCGGCCGACGCGGCACTGATGATGCAGCTCGGCGTCGACGGCGTCTTCGTGGGCTCGGGCATCTTCAAGTCCGAGGATCCGGCGACCATGGCGCGCGCGATCGTCGAGGCGACGACGCACTTCCAGGACCCCGACGTGGTCGCGAAGGTGAGCCGCGGGATCGGCGACCCGATGCAGGGCCTGGAGATCGGCACGCTCGAGACGCGGCTGCAGGATCGCGGCTGGTAAGCGGATGAAGGCCGGCGTGCTCGCCCTGCAGGGCGATTTCCGCGAGCACGCGAAGGTGTTCGCTGCGCTCGGCGCGACGCCCGTCGAGGTTCGCTCGCCCGAACAGCTCGCGGAGGTGGATTGCCTCGCGATCCCCGGCGGCGAGTCGACGACGATCGGCAAGCTCGCGCGCGCCTACGACCTCGTCGAGCCGGTCCGTGCGCGCGCGATCGCCGGCATGCCGGTCCTCGGCACCTGCGCAGGCATGATCGTGCTGGCGCACGAGGTCGACGGCGGCGAGCCGCTGTTCGACCTGATGGACATCGAGGTTCGGCGCAACGCCTACGGTCGCCAGGTCGATTCGTTCGAGGCCGATCTCGCCGTTCGCGGGATCGATCACCGCGTGCGCGGCGTCTTCATCCGCGCGCCGTGGATCGAGCGGATCGGCGACGCCGTCGCGACGCTCGCGACGTTCGAGGACCGCCCGGTCGTTCTGGAGCAGGGCAACCTGGTTGTGGCATCCTTCCACCCGGAGCTCGTGGGCGAGACCGGGCTCCACGATTACCTGCTGAGGAAGGTGTAAGCGATGTCCGGCCACTCCAAATGGGCGACGATCAAGCGGAAGAAGGAAGCGACCGACGCCAAGCGTTCGAACATGTACGCGAAGCTCCTTCGCGCCGTCGAGGTCGCGGCTCGAGAGGGAGGCGGCAGCGTCGAGGGCAACATGACGCTCGCGAGCGCCGTCGAGAAGGCGAAGGCGTTCTCGGTCCCCAACGAGAACATCGAGCGCGCGATCAAGCGGGGGACCGGTGAGCTCGGCGACGGCCAGAAATATGAGGAGATCGTCTACGAGGGCTACGCGCCCGGCGGGATCGCGCTGCTGATCGAGGCGCTGACGGATAACCGCAACCGCACCGCCCAGGAGGTTCGCCACGCGTTCACCCGCAACGGCGGCAACCTCGGAGAGACCGGCACGGTCGCGTGGCAGTTCACGCGTAAGGGCGTCATCGTCGTCGAGAAGTCCGCCGCGCCCGATGAGGAGCGCCTGTTGGAGCTCGCGTTGGAAGGCGGCGCCGAGGACCTCACCGACTCCGAGTCGAGCTGGGACATCGTGACGTCGCCGCAGGACTTCACGACCGTCCAGGGGGCGCTCGAGGCCGCGGGCGTGCCGATCTTCTCCGCGGAGATCTCCATGCTGCCGCAGTCGACGATCCCCGTCGCGGGGTCGGAGGCGACGGCGGTGCTCCGGCTGATCGACGCGCTCGAGGACCTCGACGACGTCCAGAACGTGTACGCCAACTTCGACATCCCCGAAGAAGTCATGGCGTCGCTCTAGCGGCGACGTCGATCCCTTCGCGCCTCGGCCCGGACGCGGGTGTAGCGTCCGCGTATGCGGGTCCCGCGCGTCCTCGTGCTGCTCGCGGTCGCGTTGATCGCCGGATCGTGCACCTCGATCAGCTCCACGACCGCATCGCCGACCGCGGCAAGTCCTCCGCCGACGTCGTCCGCGGTCCCGCCCTCACCGACGGGCGCCACCCTTGCCGACGGCAGCGCGCTGCCGTCCGGCTGCACCGGCAAACCGGTGCCGAGCGAAACAGCCGCGTTCGTCGCGGACGGTCGCGCGTGGGCCCTCGATCCGCACGACGGCGGGCTCGCGTGCTTGTTCCGCGTGCGACAGCCGGGCGCGTTCGCGTTCGGGCCGCAGGGCGATCGAGTGATGCTGGCCGGGCTCGGGGTCGTCGGCGTCCCGACGGGCGCGCCGACATGGCCGCCGGTCGGACCGACGCCGACCGTGTTCGACTGGGGGCATCCGCTCGGACTCGCAGTCGTCTACGCGTCGCCGAGCGGCGCGCCCGAGAAGCGTTTCATGGACGACGGCAGCGTCGAGAAGCTGACCGACCTGCCGCCCGGAATGTACGAATCGATCGCGTACCACCCGAGCGGGCTCGCCCTCGGGTTCATCGTCGATCAGGGGCAGCGGCAAGGCATCTGGCTGTCGAGCAACGAGGGGAAGGATCCCGTCCGGCTCGTGTTCTCGAGGCCCGACACGACGTTCTCCTCGGTGGCGTTCAGCCCCGACGGCACGCAGATCTGGTGGATCGCGCAACACGCCGGCGCGCTGAGCGAGATCCACTGGATGGATCTGGCGGACCGATCGACCTTCCAGACGGTGCTGTCGCGCGGGTTGTCGCCGACCGCGCACGGCCTGCAGCTCGCGCCGTCGGGGCCGCTGATGTCCGCGACCCAGGGCGCGTCCTGCGACGAGGAACAGGCCATGGTCGTCGACGCGCAAGGCGCCCACCCCGCGATCTCCGGCGGCGACGGACCGACGCACGCGCTCGGGTGGCTGGACGCGAAGACGCTGTTGGTCGCGACGGGAGGCTGCGGTCAGCCGGAGTCGCTGTCGGCGGTGGTCTGGAGCCACGGCGCCGGCACGGCGACCGCGCTCGTCGATGGTGTGGACGTCGGCGCGCCACGAACGGTCCTGCGCAACGCGCCGACGGAGGTGCCGACGCCGCCGAACCAAGCGCCGCCGGCGCCGCCCGGCGGCGTCGGGTGATAGCCCGATGTGACAAGCGGCCGGTCGGCCGCCGTCGGATCAGCCGATCTCAACCGCCGCTCGAGCGATCGCTTCGTTGCGCTCGGTGAGGAGGCGTTCGAGGTAGCGCGCGACGAGCCGCTCGAACGGTCTTCCGACCAGCCCGAGCGGCGCGGCGATGTCGACGAGGTCGGTCATCACCGTTCCTCCGGCCACAGGCACGAACCGATGCTCGTGCCGATATGTGCCGAACGGACCCCGCACTTGGGCGTCGACGAAGGAGATCGGTCGATCCAGCACCTCGATCCGGCTGGTCATCGTCCACCACACCCCGAAATGGCGAGCTCGCCACGTGACGGCCTCGCCGAGCGCGATGCGGCCCGACGTACGGCCCGCGACGGCGCGTTCGCTCGAGCGATGCATCGACGCCTGATGAAGATCGAGGTCCGTCGAGAGATCGAACACGGCCTCACGCTCGGCGGCGATCGACGTCACGAGGATGATCCGGCGCACGCCGCGAGGCTAGTCGCCGTACCGCAGCACGGTTGGCGGCTAGGGTGACCGCCTATGTTCGAGCGCACCCCGCACGTCTACGACCTCGTCTACTCCTTCAAGGACTACGACGCGGAAGCGCGCGATCTCGTGTCGCTGATCCGAGAGCGGAACCCCGGCGCCTCGTCGCTGCTGGACGTCGCGTGCGGGACCGGCAAGCACCTGGAGCTGCTTCGCGCGGAGTTCCCCGACGTCGGTGGCGTCGATCTGGACGACGGGCTCTTGGCGATCGCACGGGAGCGCCTCCCCGACGTGCCCCTGGTGAACGCCGATATGCGGACGTTCGGTCTGGGCCGGACCTTCGACGTGGTCACGTGCCTGTTCAGCGCCGTCGGGTACCTGCGTGACGCCGACGAGCTGGCACGCGCGACGGGCAGGATGGCCGCGCACCTCGCGCCCGGCGGCGTCTTGGTCGTCGACGGCTGGGTCCGTCCGGACGCATGGTGGCCGGGCACGAACGTCACGGCGCTCGCCGAAACCGCCGGCGACGTGGCGGT
The DNA here is from genome assembly GCA_045805225.1 of Actinomycetota bacterium. Lineage (GTDB taxonomy): Bacteria > Actinomycetota > UBA4738 > UBA4738 > HRBIN12 > AC-51. Next base: position 7,955 of record JBJMLQ010000035.1, on the reverse strand, counting down.
CTCGCGCGTCGTCCGCAGCTGGCGCGACGGGGAGCGCACGGTGCTGGACATGCGCTACCTGATCGCGACCGCCGACGATGGCTTCGAGCAGGAACAAGAGCTGCATGAGCTCACCCTCTTCACGGATGAGGAGTACCGAGCCGCGTTCGTGGCCGCGTCGCTCACGCCGGAGGTTGTGCGCTCACCGATGAAGGACCGCGACCGGTACGTCGCCGTCGCCACGTGACGGTCGTTGCTCGGGCGCTGCCACGCGCCTAGACTGCGGCGAACAGATGTTCGAGAGCTCCGTCCTCGGCGTAGATCCCGGCGTTGCCCGTTGCGGTCTCGCCGTCGTCCATCGGCGCCAACGCGCGACCGACCTCCTGTTCGCGACGACCGTTTCGACCCCCGCGGACGCAGATGAGAGCGTCCGCCTGCGAACGATCGCCGACGCCGCTCGCGCCGCGATCACCACGCATCGGCCGTCCGCGGTCGCGGTCGAACGCGTCGCATGGAGCCGCAACCAGGTGAGCGCCCTGCACGTCGCGCGGGCGACGGGCGCGATCATCCTCGTCGCGGCGGAGGCCGGGCTGCCGGTCGCCGAGTACGCGCCGAACGAGGTCAAACAGGCCGTCACCGGCGCCGGCAACGCCGACAAGGCGCAGGTGCAGCAGGCGCTCGCGCGGATCCACGGGCTCCGCGATGTCCCGTCCCAGCCGGACGCCGCCGACGCCGTCGCGGTCGCGCTGACGCATCTGCTCGCCGCGCCGATGCGCGCCGTCGCCGCCCGGGCGGGCGCCCGATGATCGCGTTCCTCGACGGGGACGTGGTCGAGATCGGTCTCAATCGTGTCGTGCTCGATGTCGGCGGCGTCGGGTACGAGCTCGTGGTGCCGACGTCGTTGTTGTCCGCGCTCCCGGCCGCCGGCGGCCGCGCCCGCGTTTGCACGCGGATGGTCGTTCGCGAGGACTCCATGACCCTGTATGGGTTCTCGTCGCCGGACGAGCGCGTGCTGTTCGATCAGCTCACCGGCGTCACCGGCGTCGGTCCCAAGGTCGCGCTCGCGTTCCTGTCGGCGTTGAAGCCCGATGCGCTCCGCCGCGCGGTGATCGCCGGCGATGCCGACGCCCTGACGGTCGTGCCGGGCGTCGGCAAGAAGGTGGCGCAGCGGGTCGTGCTCGATCTCCGCGACAAGCTCGGCGGTGACGGGGCCGAGATCGTGGCGGCGGGTCCGCTCGCCGACGTCCGTGACGCGTTGCTCGCGCTCGGGCTCACGCCAGCGGAGGCGTCCCAGGCGCTCGCCGACATCGATCCCGACGGGAAGGCCCCCGACGACCTCCTCCGTGAGGCGCTGCAGAAGGTGGGACGATGACGGCCATGCCCGAGACCGACGTCCCGGATGAACGCCTGTTGGAGTCGACCGCCCGCAGCCCCGAAGACCGGGAGTTCGATGTCGCGCTCCGGCCGCGCACGCTCGATGACTTCGTCGGCCAGGAACGGGTCAAGGAACAGCTTCACGTGCTGCTCGAAGGCGCGCGACAGCGCGACGAACCGGTCGACCACCTGCTGTTCAGCGGGCCGCCCGGCCTCGGCAAGACGACGCTCGCGCAGATCGTCGCGCTCGAGATGCGCGCGGGGTTCCAGCCGACGAGCGGGCCGGCGCTCGAGCGGCCGTCGGACCTGGCCGCGATCCTCACGAACCTTGCCGACGGCGACGTCTTGTTCGTCGATGAGATCCATCGCATGCCGCGGCCCGTCGAGGAGGTGCTGTACCCGGCGCTCGAGGACTTCAGCCTCGACGTCGTGATCGGCAAGGGGCCGACGGCGCGGTCGATCCGCCTCGAGTTGCCGCGGTTCACGCTGATCGCGGCGACGACGCGCCCGGGGCGGATCACGCTCCCGCTCCGCGAGCGGTTCGGTTTCAGCCCGCGCCTCGACTACTACGACACCGGCGACCTCACGACGATCGTCCTGCGGAGCGCGCGTATCCTCGGGGTCGACACGACGCCCGAGGCCGCCGGTGAGATCGCCCGGCGCGCTCGCGGCACCCCGCGCATCGCGAACCGCCTCCTGCGCCGCGTGCGAGACGTCGCCGAGGTCCGGCACGACGGCGCGATCTCCGGCGACGTCGCCCGGTCCGGGCTCGAGATGTTCGAGGTGGACGGCGAGGGGCTCGACCGGCTCGACCACGCGGTGCTGCGTGCGATCATCGACCGGTTCTCGGGGGGTCCGGTGGGCCTGACGACGCTTGCCGCAGCCGTCGGGGAGGAGCCGGACACCGTCGAGGACGTCGTCGAGCCGTACCTGCTGCAATTGGGGTTCCTCCAGCGGACCCCGAGGGGGCGCACCGCGACGCCGCGCGCGTACGCGCATCTGGGCGTCACGGCGCCCGGCCAGTTGCCGCTGGCGTAGGCCCGGCCCGCGTTCCCGCAGGTAAACTCGCCTCTCGCGCGCGCCGGCGCGTCAGGCCACCAGATCGGAAGGACCCCATGTTCCTTGCGCAACAGACCTCCGGTGGCGGGAGCCCGATCCTGCTGCTCCTGCTCCTCGGGATGCCCGTGATGCTGTTCGTGATGATGCGCTCCCAGCGCAAGAAGGCTGCGAAGCAGCAGGACCTGCAGAAGAGCGCCGGCATCGGCTCGGAGATCATGACCACCGCAGGGATCTTCGGGACGATCGTCGACGAAGACGAAGACGAGGGGACGATCGTGCTCGAGATCGCGCCCGGCACGCAGATCAAGCTGATCCGTGGGGCCATCGCGCGCGTCGTGAGCGAAGACGACGACGACGACGGCGAGGAATACGACGACGAAGAAGATGACGACGATGACGCGGTCGTCGACCTCGTCGACGCCGATCAGGACACCGCCGCCGCGGATGCCGACAACGCCGAGGGTCCGTTCCGCCCGTGAGGGAAGACGCCGTCGGAACGCCCCATGGGGCGCCGATCCCGGATGTGCCCGCCGTCGAACCCCTGGCCGAGGTCGCCTCGATCACGCTCGGCGATATCCAGTCCGACCCGCAACTGTCGATGTTCATCGCGTCGGCGGATCGGGTGATGGATGCGATGGGCTACACCGAGCACGGCTTTCGGCACGCACATCTGGTCGGCAAGATCGCGTATCAGGTGCTGCGCCGCCTCGGGTTCAGCGTGCGTGAGGCCGAGCTCGCGCGCGTGGCCGGCTACCTGCACGACATGGGGAACGCGTTGACGCGCGACGGTCACGGCCAAAGCGGCGCGATGCTCGCGTACGACGCGCTGCGCGAGCGTGCCGACAGCGCAGACCTGATGCTGATCATGGCCGCGATCGCGAACCACGAGGAGAGCGAGGGCTCCGCGGTATCGCCGGTGTCTGCGGCCGTGATCTTGGCCGACAAGGCCGATGTCCATCGCAGCCGCGTCCGCCGACCGACCGACGTCGACCTCGCCGGCGACATCCACGACCGCGTCAACTACGCCGTCGAACAGAGTTTCCTGCGGGTAGACTCCGACGCTCGAACCGTCAGTCTGGAGCTGACGATCGACACCAAGATCAGCCAGGTCATGGACTACTTCGAGATCTTCCTCGGCAGGATGCAGATGTGCCGTCACGCCGCGACGGCGATCGACGCAACCTTCCAATTGTTCGCCAACGGGCAGGAGCTCGCGTGAAACGCGGCGGCAAGGGCCTGTGGGTCTCGATCATCGTCGTGGTCGTGGTGGTCGCGCTGTCGGTCGCGGCGTTCGCGACGGGTCGCTTGCAGCCGGTGCTCGGGTTGGACCTGAAGGGTGGCGTCTCCGTGATCTTGTCGGCGCCCGACGGCACGCCGCCCGACACCATGCAGCAGGCCCTCGAGAACATCCGGAGCCGCGTCGACGCCTTCGGCGTCGGCGAGCCCGACATCGCGCTGTCCGGCAACACGATCGAGGTCCAGATCCCAGGTCTCTCGGACAGCAAGATCGAGCAGCGTGCGGTCGACCTGCAATGCATCGCGGACCCCAAGGGGTCGACGTACGGGTGCGCGAGCGATGCGAAGACGCCCACCACCGCCCTGGGCGGGTTCGAGGTCACCTCGAAACAGAGCCAGGTCTGCGTCTTCGCGGGCACGGCGCAGCTCGCGTGTTTCGACTCGCAGACCGCCGCCGACGCGGCGAAGCAGGGCATCACGCCGGCGCCGAAGACGTCGCCGTCCGCGTCCGCATCGGCGTCTTCGAGCGAGACCCCAACGCCGTCGGCGAGCCCCACCCCGTCGCAAGGCCCGGGATCGAAGCTCGGCCAGTACTGCCTGACCGACCTCTCCAACGCGCCGCTCAAGTGCTACCCCGATTACGCGGCCGCGCAGGCGGCGTACAAGTCGATGACCACGAAGGTGACGAAGACGTCGTGGTGCATCAGTCCGCCGGGGACCACCGCGAGCCAGAGCACGACGCCGAGCGCGACGCCGACGCCCGCACCGACAGCCAAGACGAAGCCATCGTCCGGACCGTCCGCGACGCCGAGCGCGAGCGGCGCGCCGAGCGGCAGCCCGAAGCCCTCGCCGTCCCAGACGGCGTACGGGCAACTCGACACCAGCGGCTCGTCGACGTTGCCGTGCGACTACACCTCGAAGCAGGACGCGCAGGCGGGGCTCAACGCCCTGTCCGTCCAGCACGTCACCACGCAGTACTGCGTCGTGAGCTCGCAGGGACAGGATCTCGGCTGCTACACGTCGCAAGACGCGGCCGCGGAGCGTCAGCGCGCGACGGGGCAGGAGAGCCTGCTCCAGTTGATCGGGAAGACCGCCCGCCTGGAGGAGCGGCCGACGCTTGAGATCGTGACCCCGAGCGACCCGCAGTACCAGTCGATCACGCTGACGTGTCCCCCGTCGCAGGCCGAGACTAAGCAGTGTCAGGGGGCGGCGAACGACTCGACCGACGTCTGGTACCCCGACAAGAACAACGACTACGTCCACCTGGGACCGGTCGTGATCACCGGCGCGAACATCACCAGCGCGACCGCCTCGCTGTCGGGTTCGAGTCAGTCGGTCGCGGAGTGGGTGATCAACTTCGTTCTGGACGGCCCGGGCACCGCCGCGTTCGCGACGGCGACACGCGAGGCGGTCAACGCGCAACCCCCGCAGAACCAGATCGCGATCGCGGTCGACCACAGCATCATCTCCAACCCGGTCGTGCAGTCGCCGATCACGGCAGGTCGCGGGCAGATCACCGGCAACTTCACGGAAAGCGACGCGAAGAACCTCGCCGCGATCCTCAACGCGGGCTCGTTGCCGGTGAACCTAACGCAGCAGTCGGTCCGAACGGTGAGCCCGACGCTCGGCACCACGTCGTTGAAGGAGGGCATCATCGCGGGAGCGGCGGGCCTGATCCTGCTGTTCATGTACCTGCTGTTCTATTACCGGCTGCTCGGCATCGTGGCGTGGTTCGGGATGTCGATCTGGGCGATCGCCGCGATCACGCTGATCTCGCTCGCCGGACGGAGCTTCGGCTACGCGTTGACGCTCGCGGGCGTCGCGGGGCTCGTGATCTCGCTCGGTGTGACCGCCGACTCCTACATCGTGTTCTTCGAACGATTGAAGGACGAGGTCCGCGCGGGCCGCTCGCCGCGGACGGCCGTCCAGCCCGCGTTCCAGCGCGCGTTCAAGACGATCGTCGCGGCCGACATCGTGACCGGGATCGCGGCGGCGGTGCTGTACTTCACGGCGGTGAGCTCCGTCCGTGGGTTCGCGCTGACGCTCGGGGTGGCGACCGCGCTGGACCTCGTGGTCGTCTACTTCTTCAAGCGCCCGACGGTGTTCTTGATCGCGCGGAGCAAGCGTCTGTCGACGCTTCGCGGCTTCGGCCTGATCTCGGCCACCGGCGCCGACCACATCGAGCACGAACAGCAGACGGAGGGTGCGTCGTGAGCGTCAAGAGCGCGTACGGCGTCTACCGCGGCTACCGCGTGCCCCATCTGCAGTTGATCGAGCATCGCAACTGGTGGTTCATCTTCTCCGGGATCTTGATCGCGCTGTCGCTGATCGGGATCGTCGTCAACGGGTTCCACTTCTCGATCGACTTCGTCGGCGGCGCCGAGGTGAACTACGCGCCGGGCACGACGCTCACGCCCGACCAGATCCAGTCCGTGCTCGACAGGTACAACCTGCCGGGGGAGATCCAGCTGGTCTCGGGCGGCGAGCAGGTCTCGATCCGGACCGACGCGCTCACCGCGGCGGGTGACCGCGAGGCGCTGATCAACGACCTCGCCAGCCAAGCGAAGATCTCGCCGGAGGAGATCAACGTCGAGGACGTCGGACCCACATGGGGTCAGGAGATCTCGCGAAAGGCGATCCGCGGGCTGCTGTTCGTGCTGCTGTTCATCGCGATCTACATCGCGTGGCGGTTCGAGTGGTCGATGGCGGCCGGCGCGATGATCGCGCTCGTCCACGACGTCTTGATCACGGCCGGCATCTATGCGCTGGTCGGCCGCGAGGTCACACCGGAAACGGTGATCGCGATCCTCACGATCCTCGGGTTCTCGCTGTACGACACCGTGGTGATCTACGACAAGATCAAGGAAAACACCGAGTCGGCGGCCCTGACGGCGCGTCTCGGGTACACCGGCGTGGTCGACATGTCGTTGAACCAGACCGTGATGCGGTCGGTGAACACGTCGCTCGTCGTGCTGTTGCCGATCCTGTCGCTGCTGCTGTTCGGCGGGCAGACGCTGAAGGACTTCGCGTTCGCGATGTTCGTCGGCGTCGCGATCGGTGCGTACTCGTCGATCTTCATCGCGGCGCCGATGCTCACGATCATCCACGAGCGCCAGGTCAAGCGCGGCCGGGTCGCCCAGCCGACGACGCGGACGGTGCGCGCGCCCACCGCGCAACCGGCGATCGCCGCGGCCGACGATGCCGCGGCCACCGGCGCCACCGCCGCGATGGCGGCGCGCCCCCGGCCCAAGCCGAAGCCCCGCAACAAGAAGGGCCAGCCGGCCAAGCGCAAGCGGAGGTAGCCGTGCAGATCGAGCAGATCGAAGCGTTGATCCGCGACGTCCCGGATTTCCCGGAGCCGGGCATCGTCTTCAAAGACATCACGCCGGTGCTGGCCGACCCGATCGCCTTCTCGACGATCATCGACCTGATCGTCGTGCACTTCGGCCGAGGCAACGTCGACAAGGTCGTCGGCATCGAGGCCCGCGGGTTCATCCTCGGCGCCCCCGTCGCGTACCACTTCGGCGCGGGGATCATCCCGGTCCGCAAGAAGGGCAAGCTGCCGCACGACACCCTGGAGGAGTCCTACGCGCTCGAGTACGGCTCGGCCGCGCTCGAGATCCACAAGGACGCCGTACAGCCCGGAGAGCGCGTGCTCGTCGTCGACGACGTCCTTGCGACGGGCGGAACGGCGAAGGCGGCGGCGAGCCTCGTCGAACGCGTCGGCGGCAAGGTGTGCGGCATCGCGACCTTGATCGAGCTCGAGTTCCTGCACGGGCGCGACAAGCTCCAGGGTTACGACCTCTTCACGCTGATCCAGTACTGATCGCGGGGGCGCGGCAGGGCGGCCGTACACTGGCTCCCAGGCGTGGATACCCGTGATGACGTCACCATCGGCAGTGCGCAGCCCGCCGCCCGCCGCGGCGGCAGGCTCCCGCTGCCACGCCGTCGCCGCTCCGATTCCGAGCCGACCGGGTTCGACGCCCTCCAACGGAAGGTCCGCAGCTACAACCCGAAGGGCGACCTGAAGGCGCTCGAGGCTGCGTACCAAACCGCCGAAGCGGCCCACGCCGGGCAGCGGCGCCTGTCGGGGGAGCCGTTCATCGAGCATCCGCTCGCGGTGGCGCAGATCCTCGCCGACATGCGGCTCGACACGACGACGCTCGAGGCCGGACTGCTGCACGACACCGTCGAGGACACGACGGTCTCGCTCGACACGATCCGCACCGAGTTCGGCGAGGACGTCGCCCAGATCGTCGACGGCCTGACGAAGCTCGACAAGCTCCAATTCCAGACGCGCGAGCTCG
>JBJMLQ010000034.1:0-7271 GCA_045805225.1 Actinomycetota bacterium | reverse complement strand
GGCCGCAGACGTCGCCGAGCGCCACGGTGCGAGCGTCCGCGTCGACCGACGCGCCGCCCGCGTCGGCGTCCTCGGCGCCGTCGTTCGGCGTCACCGTCGATCCGGCGCACGCATCGTGGGTCCGAGCGATCGATACGGCCATCGGCGACCGCGACGTGTCCGTCGCCGTCGGGCTCGACGACCGCATCGTGTACACCCACCTCGGCGAGCAACCGCGCGTGCTGGCGTCCAACGAGAAGCTGCTCACCTCGATGGCCGCTCTCGACCTGTTGGGCCCATCGTTCCGGTATCGGACGGCGGCGGCTGCGCATGAACGACCGCGCCACGGTGTCCTGCACGGCGACCTTTGGCTCGTCGGCGGCGGCGACCCGACGCTCACCCCGACCGGCCTCTCGACGCTGGCACACAGGCTCCGCGCCTCGGGTCTTCGGCGCGTGACCGGTGGCGTGGTCGGTGACACCGGCGCGTTCGACCGCGGCTGGTGGGCTCCCGGATGGTTGCCGCGCATCTCGCGCGAGTACGTCACGCGGCCCACGGCGCTTCGCCTCGCGGGCGGCGACAGCTCACCCGAGCCCGAGGCGGCGGCGGCGTTCGCCGCCGCCCTGCGCTCCGCCGGCATCGACGTGGCCGGGGCGACGTCCGTCGCACCCGAGCCCGGCGAGCTCCACACGCTCGCGGCGATCGACTCCGCGCCGATGGCGCAGCTGCTCGTCGAACAGAACCACGAATCCGACAACCTCTACGCGGAGCTCGCGGACAAGGCGCTCGGCGCAGCGGAGGGTCGCGACGGATCGACGGCCGCCGGCGCCCGCGTGATCCAACGGTGGGCGGCCGCGGACGGTTCGAACTCGACCGTCCGCGACGGCAGCGGCCTCTCGGACCAGGACCGCACCTCGGCGAACGGCATGGTCGCGATGTTGCTCACGGCTCGCCACAGAGGGTGGTTCCGCGCGCTCTATCGATCGCTCCCGGCCGGCGGCGAGGGAACGCTCAGCTCGCGTCTGGACGGCGTCCCCGTCCGCGCGAAGACGGGAACGCTCTTCATCCGGCCCGCGTCGACGCTCTCCGGATACGTGCGAACGGGCGCCGGCACGCTCGTGGCGTTCTCGGTCCTCACGCACGATCTCCCCGAGGCGACGGCCATCGCGATCGAGGACGGCATCGTGCGCACCCTTGCGGCGGCTCCGATCCGATAGCCCCGCGTGCTGGCAGACGGCGTGCGGCGGTGCAACGATGCGCGCATCACCCACGATCGGAGGACCCGATGAACACCGACGGCACGTTCGCCGCGATCGTCGCCGCGTCGTTCCTGCTCTTCTTGAGCGCGATCGTCGCGTTCTTCGGGACGCGGCTGTTCTGGATCATCCTGCCCATCTGGGGCTTCTTCTTCGGCCTCGCGATCGGCGCGCAAGGCGTGCAGGCGCTGTTCGGCGACGGGTTCCTGTCGACCGGGTTCAGCTGGGTCGTCGCATTCTTCCTCGGGTTGATCTTCGCGCTGCTGTCCTACCTGTTCTGGTTCGCGGCGGTAGCGCTGATCGGCGGCTACCTCGGCTACGGGATCGTGGTCGGGTTCTTCGGCTTGATCGGGGTGCAACTCGGCGTGCTGGTGTGGCTGCTCGGCCTGGCGGCCGGGATCGTGTTCGCGGTGCTCACGATCATGCTGAACATCCAGAAGTGGGTCGTGGTGATCGGGACGAGCTTGCTCGGCGCCGCAGGTGTGGTCGGGACGGTGCTCGTCCTGTTCAACCAACTCACGCCGCAGCAGCTCGCCGACCATCCCGTCAAGGTGGTGACCGACGCGGGGTTCGGATGGGCGGTGCTGGTCGTCGTGATCGCGGTGCTCGCGGCAGCCTTCCAGGCGGCGACCACCCAGCGATGGGAGGTCGCGCGGTACAACCGCTGGACCGAGTACACGACCGAGCCGGCCGCGTCGCCCGGCGCCGGCTAGAACCCGGCCTGCCGGACCACGCCGGTCGGTGCGTGACGGACCGTGGTCACGGACTGCGTGCCGTCGTTCAACGCGACGACATCCGTGACCGGCGCCGGGCTCGGACAGACACCGGGGCTGTCGGGCAGCTCGACCTCGACGCTCAGGGTCACGGTTTCCCCGGATCCTCCTGCGCTGTAGGTCGCGGTGCCGGCGCACGCCGGCGGGGTGTACGTGATCTGCAGGCTGCCACCCGTGACCTGACCGTTCGGCGTCCACGGCACCGACTCGCTGTAGGTCGCCGGCCGAACCGTGGGCCCCGTGATGGTTCCGCACGTTTCCGAACGGGCCTCGTAGGAGAAGTCGCCGCCGCCGGCGCCCTCCACCAGCGCGACGGCGACGTAGCCGCCGCCGGGCAGGTCCGCCGGCGAGGGCGGCGCCGTCTCCATCGGACAGTTCGTGGCGCCGCCCCAGCCGAAGGCGATCCACGCGGGATCGGATTGGTAGATCGGCACGCCGTGCTGGCTCACCTGCGAGGTGACGAGACCGAAACCGATGACGCCGGCGGACGTGCCTTGGAAGAGCGGGCTCGCCGTGAGGATCTGCTCGGCGTCGGCCTTCGGGACGACCGGCACCGTGTCGATCGGCGCGGGCTGCACAGAGAGCGCGCCGCCGTCGAGCTCGACGTCGGAGACGAACCGGCCGTCGACGACCGAGGACTGCGTCGGCAAGCCGGGCGCGCCGCTCGGGCTCGGGAGCGTGCCCGCCTGGTCGCCGAACGCGAGCGCCGCGATCATGTCGTGCAGCGCGGCGGTGTCTTGCGGCGACGCCTGATCACCCACGCGCACCTCCATCGAGAAGATCTGGCGCGGTCCCTCGAGCGACACGTGCCACGCCGTCGAGCCCTGATCGTTCGAGACTTGGGTGAAGTCCGACCACTGCAACGGCGGCACGACCGGCTGGGTCTGGCCGTCGGGCGGCAGGTCCGAGATCACCATGGCGACACCCGCCGCAGGGAAATTCGCGGCCGCGACGGCGGTCTCTGTGCCCGAGGGTGTCGAGGAGGCCGCGGGGCCGTTGGTGACGATCGTGCCCTGCGCGGGGCCGCGCGGCGCCGGCACCGTCGTCGCGCGCGTGTGCCAGCCGGGCGGCACCGGCATCGTCCACCCCTCGGGCGAGATATAGATCTGCGCCGCATCCGGCAGATCGAAAGGCGCAAGACCCGGGACCGACACGGGTTGCTCGCCGATCCCCAGATCGGTCACCGCCTGCGAGGTCGCGTCGAACGCGGCGCTCAGCACGTGCCCGTGCGGAAGATTCGCGCCGGTGGGGACCGACGCATCGAAGCCCGTGAAGTCGCCGTGCAGCACGATCAGATACTCCTGCACGTTCGGATCGCCGCTTTGCAGACCGACGGCCGGCGCGATGGTGTTCGCGTCGGTCAGGATCCACTCCGCGCGGTCGGGCGAGATGTCGCCGTTCGCGTACGCGAGCTGATACGCCTGATCGACGAGCCACGACGGTGGCGGCCCTGCGGTCGCAGACGTCGGTTGCTCGCTCGGACCGCCGAGCGGCGACAGCCACGCGATGACGGCGATCGCCAAGACGGCGACCACCCCCGCCGCGACCCCGGCACCCAAACGAGAACGGTGGGGCTCGGGCAGTGGTCCGACGCGCCGGCGCTGGATCGAGTCCCAGCGGTCGGGCATCGGACGGTCGCCGAGCGGTTCCAACAGACCCTTCAGGTCACGCATCGCCGTCTTCCTCCAGCAGCTCCCGGAGCCGCCGCCTGCCTGTGCTCAGGTGGACGTGGACCGTGGCGCGGCTCGCACCGATCGTCGACGCCACCTCGGCGACCGACCGGTCGGCGTAGTCGTGCAGCACCACCGCCAGACGCTGGTTCGGCGAGAGCTGCCCAAGCGCCGCGATCACATGATCGATCGGATCGGGGTGCTCGTACCCGGGCTCGACGTCGAGCGGTTCGAACGTCCGCCGGCGCTTCAGCTCGCCCGCCGCCACGCGGAACGCGACCCGCCACACCCATCGGGCCGGCTCCCGCAGCTCGTCGCCTCGGGCGAGCGCCTGCGCGAACGCCTCCGACATCGCGTCCTCCGCGACCGCGGGATCGCCGGTGAACGCCAACAGCGCCCGCCAGATCGCCGGTCCGTCGTTCCGATAGACCAGCGAGAGCCGCGTCTCCTCGCTCACGTGGGTGCTCGCCACATCGTGCTAGGCATCATCTTGGCCCCGAACCTGTAGGCAGCCGGGCAACAACACACGACCTATACTCGATGAGAACCACCGGGGAGCTCGGGTCAACCGGGCTGAGAGGCCGGCTACCGCGCCGGCGACCCGCGAACCTGACCCAGGTAATGCTGGCGGAGGGAGCGATGGCCCGAACCGCGATCGTCGTCTCTGCGGGAGGTCCCGCGCGCGCCCCGCTGCCCGACGTGCCCGAGGACACCCTCGTCATCGCGGCGGACGGCGGGATCCTCGAGGCGGAACGGCTCGGCCTGCGGGTCGACCTCCTCGTCGGCGACCTCGACTCGGCGCCGCAAGATGCCGTGGCGCGGGCGCCGCGGGTCGAGCGCCATCCGGTCGACAAGGATGCGTCGGACCTCGAGCTCGCGGTCGCTGCCGCCGTCGCCGCCGCGGCGCGTCGGATCGTGGTGGTCGGCGGCGACGGCGGCAGACTCGACCACCTGTTGGGCAACGCCTTCCTGCTCGCGTCGGATCGGTGGGCCGACCGTGAGATAGACGCCGTGCTCGGCAACGCCCGGATCTGGGTCGTACGCGACGAGCGCGCGATCGAAGGCGAGGTCGGCGAGCTGGTCAGCCTCTACGCCGTCGGCGGCCCGGCGAGCGGCGTCACGACGCGAGGCCTTCGCTGGCCGCTGGACGACGGCGACCTCGCGCCCGGCTCCTCGCTCGGACTGTCGAACGAGTTCGTCGACGCGATCGCGACGGTGCGGGTGCGACACGGCGTCGTCCTCGCGATCCGGCCGGGACACGAGCCATGATCCGCCACGCCGCCGCCTGTTGCGCGCTCCTCGCGACGGTCGCGGTCGCGTGCACGACGACCCAGGACAGCTCCCCCGGACAGCCGGTCGCTCCGGTGACGGTGACGCTCCTCACACACGACTCGTTCGATGTCTCGAAGTCGGTGCTGCAGGCGTTCGAGGCGCGGACGGGCATCATCGTGAAGATCGTGCCGGTCGGCGACGCGGGCGAGCTCGCGAACCGCTTGATCCTGGACTCGGGCAACCCGGAGGGCGACCTTGCGTTCGGCGTGGACAACAGCCAGATCGCCGACGTGCTCGGCAAGGATGTCTTCGTTCCCTACGCGTCCGCCGCGCTCGCCGAGGTGCCGAAGACGTACCTGCTCGACGCCGAAGACCGCATCACGCCGATCGACCACGGTGAGGTCTGCGTCGACACGGACGTGAGTGCCTACGGATCGGGCAATCCGGCGCCCACGTCGCTGGACGACCTCACCGATCCGCGGTACCGCGACCAGCTCGTCGTCGAGAACCCGGCGACTTCCTCTCCGGGACTGGCGTTCCTGCTGGCCACGGTCGCCGCGTACGGCGACCCTGGCTTCGAAGACTATTGGGCGAAGCTCCGCGACAACGGTGTCACGGTCGTCGACAGTTGGAACCGCGCGTATTACGGCGAGTTCTCGGGTGCGAGCGGCGGCGACGGCACGCACCCGCTCGTCGTGTCCTACGCGACGGACCCGGCGGCGGAGGTCTACTTCGCGAACACGCCCATGACGGCGGCGCCGGTCGGCGTCCTGACCCGCACGTGCTGGCGCCAGGTCGAGTTCGCCGGCGTGTTGACGGGAACGGACCACCCCACAGCGGCACAGCAGGTGATCGAGTGGATGCTCTCCCCCGCGTTCCAGGACGACATCCCACTGCGGATGTTCGTCTATCCCGTCTCGAGGCTGGCGTCCGTTCCCGCCGTGTTCACGAAGTACGCCGCCGTCGTGCGGAAGCCGTGGTCGCTGCCGCCCGACCAGGTCGCCGCGAACCGAGCGGAATGGGTCCAGCGGTGGGCGGCCGTGATGGGGCAGTGACCCCTCGCGCGCGCGGCGTCCTGTTCTTTGTGCCCGTCACGTTCCTGGTGGTGTTCTTCGCGTACCCGTTCGGCGCGATCATGTGGCGCGCGCTCGGGCCCGACCCAGGGGCGTTCGCCCGCGTCCTCGGACAGCCACACGTGCACGAGGTCATCTGGTTCACCGTGTGGCAGGCGGTCGTCTCGACGGCGCTGACGCTGGCGGTCGGCCTGCCGATCGCCTATGTCGTGTCGCGGTACGCGTTCCGCGGGCGCGCGTTCGTCGACGCGATCGTGCTGTTGCCGTTCGTGCTCCCGACGGTCGTCGTCGGCCTGGCGTTCACCGGACTGCCGGGGTCGGTCGTCGCGATCGTCGCGGCGCACGTCTTCTTCAACATCGCCGTCGTCGTCCGGGTGGTCGGCGCGGCGTGGGCGACGATGGACCCGGCGCTCGAAGACGCCGCCGCGGAGCTCGGCGCGGGAAGCTGGCGCCGGGTGACACGGGTCCTGATCCCGCTCGCCCGCCCGGCGATCGTGAGCGCGGCGACGTTGGTCTTCCTGTTCACCTTCACGTCGTTCGGGGTCGTGCTGCTGCTCGGTGGACCGGGGCGAACGACCATCGAGGTCGAGATCTTCGAGCGCACGTCGCAGTTCCTCGACCTCTCCGGCGCCGCCGTGCTGGCGCTCGTGCAACTGGCGTTCGTCGGCGTGCTGCTGCTCGTCGACGGGGTGCTCGCGTCTCGGGCGGCGGCGGTCGACCCCGTCCCCGGCCGGCGCCCGCCCCGTTCGCGGGCCGAACGGGGGGCGCTCGTGACGGTGACGTTGGTCGCGATCGCGATCGTGCTCGTTCCCCTCGGGCGGCTGATCCATCGATCGCTGACGGGTCCGGACGGCCTGACGTTCGCGAACTTCCTGCACATCGGCGACGCCCGGCGCGGAGGTGTCTTCTCGATCGACCCCGTCGCCGCGATCTGGACATCGCTGCGCGCGGCGGCGCTCGCGTGTGTGCTCGCGATGGTGATCGGCGGATCGCTCGCCGTCGCGACCGGGCTGCATGCGCGGAGGCGGGCGGTGTGGGGCGTCGTCGCGGTCCCGCTCGGGGTGTCGGCCGTGACGCTCGGCTTCGGCTACGTCGTCGCGTTCGACCGGGCGCCGCTCGACCTCCGCGGGTCCGTGTGGCTGGTCCCGCTCGCGCAATCACTCGTCGCGATGCCGTTCGTGGTGCGGATCGTGGCGCCGGCGATCTCGGCGGCGAACACCGCGTACGGCGAGGGCGCGGCGGCCCTCG
>JBJMLQ010000033.1:0-9357 GCA_045805225.1 Actinomycetota bacterium | reverse complement strand
CCCCATCTGATATCGGAGCCAACCGACCTGGTACAGCCGTGTCGTGAAGAACAACAACGACTGCAGCGGGCTACCGAGCGCGTTCACATCACCGCCACTCGCCGTGACGTTGGCGACGTAGGCCTCGGTAAAGGTCTGGAACCCCTCGATCACCCCGATCACCAACGTGAAGAAGATCACCGGCGAGATCATCGGGAGCGTCACATGGCGCCACCGCTGGTAGCGCGAGGCACCCTCGATGTCTGCGGCCTCGTACAGCTGCCGCGGCACGTCCAACAGCCCGGCGAGGAAGATCACCATCGCGTCGCCGATGCCCCACAGACCGATGACCAAGATCGCAGGCTTCGACCACGTCGGGCTCTGGAACCACAGCGGGGTGTTCTTCATCCCGAGGCCCGACAGGATCTGGTTGATCGGCCCGATCGAGGGGTTGAAGAGGAACACGAACGCGAGCGCCGCGGCGACCGCCGGCGCGAGCGTCGGCAAGAAGAACAGCGTTCGGTAGACCGTCACGCCGCGCCGCGGACGGACCAGCAGCGACGCTGTGCCCACCGCCACGATGATCCGTAGCGGCACCCCCCACAGGATGATCCACGCCGTGTTCCGCACGGCCGTCCAGAAGAACGGATCCTTCGTGAACATGAACGTGTAGTTCGCGGGCCCGATCCACCTCGGCGTCGACAGCAGGTCGTAGTGCGTGAACGAGTAGTACAGGCTCGCGAGCACCGGGTAGAGCGTGAAGACGAAGAACCCGATGAGCCACGGCGACAGGAACAGCAACACCATGAGGACGTTCTTGCGGCTGCGCTTGCGCTGCGCGGCCGAGCGCGGGCGAGGCTGAAAGCTCAGCCCCGCCCGGGCAACGGTGTCGCCGGTCGTCGTTGCGATCGCTCGTTCCCCCTACGGCGCGTTCTGGGACTGCTGGAGGTCAGTCTCTGTCTGATCGGTGGCGGTTTGCAAGCCGCCCTGAAGGTCGGTCGACTTGCCCTGCTGCCATTCGTCCCCGAAGTTGTCCAGGTACGTTCCGAGGCCGTCCCCGATCGGCGTGGTCGGCCGGTATTCGGAGTACTGGTTGCGGAACGCGTCGAGGAACACCTTGAACTGCGGGACGAAGTTCAGATCCGGCGAGTCGAGCGACGCGTTGGTCGTCGGCACGTTGTACGCGTTGTTCGCCATGTAGACGAGCGTGTTGGTGTCGGTGGCCATGTACTTCATCAGCAGCCATGCCTCGGCCTCGTGCTGCGAGCCGCGGGGGATGCCGATCACGGTTCCGCCGGCGATACCCGAGCCGTACGCCTGGGTGTTGTCGGGGGACGTCGGGAGCGGCGCCGTGTCGAAGTTCAGGTCCGGCGCGTCGAGCCCGATGAAGTTCGGCCCGGCTCGCCACTCGCCGTCGAACGTGATCGCGACCCGGCCGATCTCGAAGTCGTTCTCCGAGGAGAACTCGTCGGCCGACCCCGCGATGAACCGCTGGAGCTTGTCGACACCGGTCTGGAAGTCACCGCCGCCGTAAACGTCGGTGATGAACTTCTTCTGCCAGGTGAACATCTCGGCCCACTTGGGATCCGAGGCGAAGGCCGGATTGCTTTGGTCGTCGAGCCACTTCGCGCCGAACATGTGGCCGAAGGTGAGCGACGTGTTGCCGCAGCAGTTGTAGCCGAGCCACGGCACGAACCCGGCGACCTTGATCGAACCGTCGGGGTTGAACTGCGTGAGCTTCTTCGCGTCGTTCATCAGCTCGTCGGTGGTCTTCGGCGGCCCGGAGATCCCCGCCGCCTTCAACATGTCGAGGTTGTAGTACATCCCGATCATGTCCGTCAGGAACGGCAGCGAGCACTGGTTGCCGTTGTAGCTCGTGTACGTCAGCGCCGACGGCGGGAACGTCGACTGCATGTCGATCCCGTCCGGCCCGTTGATGTAGGGCGTCATGTCGATCCACGCGCCGGTGCTGCACCACAGGCCGACGTTGTCGACGCCGAACGAGAGCACCGAGTCCGGCGGCTCGCCCGAGTTGATCGCGGCCGTGATCTTGTTGTCCGTGAGGCCCGTGCGGCTGTCGACGGTGATCCATGGGTACTTCTGTTGGAACCCCTCGAAGATCTTGTTGAAGACCTTCGTCTCGGCCGCCGACGTCCACTCGCTCCACATCGACAGCGTCACGGGCGCGTGGGACTCGCTCGGGTTGATCGTCTGGGCCGAGGAGCTGTTGCTCCCCGAGCTGCACGCGATCGCCACCATCGCGACCGCCACAAGGACCGGAGCCCACCGTTTCATCGTTGCCTCCTCCTCCGGGCGCGGCCCGGTGTCTCCCTCTTCGAGACGTACGTGACGGACGGTGCGGAAGGGTTCACGCGGTCGCCGATCGATCGAACAGGCGGGCGTGCGCCGCCTGCAGCGCCATCGAGACCGAGCCGTAGAGCGTGGCTTCCTCGCGGAGCTCCGAGGCCTCGATCGCGGGGCGGAACGGCGAGAGCTCGCGGACACGTTCGCGGACGGGCGCGAGCAGGACGTCGGCGTTGGCGCCGATCCCGCCGCCGAGGATGACGAGCGCCGGATCGAGGACGGCCGCCACGGCCGCGATCGTCATCGCGACCCGGTCGGCCTCCTCGGCGACGACCTTCTTCGCCACGCGGTCGCCCTTCGCAGCCGCCGCGAAGACCCGTTCGGCGGTGAGCGCACCCGTCATGCCGGCCTGTTTCGCCGCCCCCACCACCCCGCCGGCGCTGGCGGCGAGGTCCAGGGCGCCGCGCTTGCGGCTCTCCGGCGCGCGGACGTCCGTGCCCCACAGCGGCAGATAGCCCACCTCGCCGGCCGCACCGCCCGCGCCCCGATACAACTCGCCGTGCACGACGATCCCGAGGCCGACACCGGTGCCGATGTGCAGGTAGACGAACTCGTCGACGTCACGCCCGAGCCCGTGCCATCGCTCGCCGAGCGCCGCGAGGTTCACGTCGTTCTCGAAGACCGTGTTGGTGCCGAGCTCGCGGTGCACGAGTTCGACGAGCCCTTGGCGGCCCCACCCAGGCAGGCTGTGGGCGAGCTCGACCTCCTCGCGCCCCGGATGCACCACGCCGGGACTTCCCACCGCAGCGACGGTGACCTGGCGCCATCTGATGCCCGCGTCGGAGGCCAGACCGTGCGCGATCTGGCCGATCTGCGAGATCAAAGTCTCGGC
Organism: Actinomycetota bacterium; assembly: GCA_045805225.1. Lineage (GTDB taxonomy): Bacteria > Actinomycetota > UBA4738 > UBA4738 > HRBIN12 > AC-51. Next base: position 6,182 of record JBJMLQ010000033.1, on the reverse strand, counting down.
GCTGCGAACCTTCGCGCGCTCGTCGCGGCGGGCGACGAACGCCCCGGTGACGTCGGCGATCGCGGCGCGCACCCAGTTGCGGCCGACATCGATGCCGACGACCCAGCCGGCGCGCGGGTTGAGCTGATACAGGATCGCGGTGGGCCCCTTGCCGCCCTTCGAGCGCCCGGCCTCACGCACGAGGCCCGCCTCCTGCAGTCCGGCGAGCGCCTGCGACACCGTCGGCTTGGACAACGCCGTCTCGCGCGCGAGCTGCGCCCGAGAGATGGGGCCGATCCGCCGCACGCATTCGAGCACCGTGCGCTCGTTGATGGCACGCAACAGGCTCGGCGTGCCCGTGACGGTCGTCGTGTCGATCGACGTGGAGCCCCCGCGATAGCTCAAAGGAAAGTTTCCTAACTATTCTGGCGGATGCTAGTCTGCCGCACCGACGGCAGTCAAGACAGCCTGCGGCGACGGCGGGTCGCCCGGTCCGACGGCCGCGGAGGCGCCCGATGACGATCCTGGACCACGGGCCGGTGCTCGCGATCGTCCGTTACCGAGAGGGCGGCAACGTCTGGGCGGCGCTGGAGGTCCTCGCGGACGCCGGCATCCCGCTGCTGGAGGTGACGGTCGACACCCCCGGCGCCCTGGACGCGGTCCGGACCGCGGCGGACACCGGCCGAACGATCGGCGTCGGCACGGTGCTGACACCCGACCAGGTGCGCGCGAGCCGCGACGCCGGCGCGTCGTTCGTGGTCTCGCCGTCCTGCCTGCCCGCGGTGATCGAGACGGCGCTCGACGTCGGCGTCGAGCCGATCCCGGGAGTGCTCACCGCGACCGAACTGATCATGGCGCGTGCGGCCGGCGCGACGGCGGTGAAGGTCTTCCCGGCGGCTCCGGTCGGTGGGCCGGCCTACATCCGCGCACTGCGAGGGCCCTTCCCGGACGTCCCCATGCTCCCCACCGGCGGGATCGAGCCCGAGGACGTGCCGGCGTACCTCGACGCGGGAGCCCGCTGCGTCGGGCTGGGGTCGATCTTGGTCGGCGGGAAGCCGCCGGCATCGGCATCCGACATCGAAGGGATCGCGGCGCGGGCCGCAGCGGTGATGGGCGCGATCCGGCGATGAGCGACCGGTTCGACGTCGTGACCCTCGGCGAGACGATGCTCTCGCTGGTCGCCGACGACGGGCCGCTCGTGAGCACGCGATCGTTCCACGCGACGCACGGCGGTGCGGAGTCCAACGCGTGCGTCGCGCTCGCCCGCGCGGGGCTGCGCGTGGCGTGGGTGAGCCGGCTCGGCGCCGACCACGCGGGCGATCGCATCCGGAGCGCGCTCCAAGGTGAAGGAGTCGACCTCCGCTGGGTCGTCACCGATGCCGATCGTCCGACGGGCGCGATGTTCCGCGACCGCGACGGCGGGCTCGCCTATCTGCGAGCGGGGTCGGCGGCGAGCGCCCTGGACGCGCGCGATCTCGACGGCGTCCCCGTCGAGGACGCGCGAGCGGTGCTCGTCACCGGCATCACCGCGATGCTCGGCCCGGGGCCGCAGCGCGCCGCGATCGAGCTGCTCGACCGTGCGACGGGTCTGCGTATGGTCGACCCGAACCTGCGGCCGGGGCTGTGGGGATCGGACCGCGCCGCCGACCTGATCCGCCCGCTCGTTCGGCGCTGCGACGTGCTGATCGGCGGCGAGGACGAGCTCGGCGTGATCGCGCCCGGTCCCAACGCCGAGGAGATCGCGCGCGGGTGCGCCGCGCTCGGACCGACGGAGGTCGTGGTCAAGCGCGGCGCCGCGGGGCTCGCGGCGGTCGGCCCGGACGGCGTCTGGCGCGAGCACCCGCCGGTGCCCGTCGTCGAGCATGACCCGGTCGGCGCGGGCGACGCGTGCAACGCCGCCTACCTCGCTGCGCGCCTCGACGGCGCCGACATCGGCGATGCGCTCAAGGCCGGCGCGGTCGCGGGCGCCGCCGCGGCCGGCGTGCTGGGCGACACGGGGGTCGCTCCGTGACCCGCGACGCGATCCAGCCCGGCGACGTCGCGGTACCGGCGCCGCCGTACAGCCCGGTCGTCGTCGCCGGCGACATGGTCTTCACGGCCGGGCAGGTCGCGATGGACCGGTCGGGCGCCGTCGTTGCGGGCGGCGTCGCGGAGCAGACCGACCAGGCGCTCCGCAACGTCGCGGCATGCCTGGCCGCCGCCGGGTGCGGCATGGACGACGTCGTGAAAACGACGGTGTTCCTTGCCGACCTGGGCGACTTCGTCGGATTCAACGAGGTCTACGAGCGCCACTTCGCACGACCGTATCCCGCGCGCACGACCGTCCAGGCCGGCCTCGCGCCCGGCCTGCTCGTCGAGATCGAGGCCGTCGCCCACCGACCCGCCTGATCCGCTAGAACAGCGTCGCGATCGCGCCGACGACGCCGTCGTCGTCGTCCAGCTCGAACAACACCCGTCGACGGTCGAACGCCGCACACGGATGCGAGATCCCGAAGGCCACGACGTCGCCCACGTGGAGCCGCAGCGTCGCCGGCACGCGGCAGATCGCGTGCTGATCCATCAACCGCTCGACCACCAGGCCTTCGAGCGACCGGGCGTCGTCGCGCGTGCGGAGCGCGACCGGCGGCTCGACGTCGAAGGGAACGTCGCGCTTGCCGATCCCGATGACCGCCACCTCGGGCTCGGGCCGCGAGAGCACGCTCCCCCACGCCTCGATCGCCGGACGCAAGCGCGGACCGGGCCCGCCGGACAACGGCGAGCCCCGCTCGTACAGGCCGTGGTCGTGCGTGATCGTGCACCCCGAGCGAAGCACGACGCGGCCTCGATCGGCGAGCGCCGCCACCCGATCGAAGAACAGGCTTCCGCCCGCGCTGATGATCGGCTCGGCCTCGACGAGCCCCGATGCGACCAGCCGTTCCGAAATATCTCCGAGGAGCCCGACGAACGCGTCCACGTCGGACAGCACCGCGGGCGTTCGCTCGTGCCCGATCGTTCCCTCGTAGCCGGCGACACCGACCAGCGACAGCTCCGGCCGACGCGCGACCGCGGCGGCGACGTCGACCCCGGCCTGGATCGACCGAGCGCCCGTGCGCCCACCGCGATGCCCCACCTCGACGAGGACCCGCACGGGCGCCGCCGCGTCCGCCGACGCCCACGCGTCCGCGAGCAGCGCGACACCGTCGGTGGAATCAACCCAGCAGGCGAACGTCACGGCGCCGATCGTTTCGGCCACCCATCGGATCGCCGCCGCGTCGACGAGCTCGTTCGCCAGAAGGACGCTGGGCACGCCGACGCGTTGCATCGCGCGGATCTGTGCGGGCGTCGCGCCCGTGATCCCGTCCGCCCCCGCATCCAGCTGCCGCTCCCAGAGCTGCGGGGCCATCGTCGTCTTTCCGTGCGGGAACAGTCCGACGCCGTGTTCGCCGATCCATGACTGCATCACCTGCAGGTTGTGCGCGATCGCCGAGGCGCGGAGCGTCACAACCGGCGGGGAGAGATCTCGGAGCGCCCAGCCTTGGTCGCCGACCGCCCCCACCGTGGTGGCAGCGCCGGGCGGCGCGCCCACCGTGTCGCCCGCGACGGGAGTTGCGAGGATACGGTCGAGCTGCAGCGGCACGGCCGCACGCTACCAACGGAAGGAGCACCGATGGCGACCCTCGCGATCAACGGCGGCACCCCGGTCCGGTCCACCCCCTACCCGGCGTGGCCGGAGACCGACGACGACGCGTACGTGGCCGCCGTCGAGGCGGTTGTCCGCAGCGGCGCGTGGGGCGGGTTCCCCGAGCCCGGCGAGCACGCGGCGGCGTTCGAGGCGGCCTTCGCCTCGTATCAGGGCGCCGCGCACGGCGTGCTGATGATGAACGGCACGATCACGATGGAGGTCGCCTGCAAGGCGCTCGGCATCGGGTGGGGCGACGAGGTGATCGTGCCCGCGCTCACGTTCGCCGCCACGGCCTACGCGCCGATGGCCGCGGGCGCCCTGCCGGTCTTCGTCGACATCACGCCCGACACGTGGACGATCGATCCCGAGCTCGCCGAGGCGGCGATCACCGACCGCACGCGCGCGATCATCCCGGTGCACCTCGGCCATCACATGGCCGACATGGACCGGATCGCCGACATCGCGCGCAGGCACGGACTCGCCGTCATCGAGGACTGCGCCCACGCGCACGGCCAGCGTTGGCGGGACCAGGGCGCGGGGTGCATCGGCGACTTCGGCTCGTTCAGCCACCAGTCCTCGAAGATCCTGACGTCGGGTGAGGGTGGCTCGCTGCTCACCAACGACCAGGTGCTCGCGCAGCGCGCCCACTCGATCGTCGACTGCGGCCGCGCGAAGGATCCGGAGGAGAAGGAGTACACCTTCGGTGCGAACTACCGGCTGTCGGAGCTCAACGCGGCGCTGCTCGAGGTCGCGATGGAGCGGTTCCCGGCACAACAGGAGGCGCGCGCCGTCGCCGGCAAACGGTTCGAGGAGCTCGTCGCCGACATCCCGGGCATCACCGTCATGCCGGCCGACGAGCGGATCACGCGATGGAGCTTCTACAACTACCTGCTGAAGATGGATCCCGACGCGTTCGGCGGCCGCTCGAACGAGGTCGTCTGCGCCGCGATGGAGGCCGAGGGCATCGAGGCCGAGGTGCAGTACCCGCCGATGAACCACTACGAGCTCTTCCAGCCGTCGCTGTCGCGGTTGCCGGTGGCGGTCGAGTTCGCGGACCGGCTGGATCCGACGCGGATGTCGTTCCCCGTCGCCGAGGCGGCGGGTCTGCGTGAGTCGATCTACTTCATGGAAACAACGTTCCGCGACGGAGAACAGGGCATCCGGGACGCCGCCGACGCGCTCGCGAAGATCCAGGCCAACGCCGACGAGCTGCCGGAGAGCTGAGCCCCGCTACCCCTCGGGCCAGAACCTCGGCAGGTAGCGCCGGTTGACCTCGAGCAGCGCGTCGAGCAACGGCTGGGCGGTGTCGAGATCGGGCACCAGCGGGTTCGCGAGGAGCGCCTGCAGCGCATCGCTACGTGACCCCGAGAGCGCGGCGGCGATCGTCAGGCGCTCGTAGTCCTTCACGTGCGCGACCAGCGCGTGCATCTCGGGTGGCAGCGGGTCGACCGCCAGCGGGTGCGCGCCGTCACGGTCGACCATGCACGCGACCTCGACCACGTCGTCGTCGGCGAGGTTGGCGATCGCGCCGTCGTTTCGAACGTTGACCACCTGGACGTCGCCGGTCCCGGCCTGTAGCGAGGCGATCAAGGCGGCCGCGGCGTCGGAGTAGTACGCGCCGCCGCGCTGCTCGAGCAGCGCGGGCTTCGTGTCGAGCGACGGATCCTTGTACAGCTCGAGCAGACCGGCCTCGATCTCCATGACCTCTTCGGCGCGCGTCTTGCCCTCGCGCTGCTCCGCGAGCACCGCCGAGGTGCGGTAGTAGTAGTGCAGGTAGTAGCTGGGGATCGCGCCGAGATCACGGACGAAATCAGAGGGCACCCAGTGCTCGTCGAACGGGTGGTTCGGGGTGTCGTCGGGAAGGGCGAGCAGCTCCGGCAGCCGGTCGACCCCGTCGACCAAGACCTTGCGCTCCCAACTCAGGTGGTTGAGCCCCACGTGCTCGAGCTGGACACGGTCGGGCGTCACGCCGAAGTACGTCGCGAAGCTCCGCTGGAACCCGATCGCCACGTTGCACAGGCCGAGCGCGTGGTGCCCCGCGTCCAACAGCGCCTGGGTCACGAGACCGGTCGGGTTCGTGAAGTCGACGAACCACGCGCCGGTCGCGCCGATCTCGGCGGTGAGCTCGGCGAGCTCGAGCACGACCGGGACGGTTCGCAGCGCCTTCGCGAACCCCCCCGGCCCCGTCGTCTCCTGCCCGATCACGTCGAACTCGAGCGGGATGGTCTCGTCGGTATAGCGCGCCTTGTTGCCGCCGACGCGAAGCTGCACGACGACGTAGTCGGCGCCTTCGAGCGCCTCTCGCGCGTCGCCGGTGAGGGCGAGCGATCCACCCCACCCGGCGCGCCGCATCATCCGTTCGGCGAGCGCACCGACGATGCCCAGCCGCTCCGGATCGATGTCGAGCAGCGCAAGCTCGTCCACGGGGAGCCGGTCGGTGCGGGTCACGAACCCCTCGACGAGCTCCGGCGTGTAGGTGCTTCCCGCACCGACCACCGCCACCTTCACACCCATGACCCGCGCATCGTACACTCCGCCCGTG
>JBJMLQ010000032.1:0-5228 GCA_045805225.1 Actinomycetota bacterium | reverse complement strand
CGCATGCTGAAGGAGTTCGGCTACCTCGACTTCAGCGCCTCCAACGCGGTGTTCGGCCCGATGCAGTGGGGCCCGATGCGCAAGGTCGCGCGCAAGGTGTACGACACGCTCGGTCTGCACGGGAAGGTCTCGCTGCCGCAGTCGGTCAACTGGTCCAAGACGAAGGCCTACACCACGATCCGTTCCACGGGCGAGGGCGTCAGCGTGAACCTCGCCGGCCGCGAGATCGACGGCATCGTCGACCCGGGCGACTACGACAAGGTGCGCGACCAGCTGCTCGACCGCCTCAGCACCTACGTCGACCCGAAGACCGGCAAGAAGCCGGTGAAGGAGATCTACAAGCGCGAAGAGGTCTTCAAGGGCAAGTTTGCAGACACCGCGCCCGACATCCTGATGGTCCCGGCCGAGGGCTACTCGTTGACGCACGCGAAGGCCGCGATCGAGGACGCCGACTGGGTGAGCGGCGACCACCGCATCGAAGGCACGATCGTCGCCGTCGGCCCGAACGTGAAGCCCTTCGAGACGCCGCCGGCGCTGATCGACATGGCTCCCACGCTGGTGGCCGCGATGGGCGCGCCCACCGCGGTGAAGCCGACGGGTCGTGTGTTGCACGAGGTCGTCGGATCGAAGGACTTGGTCGAACGCGAGGCGGCGGACATCTCGTCGGCCGGTTCCGGTATCCCCGGCATGGGCAACGAGGCCGACGTCACCGACACCGAAGCCGACGAGATGGAAGAGCACCTCCGCGGCCTCGGCTACATCGAGTAGGTCTGGCGCGCCGGCCCGACGCCTCGGTCGGCCGCCCTATAGACCCGGAGCGCGAGCCCGCAGTACCGTCGGGCGATGCGGCTCAAGGCCATCGTCGCCCTTACCGCCGCGCTCCTGTTGGCGGCTGTGCTGGCGACGGCGGCCGCAGCCGCACCGCCCGACGAGTGGCTCCAGGCCGGTCACGACGCCGGGCACACCTATGCCGATCTGGGTGAGACGCAACTCACCGTCGCTGCGCTGAAGGCGATGCCCGCGTATCCGGGATTCGCGCGGTCTACGGTGGACGTCGGGTTGATCAACGTGAGCTCGCCGTTGATCGATGGCGAGTCGATGTACGTAACGTCTCAGGCGTGGGACGGGGAGAGCGGTCGGCTCGATCGGTTCGACATCGCGACCGAGACGAAGCTGTGGACGCGCGCCCTGTCGTGCTTCGATCCGCCGGTCGTCTCTTCAGGTTGGATCCTGATGGAGGACAAGTGCACCGCATCTGCTCCCACCCCGGCGCAATTGATCTCGCAAGCCGATGGGACGGTGAAGGACTTCGCCGCCGACCAGCTCGGGATCGTCGACCGGGGGGTGGGCTACTTCACCAACTACGGCGGCGGGGTGTACCAGGAGCCGTGGTATGTCACCGCACAAGATCTCGCCACCAAGAACGTCTTGTGGCAGAAGACCAGTTCGTCGACCATCGATGTGACCGTGCCCGTGCTCGCTGCGGGTGCGACCCTGTACGTGCAGCACAACCAGTCGATCGAGGCCTGGGACAAGACGACGGGCGACGTGCGCTGGAGCAGGACGCCGAATGAACACGTGACCCCCTTCGCGGCCACGCCGGGCGCGATCTACGTGCGGTGGCAGAACGGTGATCTACACGGGATCGGACGATGGGATGCGTCCGACGGCTCGACCAACTGGCGGATCCGAACGCCGGCGATCGACACGCCGTTCGCGCTGACGCCGCGGGTTGTGTACGAGACAGGGCCCGATTTCTTGGCCGCGCGCTCGGCGACCGACGGCAAACTCCTGTGGGAGCGGTCTGGGTTCTCGTGGGCCAACCTCGCGCAGCCCGTCTACGCCGCGGGCGTCGTGTGGGCGTTCCAGCAAGCCGGTGGACTTGAGGCCTACAACGCCCGGAACGGCAACGAAGTCGCGTACGCGCCTTCCGCTCCGCCCGGACCGATCACGATCGCCGAGGGGCACGTGTTCATCGCGTCTCCCGATGGACGTGTCTTCATCTATCAGCTGCCATCGTGACGGGCCGTCGGTTCGACCGAGTGGGGCGACCATCCCGCCGTTCGCTGGCCACCTCGACGCGTAGGGTGCTGCCGTGCGCTGGCTCGGTCTGGTCCTTGGCGTCGCCTTTGGCGCAGCCGCAGTCTTCTATCTGATCGTCGGGTTCGTCCCCGATTCAGGCGTCGCTCGAGGTATGCGCGCTCGGTTGGAACTCGCGGCGGAGGTCGGCAGAGCGAGGCGCTTCGGGGTGAATTCTGCTGCGGTCTACGCGTGGATGCTTCGCACCAAGCCGCGGGCTGCCGTGGTCGTGATCTTCTTGTCGTTCTGGGCGATCTGGTTCGTTGCGGCCGCACTGCACACGTAGCGGAATGCCGCCACCTTCTTGGTCTTTGGCCGAGAAGCACGATAGGGAACGAGCGTCCGCGCGGCCCGATGGTCAACCTACCTGACGGTTATGCCGCAGGCACCGCGGGTTCTCCGACGATCGCGGTGGTGCTCGTCGAGTTCGCGGGCTTGCCGTCGGGCGTGACGGCGAACCAGACGCCGCCCATCCCTTGACCGGTCGCCTCGCCCGCTTGTTGGTCGCCGCTGTAGAGGTACAACGGATGCCCGTCGTAGGTCACCTGCTGCTCGCCGCCGGTGGTCTTCGTCGTGCCGACCGTGCCGTTCGCGCCTCCGGTGGTCGTCGCCCGGCCATCGCTGGTCAGCGCAGGCCACGTGCTCGCGCACGTACCGGTGCAGGTGCTCTTCGAGCCGGTGTCCTTCGTGTACAGATAGACGGTGTGTCCGTTCTGCTCGACGAGGACGGTGCCGACGCCCGGAACGTTCGTGGTGCTCAGCACGACCGACTGCGACGTTTGGCTCTCCGACGGCGTCGCTTCGGAGGGCGTGGTGCTCAGGCTCGTCGACGTGTCGGCGGCCGGCGGCGTGCCGGTGTCGCCGGAGCACGCCGCGAGCACGCAGAGCGCGACCACTGCGATGGTGATCCGGATGGCGTTCATGACGGGTCCCTTCGTGTTCGAGCCTCGGTAAGGAGTGCCCGAAGCGGCGGCGCGCAAACGCATCTAGCCTGGGATCACGCCGCGGGCCCGCGTAGCATCGACGGGTGAGCAGGCGCCCGGCGAGCGTGGGTCGAACCGTCGCAGTCGTCGCGTTGCTCGGGGTGGTCGTCGTCGCCCTGGTCGCGGGCGCCGGCTACTTCGTGATCCGACGGATCGCCATCGACCGTGCGATCGAGGACGCTCGGCAGCTGACCCTGCTCTCGTCCAGGGTGGTGCAGCAGCGCGTGTCCGACGGGATCTTGACGGGAGACGCCGCCGCGACCGGGCAGGTGGCGGCGGTCATCCACAACGCCGTGCTTCACCCACCGATCGTGCACGTGAAGCTGTGGGGACCCGACGGCACCATCTTGTACTCCGACGAGGTCCAGGCGATCGGCAAGAAGTACGCGAGCGGAGCGGAGGAACTCGCCGGCCTCGCGCCGGACCAGATCGCGGCCGAGATCTCCGACCTGAGCGCGCCCGAGAACCGGTACGAGCAAGGGTCGGGCCCGCTGCTCGAGGTCTACACGCCGATCACGACGCCGGACGGCACGCCGCTGCTGTTCGAGACCTACCAGCTCTACTCGAGCATCGATCAACAGCGCCAGCAGCTCCTGCGCGACTTCCTGCCCGTGCTCGTCGTCGCGTTGATCGCGTTGGCTCTGTTGTTGATCCCGCTCGGGTGGATCTTGGCGCGGCGGCTCCAGCGCTCGGGCCGTGAGCGTGCGGAAGCGCTGCAGCGGTCACTCGACATGTCCGAGCGCGAGCGGCGCCGGATCGCGGGCGATCTCCACGACGGGCCGGTGCAGGAACTCGCCGGGCTGTCGATGCGACTGTCCGCGTCGGCCGAGGGCGCCTCCGATCCAGCGGAGCAGGCGATACTTCGCGAGTCGGCGACCGCGGTGCGGGGGAGTGTCCGGACGCTTCGCTCGGCGATCGTCGGTGTCTATCCCCCGAACCTCCAGGCCAGCGGGCTCGGCCCGGCGCTGGAGGACTTGACGTCTCGATTGCCTCGCGAGGGGTTGGACGTGTCTCTGGACGTCGCGGACCCCGGCGGCTACGGCTCCGTCGTCGACCAGTTGCTGTATCGGGTGTGCCAGGAAGCGCTCCGCAACGTCGAGAAGCACGCGGGCGCCTCGCACGTCGCGGTGCGCGTGGGACGCAGCGGCTCGTCGGCGGTGCTCGAGGTGACCGACGACGGACGCGGTCTTTCCTCGGAAGTCCCGGACGAGGCCCATCTCGGCCTGCAGATCGTCGACGACCTGGTCCGGGACGCCGGCGGAACGTTGTCGGTTTCAGCGCAGCCGAGCGGCGGTACGGTCGTTCGCGTGGAGGTGCCGACGACATGATCCGCGTCGCGGTCGCGGACGATCATCGGGTCGTGCGCGTTGGGTTGGAGCAGCTGCTCGCGACGTTCGACGACGTCGAGCTGGTCGGCGCCGCCGACGGTGGTGAGGCCGCGGTCGAGCAGGTCATCAAGCAGAAGCCCGACGTGCTTCTGCTCGATCTCTCGATGCCGGACGTTGACGGGATCGAGGTCACGCGACGGGTCGCCGCCGCGAGCCCCACGACCCGCGTCGTGTTGTTCACCTCGTTCAGCGATCGCGAGCAGATCGTGCAGGCGCTCGACGCGGGCGCGATCGGGTACCTACTCAAGGATGCCGAGCCCGAGGCGATCCACGAGGCGCTTCGGGCAGCGGCTCGGGGTGAGTCGCCGCTGGCGCCGAAGGCCGCGGCGGAGCTCCTCGCTTCCCGCGCCGAGCGCCCGATCGGCGACGTGGAGCTCACGGCGCGCGAGCGCGACGTGCTCCAGCTGGTGATCGCCGGCGACGCGAACAAGCAGATCGCGCGCAAGCTCGGGATCAGCGAGAAGACGGTGAAGGGCCACCTCACGAACCTTTTCCAGCGGATCGGCGTCCAGGACCGTACGCAGGCGGCGTTGTGGGCCGAACGCAACGGCATCTTCAGGTCGTAGGGGTCTCGGCTCGGGCTCGGAGGTCCCGGGACCATCGTTGCGTTGTGGCGGCCGGTGCATCCGGTCACGATGGTGGTCATGGTTCGCAGATCGCTCTTGTCGGCCGTCGCTGGGTGCGTGGGTATCGCGCTGCTCGCCGGAGCAGCCGGCGCGAGCGACAGCGCCAAGCGCGACGGTTCGTGCACCGCTCACGGTGAATGGCGCCTCGAGGT
>JBJMLQ010000031.1:0-10997 GCA_045805225.1 Actinomycetota bacterium | reverse complement strand
GCTGGTCCACGACGGCGACACGGTGGCGATCGAGGGCTTCACGCACCTGATCTCGTTCGCGGCGGGGCACGAGATCATCCGCCAAGGGCGCCGCGACCTCACGCTCGCGCGGATGACCCCCGACGTGATCTACGACCAGATGATCGGCGCGGGTGTCGCCTCGAAGTTGATCTTCAGCTGGATGGGGAACCCCGGCGTCGGGAATCTGCACGCCGTGCGCCGGCGGATCGAGCACGCCGATCCCGAGCCGCTCGAGATCGAGGAGTATTCGCACTTCGGGATGGTGTCGCGGTACATGGCGGGCGCGGCGAACCTTCCGTTCTTCCCGATCCGGAGCTACTACGAGTCGGACATCCCTCGGGTCAACCCGAAGATCAAGCCCATGACGTCGCCGTACGAGGACGGCGGCGAGGTCTACGTCGTCCCGCCGCTGCGGCCCGACGTCGCCATCGTCGCGGCGCAGCGTGCCGACCCCGACGGCGACACGCAGATCTGGGGGCTGCTGGGGTGCCAGAAGGAAGTCGCGTTCGCGGCCGAGCACGTGATCGTCGTCGTCGAAGAGGTCGTGGACGAGGCCACCATCCGACGCGACCCGAACCGCACGGTCATCCCCGGCGCCATCGTCGACGCGGTCGTTGAGGAATCGTTCGGGTGTCATCCTTCATTCGCGCAGGGCTACTACGACCGCGACAACCGGTTCTATCTGGATTGGGACGCGATCGCGAAGGAACAGTCGTCGCTGGACGCCTGGCTCGATGAGTGGGTCTACGGCACCGAGAACCATGCCGCGTACGTCGAGAAGTTCGGCGACGCCCGCTGGGATGCCCTGCGGCCCGAACAGGCGCTGTCGGGCGAGGTCGACTACGGGCGGTACGCGTGAGCGAGACCGAGCGGCCCTATTCGAAGAACGAGATCATGATCGCCGCGAGCGCGCGGCTGCTCGGCGGCGTGCACAACTGCTTCGTCGGGGTGGGTCTGCCGAACATCGTCTGCAACCTCGCGCAGTGGACCGTCGCCCCCGAACTGCAGTTGATCTACGAGTCGGGCGTGTACGGAGCCAGGCCGGAGCGGCTGCCGCTGTCCATCGGTGACCCGACGCTCGCGACCGGCTCGACCTCGATCGTGTCGATGTACGAGCTGTTCGCGTACTACCTGCAACGCGGACACGTCGACGTGGCGTTCCTCGGCGGCGCGCAGATCGACCGCTTCGGGAACCTGAACACGACGGTGATCGGCGACTACGCGCACCCGAAGGTACGGCTGCCCGGATCCGGCGGCGCATGCGAGATCGCGATCCACGCCAAACAGATCCTCGTGATCATGCGGCAGGCCCAGCGGTCGTTCGTCGAGGAACTGCATTTCCGCACGTCGCCCGGGCACAGCGGCGACCCCGCCCACGACGCCGCGCGCGGCTGGTCGGGGAGCGGCCCGACGAGCGTTGTGACCGACCTCGGCACCTACGGCTTCGACCAGGCGACCGGCGAGATGACCCTGCTGACGGTCCACCCGGGCATCACCCTCGACGATGTGCGGGCCAACATGGGTTGGGACCCGCGCGTCGCCGCCGACCTCGGCGAGACGCCGACGCCGACCGCCGAGGAGCTCCGCCTGATCCGCGAAGAGCTCGACCCTCAGGGCATCTACACCAAGTAATCTGGATGCCGATGCCCGACGACCCGCGCGACGAGCCGACCGGCGACGACACCCAGGACGACGACTGGGCCGCCGAGATCAAGCGGCTCCGCGCCTCGCGCGGCGACCGTCTCGCCGAGCAGCTCGCCGACGATCAGCGCAAGGAACCTCCGGTCGAGTGACGAGGTCGGTCCGATGAGTCACGTCTTCCCACGCGTGCAGCGATCCGTGCCGACCGCGGTGTCGGCTGCGGGCGCCTGGATCACCGACGCCGACGGGAAGCGCTACTTGGACGCGGCGGGTGGTGCGATCGTGGTCGGCGTCGGTCACGGAGACCGGTCGTTGATCGACGCCGCGACGGCGCAGCTGGGCAAGACGCAGTACGTCCACGGGACGATGTTCACCACCGAGGTGCTCGAGACCTACGCCGACGAGCTGGCGGCCGTCCTTCCGGTGCAAGACGCCCGGATCTATCCGGTGAGCGGCGGCTCGGAGGCGGTCGAGACGGCGATCAAGCTGGCGCGCACCTACCACCTCGCGGTCGGCCAACCGGGCCGCACGACGGTGATCGCCCGGCGTTCGTCGTATCACGGCAACACGCTCGGCGCGCTCGACCTGTCGGGCAAGGAGCCGCTGCGGAAGCCCTACACGCCGTGGCTCGGACGGTTCCTGCACGCGCCCCGCGCCTATGAGTACCGCTGCGACAACCCCTCGCATCCCGACGGGTGCGGCGACTGGCACGCCGCCGAGGTGCAGCGGATGATCGAGTCCTACGGCCCGGAGACGATCGCGGCCTTCGTCGCGGAGCCGGTCGCGGGCGCGACGCTCGCGGCGGCCGTCCCGTGCGAGGACTACTGGCCGAAGATCGTTGAGGTGTGTCGGCGCTATGGCGTCCTCGTGATCGCCGACGAGGTGATGACCGGCTTCGGCCGCACGGGCCGATGGTTCGGCGTCGACCAGTGGGGCGTCACCCCGGACATCATCACTGCCGGCAAAGGCACGACGAGCGGGTACGTCCCGTTCGGGTTCGCGGCCGCGAGTGGCGCGATCTACGAGGCGATCGCGCCGAAGGGGTTCGTGCACGGATTCACGTGGTCGCACAACGCCCTCGGCGCGGCGGTCGCGCTGGCGACGCTGCGTCGGCTTCGCGACGACGGCCTGGTCGACCGCGCCCGTGACCTCGGCGCGAAGATCAAGGGCGACCTTTCCGCGGCGCTTGACGATGTGGCGGTGGTCGGCGACGTCCGCGGCATCGGGATGATGCTGGGGATCGAGCTGGTCGGCGACCGCGCCACGAATGCGCCGATCCCGCGGCCGGAAGAGGCCACCGAACGGGTGCTGGCCGCCGCTCGCGACGCCGGTCTGCTGCTGTATCCCTCGATCGGGCACGTCGATGGCGTGAACGGCGACCTCATCATGCTCGGCCCCCCGTTCACCCTGACCGACGACGACACCGAGGCGCTGGTCGAGCGGACGGTCGCGGCCATCAGCATCCTGGCGTGAGCGGGCGCGCCGGGCTGGTGCTCGCGCCCGAGGCGCGGATCTACGACCACGGACCGCAGCATCCGCTCCGGCCCGAGCGCGTGCTCCTGACGTGGGATCTCATCGCCGCCTGCGGTCTCGATCGGCTGGACGACGTCGCGACCATCTCCGCCGAACCCGCGTCTCGCGCGGACCTCGCGCGCGTGCACACGGCGGCGTTCGTTGACGCCACCGAGCGCGCGGGGCACGGCGAGGACGGCGACTGGTCGGCGTTCGGGTACGGACCCGGCGACAACCCGATCTTCCCGAACATGCACGAGGCGGGAGCGATCGTGGCCGGCGCCTCGATCGGGGCGGCCCGCGTGGTCTGGCACAGCCAGGCGGCGCACGCGTTCAACGCGGCAGGCGGACTGCATCACGCGATGCCCGCGCGCGCCAGCGGGTTCTGCGTCTACGACGATCCGGCGGTCGCGATCGCGTGGCTGCTCGCCAACGGCGCACAGCGGATCGCCTACGTCGACGTCGACGTCCACCACGGCGACGGCGTGCAAGCCATGTTCTGGAACGAACCTCGGGTCCTGACGATCTCGCTGCACGAGTACGAGCCGTACCTGTTCTTCCCGGGAACGGGGGATCTGTCCGAGCGAGGTGGACCGGACGCACCGGCGAGCGCGATCAACGTGCCGCTGCCCGCGGGCACAGGTGACGACGCGTGGCTCGAGGCGCTCACCACGGTGGTCCCGCGCGCGGTCGGCGAGTTCGCGCCCGACGTGCTTGTCACCCAGCTCGGATGCGATACCCACGCGACCGACCCGCTCGCGCAGCTGCGGTTGACGACACGAAGCTATCGCGAGGCCGCTCGGCTCTTGCATCGGCTCGCGCACGAGGCGGCGTACGGGCGATGGGTCGCGACGGGAGGCGGCGGCTACCAGTGGGCGCGCGTGGTGCCCCGCGCGTGGACCCTCTACTTCGCCGAGATGGCGAACGCCGCGGAGGATCTGCCCGATGCGCTTCCACCGGCGTGGGTCGAGCGCGCGAGCGGCCTGGCCGGCGAGCCCCTCCCGACGACGTTCTCGGAGCCCGCGCTCGAGCCACATGCCGCCGACGATGACGCGCGCCGGGTGATCGGCCGCGTCACCGACGTACTGTGGCCCTGATGGCACGCACCAAGCTCGTGTGCACGCTCGGTCCGGCGAGCGCGTCGCCGAAGCTCGTGCAGGGCTTGGTGCGCGCCGGCACCGCGGTGTTCCGGCTGAACTTCTCGCACGGCACCCCCGAGGAGCACGCGCGGATGGTGCATCTCGTCCGCGAGGCGGAGAACGCCACCGGCAAGCCGCTCGCCGTCCTGGTCGACCTCCCGGGCCCGAAGGTTCGGCTCGGGTCGATGCGACCGGACCCGTTCACGTTCCGGCCGGGGCAGCGCTTCGACCTCCGCCCCGAGGGGACCGGCGACGACCGCGGAGCCTCGACCACCCATCCGGGTTTGGCCGGCGACCTCCACGAGGGTGACCGCGTGCTCCTCGCGGACGGCGCCGTCGAGCTCACGGTGGCCGCGCTCGAGGACCACCTCGTGCGGACCGAGTGCGTCGCGGGCGGCGTCGTCCGCAGCGGTCAGGGGGTGAACGTGCCCGCCGAGCGTCTCGGGCTGCCGGCGGTGACCGACGCGGACCGCGCGGGCCTGGCGCGGGCGCTCGATCTGGGCGCGGACTTCGTCGCGCAGTCGTTCGTGCGCGCGCCGAGCGACGTCCGCGAGCTTCGCGCGACGATGGGCGATCGTTCGGTGCCGATCGTGGCCAAGATCGAGACGCGCCCCGCGGTCGACGACATCGAGGGGATCCTCGTTGAAGCCGACGCGGTGATGATCGCGCGCGGCGACCTCGGCGTGGAGCTCCCGATGGAGCAGATCCCGCTGATCCAGAAGGAGCTCGTACGTGCCGCGAGGGCTGCGGGTCGGCCGGCCATCGTTGCGACGCAGATGCTCGAGTCGATGATCCACGCCTCGCGCCCCACCCGCGCCGAGACCACCGACGTGGCGAATGCGGTGCTCGACGGCGCCGACGCGGTGATGCTGTCCGGCGAGACCGCGGTCGGCGAGTACCCGTTCGAGTCGGCATCGGCCGCCTCGACGATCGCCGCCTACGTCGAGCACGAGGGGGCGTCGTTCCGGACGGCGCAGGTGCCATGCCGGCACACGAACGAGGGCGCCGCCGTGGCGCACGCCGCGGCGGCGGTGCCGGTCGAGGACCTCGGGATCGTCGCGATCACGTGCTACACCGAGACCGGACGTACCGCGAGGCTGCTGTCGGCGGAGCGTCCGCGCGTGCCGGTCTATGCGTTCGTGCCGCCGGGCGACGTGCGGCGGATCATGTGCCTGCAGTGGGGCGTCGAGGCGCTGCCCGCGTCGCCCCCGGCCGACACCGACGGCATGATCGCGCTGATGGACGCAGGGTTGCAGAAGCAGGGGCTCGCACAGCCGGGCGACGCCGTCGTGATGGTCGCGTCATCGCCTGCAGGGCGCACCACGACCAACATGCTGAAGATCCATCAGGTCGGATCGCCCGTCCGCTAGCTCGGGTCGGCGGCGCGCGACAACATCTCGACGAGCTCGCTCAAGGAGACGTAGACGATCGCGGCCTGCTCGAGCAGTGGATCGTCGACCATCGCCTCGAAGTCGGTGTCTTCCCGTACGTCGAGCCGCGTGCCGATCAACAGGCGGATGTCGTTCAGGCACCGCATCCAGGCGAGCGTCTCGTCGGGCGTGAGCCGCTTCTGGTGCGCCGTGGCGCGCACGATCGACGCCGACTCTCGCTTCCCCGCCCGGATCGCGTCGCCCATGAGCTGCTCGAACCCGAGCGCCTCCATCGGATCGTCGACGGCGGCCGGCGGGAAGAGTCGAGCCATCCCGGGATCGTCGGCGGCGTCCGGATCATCGATCAGCTCCGCGAGCTGCTTCGCGAGCGACGCCAGCAGGTCACGCAGGTCTTCGGGGAGGTCGACGGCGACCGCGCCGCCGCCTGCGGACGTTATGGCGACGTTCATCGGTCTCTCTGGAACGTCGCCCACAGACCGTAGCCGTGGAGCGCCGCGACGTCCGCCTCGCAGCGCTCGCGCGGGCCGTTCGCCACGACGGCCTTGCCTTTGACGTGAACGTCCATCATCAGCTTCTCCGCCTGTGTCCGCGGGTAGCCGAACAGCTTCTGGAACACCCACGTGACATAGCTCATCAGGTTGATCGGGTCGTTCCAGACGATCACGATCCACGGCACGTCGGGCTCGACGACATCTTCGACGATGGGCTCATCGACGACGGTCGGGGCGGAGCTCATCCGCCCCACGTTATCCCGCCTGCGCCACGAGGCCGAGCAGCCGACCGAGCCGAGCGGCGTTGATCGTCCAGCCCACCCCGAACACCGTCGGCACGAACAGCCGGTCGTCGTCGGGGTTCCACCAGCGCGACTTCGCGCGATCGAACGTCGGCATCCGGAAGTCGTAGGGGACCAGACCGCCGACCCGGCCCTCCCATGTGCGCTGCTCGGCCGGCAGCCGGAGCTGCTCGACGATCGCCGCGACGGTGACGGCCAACGCGGCGAGCTTCACGATGCGCCTCACACGGTCCATGCACCCATCCTCTCGCGCACGACGGCGTATCGTCTTGGGCCGCTGCCGCGCCGCAACAGGACCGAGCGGCGGCGTCCGACCACCCGGCCGCGACCCACCTCTAGCCGGGGTCGTTCCTCCTCTGTTGCTGCCGGTCGGCGACCCCGAGGCCCCAGCGATACAGCGGTGGCGTCAAGATCCGGAAGGCCTGAAGCGCGGCCGCCCATCGCGGCACGGAGTATTCGGGCGAGATGTCTTCGCGCGCCACCTTCACGATCGCGTCGGCGACCCGCTCCGGCGTCAGCGTGAGGAGCGACGGCCGGTTCGTCGCGGGGAATCCTTCCGTCGGCACGTAGCCCGGGTTGACCGCCGTCACCAGGACGCCCCGGCGTCGCGTGCTCACGTCCATGCTCTCCGAGAACGCGACGACGCCGTGCTTGGTCGCCGTGTAGACGGCCGCGCCGGGCGCCGCGAACCGCCCCGCGAGCGACGCGACGTTGATCACGTGTCCGGTCTCGCGCGACAGCATCCCGGGCAGGAACACGCGCGTGACGCGCATCACGCCGAGGAGGTTCACGCGAACGACCTCGTCGATCCGCTCGTGGCTCAGCTCCAGGAAGGATCCGCCGCCCGCGATCCCCGCGTTGTTCACCAGCACGTCGACCGGCCGGCCGGTCAGCTCCGTCACAAGCCCGGGGAGCTTCTCGACCGCGGCGAGGTCGGTGACGTCGCAGGTCCAGGAGATGGCGCGGCCGCCCGCCCGCTCGATCCGCGCGGCCAGCGCGTCGAGCCGGTCCTTGCGCCGGGCGACGAGGATCGCACGGGCGCCGCGCCGGGCGAACGCGATCGCCGTCGCCTCGCCGATACCCGACGACGCGCCGGTGACGAGCACGTTCGCGTCTCGCAGGTCCATCCGGTCCCTTTCGTTACGCTCGGTCCGATGCCGACCGACGTTATCGAAGCCCACGTCCGCCGTCTGCCGCCGTTCGATCCGGAGCTGTGGGCGCCGAGACCGGTGCCGCGCGCGGAGCTCGAGCGCGCGCTGCTCACCGGGCTCGTCGCCGGTTGGGCGACCCATCCGCTCGACAACGTCCGAGGCAACGCGCAGATGTTGCTCGACCGCGACCCCGACAAGGAGTTCGGCCTCACCGGCCTGCAGGACGGCCGCTCGCTGGACTCGATCCTCGACCTCGTCGAGACCGCGGCCGGCGCGCCGATCGAACGCGAGGCGCGGAGCGGCCCGGTGGAGATCAGGCCCGAGCCGATCGTCGATGCGTGCGCTGCGGCGGGGGAGCGGCTGCGCGCGGCCGCCGCGAACGGCGATCGCGTCGTGCTCGCGACCGGCCATCCCGTCGGGCTGGCCTACCTGTATCACGAGCTCGCCGCATGGCTCGCGGGCAGCGGCGCCGACGTTCGCACGCCGGCGGGCGGGGCTCGCTGGCGCGAGCCCCGCCTCGACCACGACTGGGAGCTGACCTACTGGGATCGCGTCGCGATGCTGTCGGACACCCGCGAGCCGCGGCACACCCATCGGCCCGACGGGATGCACCGCATCCTGGACGCCGAGCGACCCGACCTCGTCTTCGCCGATCACGGGTTCGCGGGGGCCGCGGTCGAGGCCGGCGTCGACACGATCGCGATCGCCGACGTCAACGATCCCGCGCTGCTCATCGCCCAGGACCAAGGCAGGCTCGACCACGTCCTGGTCTTCGACGACCATGTCGACCCCAACGACTACTGGCCGGTGTTCCTGGCGCTCGTGACCCCTGACCTGGGGTGATCGGTATGGGGCTAGACGGCGTCACACATCAGCACCTACCATCGCGCCACACATGAGCACACGTTTCACCCAAGCCCGGCTGTTGACCGTGAACGAGGTCGCCGACCTCCTGCGCGTTTCGAGGATGACCGTCTACCGGCTGATCAAGGAGGGCCAGCTCAAGGCGCTCCGCGTCGGCCGCAGCTACCGACTCCGTGAGGACGACGTCGACGAGTACCTGAGCAAGCGGTACACCGAAGCGATCTAACGGACCCGACCTCGCGACCCACGCGACGCGGCGGGGCCTCCGGTGACTGGAGGTACCGTCCATGAACGAGTACGAGCAGCTCGTCGACCGAGCTGCGCGTCACGCGCACACCGTCCTGTTCCTCGGCGGGCTCGACGCGGGCAAGTCGACCATGGCGCGTGCCACCGCTGCGTTCGCCCTTCGGATCGGCCGCTCGGTCGCCTACATCGACGCCGACGTGGCCGAGAAGACCATCGGTCCGCCGACCACCGTCGGGATGAAGCACATCCGCACGGCCGACGACCTCACGCTCGACGCGCTGTCGCACGCCGACGCGCTTGGGTTCGTCGGCTCGACGAGGCCGCAGGACGACCTCGTCGCGCTCATCGGCGCGCTGCAGCGGCTGCGCGACCGCGCGCGGACCGAGGGCGCAGACCTTCTGATCGTCGACACCGGCGGCGAGGTCTCGGGGATCGCGGGCGAGCTCCTCAAGTACTACATGGTCGACGTCCTCGAGCCCGACCTCGTGGCGGGGCTCCAGCGCGGCCAGGAGCTCGAGCCGATCTTCGGCATCGTGGATCGCTTCTTCGGCATCGAGGTCGCGCGCGCGCCCGTGCACCCCGACGTCGTGACGACCAGCGTCGAGGAGCGGATGACCGCGCACGAGAAGGCGATGGCCGGCTACTTCGAGGGCGAGCAGCAACGGTTCCGGATCAAGCCGACGGTGTTCGTGCCCACGCTGCCGCCGCTCTACGACCTGCAGACGCTTGACCGGATGCTGGTCGGCCTCTCCGACGGGCGGGGCGGGTTCATCGGGCTCGGGCTGCTCGGCTACGTGCCCGAGGACGCCGGCCTTCGCCTGACGACGCCCGTGGCAGAGCCCCCGAAAGCCCTTAGACTGGGCTCCGTTCGTTTGGAGGACACTTACCGCGCAAAGCGGGTGGACCTCCGGAATCTCTTCGGAACCGAATGAAAGGCGAGACTGCGTGCCATCGCTCGTGAAGAAGCGCCGGAAGAAGATGCGCAAGAAGAAGCACAAGAAGCTCCTCAAGCGCACCCGGCACCAGCGGATGAAGCTGGGCAAGTAGGCCCTCCTTGGCCCGCGCGGCCGTGTCCACCTCCTTGGCCTCGGCCACCGGCCTCCGGTTCGCGGTCGGTCTCCTTACCGTCTCGCTCGTCGCATGTGGCAGTGCGTCCTCGAGCACGCTCGACGCCGGCGCGTCGCAAGCCGTGACGTTCAAGACCTCCGACGGCGTGACGCTCGCCGGCCGGCTGTTCGGTCCGGCCGACGCTCAGGAAGGCGTCGTGCTGTCGCACATGCTGCCGGCCGACCAGACCTCGTGGTACCCGTTCGCGCAGCGGCTGGCCGACGACGGGTACCGCGTGCTGACGTTCGACTTCCGCGGCTACTGCCCCGGCGGCGACGGCGGGTGCTCCCAAGGCACCAAAGACATCAACGCCGCGCCGACCGACCTGGATGCGGCGGTGCGCTATCTGCGGGCACACGGTCCCCAGCGGATCGGTCTTGCCGGCGCATCGATGGGCGGCACGGCGTCGCTCCTGGTGGCCGGGACCGACCCCGCAGGGATCGACGCCGTGGTCACGCTGTCGGCCCCGCAGGTGCTGTCGGGCCTCGGCGTGGGGCTGTCGCAGCTGGCCGCGGTCGCCGCGCCGAAGCTCTTCGTCGCAGGCCTCGGCGATCCGTCGGGTGCGGTGAACGCCGCCGACGCGATGTACGCCGACAGCCCCCAGCCGAAGGACGAGCAGATCGTCACCGACGACTCGCACGGCACCGACCTGTTGAGCGGGCCGCAGGGCGAGCACGTCCAGGAATCGATCGAGCAATGGTTCGGGCGCTACCTGGCGGCGCGCCCGACGCCGACCGGATAGTTCTTACGACGACGGCGAGGGGAGCTCCTGACCGCTCGATGGTCCCGGGAACGGGGCGGTCGGGGTCGGCTGGTTGAACTGCGCCGCCGCGGCGATCACGAGGAGCACGAACAAGATCACGAGCGTGATGGCGGTGGCGCGTCGCACGTCTCGCAGGATAACTAGGCGAGGGCCACGAGCGACTCGACCTGTTCGCGCATCTCCACCAGCAGGGACCGCAGGCCCGCCGGATCGTCGAGCCGCTTGCGGAGGTCGACCTCGAGCGAGACGGTCCCGTCGAAGCCGCTGCGGGCCAGATCGCGCAGGAATCCGTCGAGGTCGAGGATGCCTTCGCCGGGCGGCAGGTGCGAGTCCCAGCCCTTCCCCGCGTTGTCGGACAGGTGGACGTGT
>JBJMLQ010000030.1:0-5926 GCA_045805225.1 Actinomycetota bacterium | reverse complement strand
GGTTGTACCGACCTATAACGAGATCGAGAACGTCGACGCGGTCGTCGATCGGGTGAGCGCCGTGCGCGCATCGACGCCCGTCGACCTGCTTTTCGTCGACGACGGCTCACCCGACGGCACGGGCGCGCGGATCCACGAGCTTCGCGCGTCGATGCCGTGGATCAACGTCATCGAGCGCGAGGGCAGGCAGGGGTTGGGGTCCGCCTATCGCGCCGGTTTCCGATGGGCGCTCAGCCACGGGTACGCGCGTGTCGGCGAGATGGATGCGGATCTGAGCCATGACCCGTCGTACCTCCCAACGCTCGACGCCGCCGTTCGCGACGGCGCCGACCTCGCGTTGGGTTCGCGGTACACGGCGGGCGGCGGCTCCGAAGGGTGGCCGCTCCAACGGCGGCTGTTGTCGCGCGGCGCAAACCTGTTCGCGCGCACGCTGCTCCGCTTGTCCACGAAGGACGTCACCGGCGGGTTCCGCGTGTACGACCGCGATGCGGTCGAGGTGCTGCTCGACCAGGGCACCGAGTGCGACGGATACGGCTTCCAGGTTGAGGGCGTGTACGCGCTCAACCGGGCGGGTATGCGTATCGTCGAAGTGCCGATCACGTTCCGTGATCGGGCGTACGGACGATCGAAGATGTCGCGTTCGATCGTGTGGGAGGCGACGCGGCGGTGCGTCGCCCTGGCGTTCGAGCGGCCCCGTGTCTCGGCTGTGGCTTCGGCGCGGATCCCGGAGGGTGCGACCGATGGCCACTAGGACAGAGACTCCACAGACTCCACGCATCCCGGCGAGCCGGGGCGGACGGTTCCTCGGCTTCCTCGCCGTAGGCGCCACCGGCCTCGTGATCAACCAGCTCGCGTTCTGGATGCTCACTAGCGTTTTCGGCCTCTACTACCTCTGGGGCTTCCTACTCGCCACGCAGTTCTCGACTGCGTGGAACTTCGTGCTGCTCGAGCGGTACGTCTTCGATGGCCGTCGCGAAGGTCGCTGGGCTCGACTCGGCTGGTACGCCCTGATGAACAACATCTGGAACGTCGCGAGCGCGCCGGTGATGTACCTCATCACCTCGGGCCTCAGCGTGCCGTCCCTGTGGGCAAACTGGTTCGTCATCACCGGCATGACGGTCGTGCGCTTCGCCATCTCGAACCGGTTGATCTGGGGCGAGCGCTCGTCGTCCGGCATCGACGCGGCGGGTGTCGTGCCGTCGACTCGTCAAGGCACGTGGTCCTACGACATCCACGGCATCGTGCTCATCTCGTCGCAGACGCCGCTGCCGGAGCTGGAGCGCTTCCAGGTGCCGGCGTTGGCCGGTGTTCCCGACATCGAGGTCACGGTCAGCAACCGCGGCTTCGGTGGCCTGCGACGCAATGTGACGGTTACGGAGCAAGACGGCGAGGTCACCTACATCGAGCACCTCGGCCGGTTCGGCTTCGCGGCCAAGATCGACGTCGAGACGCTGTCGCGGATCCAGGTCTCCAAGCTGTTGCGCCGCTCCCCCCATGTGGCGTACACGAACGTGGTCGAGCCCGTCGTGCGGTGGCTCATGGTGCGCAAGGGATACATCCTCGCGCATGCCGCCTGCCTGCAGGTCGACGGCCACGGCGTGCTGATCACCGCCCGCACCGACACCGGCAAGACCACCACGTGTCTGAAGTCGATCAAGGAGCAGGGGTCGGGCTTCGTGTCCGATGACATGGTGATCATCGACCCCGAGGGACGGGCGCTGTCCTATCCCAAGCCGCTCACGATCTCGTCGCACACGCTGCACGCAGTCAAGGGCGCGCCGATGCCGACGACCACGCGCGCGGCGTTGCAGATCCAGGGCCGGATCCACTCCAAGTTCGGTCGGTCGGTCGGCATGGCGATCGGCAACGTCAACCTGCCCGTCGCGACGATGAGCGCGCTCGTGCAGATGGCCGTGCCGCCGCCCAAGTTCCACGTGGACAGGCTGATCCCCGAGGCGGAGCTCGTGACCTCGCTCGACCTCGATCGGCTCGTCGTGATCGAGCGCGGCGATGCGCTTCTGCGCGAGCTCGACGAGGACACCGCGTTCGAGATCTTGTCGGACAACACCGAGGACGCGTACGGCTTCCCGCCGTATCCGCGGATCGAGTCGTCCTTCACCGACGGATACATCGACGCCGAGCGTGCCATCCGTCGCAAGGTGATCGGCCGGGTCGAGGCCGTGCTGCTTCGCACGCCGGACCGCAACTGGTTCGAGCGGCTCCCGCAGCTCGCAGCCGGCATGGCCGTGCCGTTCGGCGTCGAGGTCGTCCGCGTGGATGAGACCGGCGACGTGATGCTCGACCTCACGGGCGTCGGGGCGGATCTCGAGCCGGTTGAAACGGAAGGACAGGTGATCGCGTTGGAGATGGAGAGGCCCGCACCCGAGTCGATCGCGTCGCGGCTCGCACAGCTGTCTGCCGAGGAGGCCGAAGAGGTCGAACGCGCCCTGTCCGGCGCGCTGGCCTTGCTGCAGAAGGTTTCCGACATCCTGGACGAGCAGAGCGACCGGGAGGCGCCCGCGGTGTCCGGTCTGATGGCGAGCGTCCGGTCGCTCCGCGACGCCCGCATCACGCAAGGCAAGGGGTGACCGGTTGACCGGCGCGCACTCGTCCCTCGTGATGCCACCATGATGGCCGTGCGTACCCGGTCCGCCGATCCGACCACCGAGCAGCGGGACGAGGTCAGCGTCGAGGTCGAAGATCACCGCGCAGTGCAACGCCGCCGGATGCTGGTCAGCCTGGCCGTGCTGGCCATCGTCGGCGTCGCGTTGTGGGTCCGTCTGATCCACCTGACGGCGCTCGGGTTCAACAGCGACGAAGCGGTCTACACCGGACAGGCCGGCGCGCTTGCGGGCGTTGGCGACTACGCGCGGAACTTCTCCCCGTTCCGCGCGCATCCGCTGTTGCTCCAGACCATCCTCGCGATGGAGTTCACGATCCTCGGCCACATGAGCGAGTTCATGTCGCGCGCGACGGTCGTGGTCGCCGGCGTGGCGACGGTGTTCTCGACCTATCTGCTGGGCAAGCGGATGTTCGGCTTGGCCGCGGGCCTGGGCGCCGCCGCCGCCCTCGCGATCATGCCTTACCACGTGTTCATCAGCCGGCAGGTGCTGTTGGACGTGCCTGCCGGCCTGGCGATCCTGCTCGCGTTCGCGGCGTTGTACCGCTACGACGGCCCGACCACCAGGCGATGGCTGTATCTCGCGGCCGCTCTCGCGGGCATCGGCTGCGTCATCAAGGAAACGATGATCGTCTTCGCGCCCGCCGCGGTCGTGTACCTCGCATGGTCGAAGATCTTGAAGCGCACACGCGTGCGCGACATCGTGCTCTGCGGCGCGCTGATGCTGATCATGCTCGGGCCGTTCATCAGCACGCGGTTCCTCTATTCCGGTTCCGGCGCCGGCGGCTACATCATCTATCAGCTGTTCCGGCCGCCGAACCACCCCGCGTGGTACTTCCCGGTGGTCTTCTGGATCTTCATCACGCCGGTCGCGACGCTGGCGATCGCGTACGGCGTGATCCTCGCGTGCATCCGGCGGACCCGCGCCGACATGCTGCTGCTGTCGTGGCTCGCCGTGTTCGGCGCGTTCTTCCAGTTCTGGCCGACGAAGCTCCTGCCGTACGCGATCATCCTCGTCCCGGCGATGACGATCCTCGGCGCGCGCGGTCTCGTCGATCTGTTCCTGCGCGTCCGCGAGCGATGGTCGACCTGGGTCGCGACGGGAGCGGCGTTCGTCATGGCGCTCGTGGTGCTCGGGCCGATGGTCGGGCCGGCCGTGCGCGCGGGCAACGTGATCCGTGACAGCAGCTTCTCCGGGCCGTTCACCACCGACGTCGAGGTGCAGGACTTTGCCGGTGGTCGCGAGACGGGCTTGTGGTTCGCGGACCACACGCCGACCAACGCCGTCGCCCTGACGATGGGGCCGTCGCTCGGCAACCTCGTGAGCTTCTACGGCGACCGCGACTTCTTCGCGCTGTCGGTCAGCAACGATCCAAAGCTGCGGAACCCCGCGTACCGGCCGATCCCGAACCCGGACGTCGACATCCGCCAGATCGAGGTCCAGTACGCGGTCTGGGACGCTTACACCGCGGACCGAGCGCCGTTCTTCAGCACCCGGCTCATGAGCTACGTGAGCAAGTACTCGGGCACGCCGGTGTTCTCCGTCTGGGTCGACGGCAACAGCGTTGCCGTGAACAACGGGCCGCCGCCCGCGGGCGCCGAGGTGCGGATCGTCGTGTACCAGCTCGTCGGTGGCGACCCGCTGGTCGCCAGCGCCACGCAGGAGCCGACGGGCCAATGAGGCGTGCCGTGCTTGCGCTCGTTGCCGTCGGCTTGCTAGCCGCGGCGTGGATCGTGCCGGCGTCGGCCCAGACGCCGCCGGCTCCGACATCGGTCACGTCGGACCAGATCCAGCACCTCGTCGTCATCGTCGAGGAGAACTCGACGTTCGACCACATCTTCGGTTGGTATCCGACCGCACGGGGCCACCGGCCCGGCGTCCCAGTGGCGCAAGCGGGAGGGCGAGACGTGACGATGCGCGGGTTCTCGACCCTGGGCCCGAACACCTTCGCGGTTCCGTCAGGGGAGGAGGTGCTGAGCAATGGATCGACTGCTGCGCGGCAGTCATACGACAACGGCGAGATGGACGGCTTCTATCGGGCGCAACGCGCCGCGGGAAAGAACCCGAAGCTGTCGTTCACTGTCGTCGACCCGGCGGCGACCCCGCCATGGGGGCTCCTCGCACACCAGGGTGTGGTGTTCGACGAGTATTTCTCCTCGGCGATGGCTGGGTCTCTGCCCAACACGCTGAACCTCGTCGCCGGCACGACGAAGGGCCGCAACACCGGCGCGAGCGCCGATTTCCGGAGCCTGTGGCACAGCCACATCAACACCATCTTCGATGCCGCAACCGAGACGCCCAACGTCAGCTGGCGCTACTACATCGGCGGCCTCGGTCAGATCGACGAGCAGAGCATCGCGAACGGCGCCTACGCGCGGTCCGGACAGGCGACGCCGAGCCAGCTGTATTGGGCGCCGGTGCTGTCGATGAAGCGCTTCTGGACCGACCCGACGCGGGCGGCCAACATCCGCACGCAGAACGACTTCTACTCCGACGCCGCCGCCGGAAACCTTCCCAACATCACGTACATCCTTCCGCAGCCGACGTCGCACGAGCCGCAGGTCGAGGGTCCCGACCTTCGCGCGCTGTCCGTGGTGAACGCGGTCCGGACATCGCCGGACTGGCCGAACACCGCGATCATGATCACGTGGGATGACTGGGGCGGCTACTACGACCACGTCGCCCCTCCCGTTGGAAGCAACGGCCAGCGGCTCGGGTTCCGCGTCCCGATGATCCTGCTCTCGCCGTGGGCGCAACCGGACACGGTGTCGCACGAGGTGCTCGACCATTCATCGATCCCCGCGTTCGCGGCGTCGCTGTTCCATCTGCCCGGCGACTTCACGCCTCACACGAACGAGATACCCGGCGTGTGGACGACGACGCCGAACGATGCCACCGAGATCACGTCGCTGAAGAGCGAAGACCCATACACTGCAGCGGGCATGCAGCACGCCTCATCCGTATTCGTCCTGTACCTCATGACACTCGTCGTGATCACCGGCGTGCTGTTCGCGCTCGGGGTGACGTTCCGGGCCGCGCGCCCGGCAGAAGGGAACCGTACGCAGCCATGACATCCCCCCAACCGATCCGCGCGCGCATCGCCGCGCTCGTCCTCGCCGTCGGCACGATCGGCGTGGTGACGACCCAGCTCGTCCAGAGCCCTCCCGCGGACGCCGCGGTTGCGCAGCAGCTCACGCGCTATCCGTACCTCACCGACGTGGTGACGCAGTACGCCACGGTCAACTGGGCCACTGACCGGTCACAGACCAAGGGCTCCGTCAAGTTCGGCGTCGTCGGCTCGAACT
>JBJMLQ010000029.1:0-23720 GCA_045805225.1 Actinomycetota bacterium | reverse complement strand
GCGTGTGCAGGTGGCCGTTCATACGATCGGAGCCTCCCCCGGGATCTCGTGCGGCGCGAACTCCGGCCCAAGGATGATGTCGTCGTTGGACGACCCCGCGGGCACCATCGGGAACACACCCTCGCGCGGGTCGATCCGGAAGTCGATCACGACGCTCCGGTCCTCGACCGCGTATGCCTTCTCGATCGCCGCATCGACCTCTTCGGGGCTGTCGACGCGCAGCCCGACGGCGCCGTAGGCCTCGGCGAGCTTCACGTAATCCGGCACGTTCGGGTCCAGATACACACCCGAATAGCGCTCGTCGAAGAACAGCTCCTGCCACTGGCGAACCATGCCCAGGTAGCCGTTGTTCAAGATCGCGGTGATGAACGGGATCTGCTCGGTGTTGCTCGTCGCGAGCTCCTGCGCGGTCATCTGGAAGCACCCGTCGCCGTCGATCGCGACCACGCGCTTGTCCGGCTGCCCGGCCTTCGCGCCCATCGCCGCGGGCACCGCGAAACCCATCGTGCCGAGCCCACCCGAGTTGATCCAATGCCGCGGCCGCTCGAAGCGCCAGTACTGCGCCGCGTACATCTGGTGCTGGCCGACGCCCGAGACGAGGATCGTGTCGTCGTCGGCGAAATGGCGCAGCCGCTCGACGCAGTACTGCGGCTTCACCGCGTCACCGTTCTGCGCGTACCGCAGCGGATACCGCGCCTGCCAGTCCTTCAGCATGGCGAGCCACTCGGAGCGGTCCGGCGCGCCGGCGTCGCCCTGACGCTTCCCGAGCTCCACGACCATCTTGGCGATCACGTCGCGGCAGTCGCCGACGATCGGCACGTCGGCGACGCGGTTCTTGCCGATCTCGGCGGGGTCGATGTCGACATGGACGATCTTCGCGTCGGGCGCGAACGCGGAGAGCTTGCCGGTGACGCGGTCG
This sequence comes from Actinomycetota bacterium, assembly GCA_045805225.1. Lineage (GTDB taxonomy): Bacteria > Actinomycetota > UBA4738 > UBA4738 > HRBIN12 > AC-51. The sequence continues at coordinate 22,801 of JBJMLQ010000029.1, read as the reverse complement.
TCGAACCGGGCGCCAAGCGCGACCAGCAGGTCTGCCCGCTGCATCGCGGTCACCGCCGTGTAGACCCCGTGCATGCCCGGCATGCCGAGGCAGAGCTCGTGCGAATCGGGGAATGCGCCCCGCGCCATCAGCGTGGTGACGACGGGCAGCGTGCCGAGCTCCGCGAGCTGACGAAGCTCGTCGGTCGCGTTGGCCTTGATCACGCCGCCGCCCACATAGAGCACGGGTCGCTTCGCCGCCATGATCAACTTGACCGCCTCGGTGACCTGCCGGTTGTTCCCCTTCGTGGTCGGCCGGTAGCCCGGGAGCGAGATCTTCTCGGGCCACACGTACTCGACGTCGGCCTGCAGCACGTCCTTCGGCAGATCGATCAGGACGGGCCCCGGGCGGCCGGTCGAGGCGATGTGGAACGCCTCGCGGACGGTCGCGACGATGTCCGCCGGATCTTTCACCAGGAAGTTGTGCTTGGTCACCGGCATCGTGATCCCGGTGATGTCCGCCTCCTGGAACGCGTCGTTGCCGACGACGGGCGTCGGCACCTGGCCGGTGATCGCGACGATCGGCACCGAGTCCATCTTCGCGTCGGTCAGCGGCGTGACCAGGTTGGTCGCGCCCGGACCGCTCGTCGCCATGCAGACGCCCACCTTGCCGGTCGCCCAGGCGTAGCCCTCCGCGGCGTGACCGGCCCCCTGCTCGTGGCGGCAGAGCACGTGCCGGATCGGCGAGCGGTCCACCAGCGGGTCATAGATCGGCATGCTGGCGCCGCCCGGGATGCCGAACACGACCTCGACGCCCTCCTGCTCGAGGGCTTTGAGGACCGCGTCCGCGCCCTTCATCGTCATGCGTGTCCTCCCGACGCCCCGACGGCGGCCTCGCCGGCGGGCCAACCGTCGACGGGGCCGGTCTCGACCCGCCGCACCTGCGCTTGCAGGCGGTGGGCCAAGTTGCGGCACGCCCGCTCGAACTCCCACGGCGTCCAATCGCGGCGGCGCATCTGCAACACCTCTGCGATGTGCTCCTCGGCGACGTCGAAGCCGCCGCCCAGGTACTGCACGTCGGAGGACAGGTAGCGGTCGACCGTCGCCCGCGTGCTGTGGTCGATCGCGTCGACCGTCACCTGGCCGGGTCCCTCCCACAGAACGCTCGCGACCACCGTGCCGTCTCGTTCGAACTCGTAGCGCATCTCGGGTGACTCCTCTCGGTGCGGGGCCGTCGGGTCGGTGCGGGGCCGTCGAGCCTGGCTTCGTGCGGATCGGGGAAATGAAAAGCCCCCCGGCTTGCGGAGGGCATCTGGCGCGGGTAGCTGTGGCCCCTGCGGGGCCCCGCGCCTACGTGATAAGTACGAGGACGCTGCGTCCGGACACAGCTGTGTTCGACATGGTCACGACAGTGTGGGGGCCCGAAAGCCGAGTGTCAACCTGCGGCGCAGCGCGCTTGGCCCAAAGAGCGTACGGTCGGGTCCTCAGGGCCTGTCGGACGGCCCGGAGGGAGGGGAGGCATCATGCGCAAGACGCTGTTCGTGGGCGCGCTCGCGGCTTTGCTCGTCGCAGGCGCGCTGACGATCTCGTTCGCCGGCACGCGCGCGGTCGTCCGGCCGATGCGGGTGGCGGTGCGGGAGCACGCGCTCACCGACACGGTGATCAACACCGGCAAGAAGGGCGACTCGTCCGGTGACCTGCTCACGTTCCACAACCCGATCTTCGACGCGACGAGCTCGCACAAGGTCGGGCACGACCAGGGCGACTGCATCCGCATCTCGCCGAAGGCGGGCACGTGGGAGTGCCGCTGGCTCACCTACATCGCCGGGCACGGCGCGATCATGGTGGAAGGCGCGTTCTTCGACGGGCGCAACAGCACGCTCGCGGTCACGGGCGGAACCCAGCAGTTCCGCAACGCCCGCGGCTCGATGAAGCTCGTGAGCCGCCACGGCGGCAAGCAGTTCGACTTCATCTTCAACCTGTTGCCGTAACGACACAGGTCCGCGCGTGGTTCGGGCGGCCCGTTCGGGGCCGCCCGGCCACGCGTCTCGGGCCGGCCGGTACCGTGTGCCGATGGTCGAGTCGTTCGACGCCGGTGGGGTCGCTTGCCACGTGCTCGTCGACGGCGGACGCACGGTGTCGCCCCGGTTCGTGTTCCGCGGGTACGACGACGACGTGCAGGGCCCGTTCGTCCGTCCGTACCTCGACGCGGAAGGGAAGCTCGCCGGCCGGTTCGCCGCGCTGTTGATCGAATCGGCCGACGGCCACGTCCTGATCGACGCCGGTCTCGGACCGTTCGCCGGTCCGCTCGACGGCGGGCGCGTTCGCCAGGAGCTCGAGATCCTCGGCGTGCAGCCGTGGGACATCCGGACGGTCATCATCACGCACGGACACGCCGACCACGTCGGCGGACTGCTCGGTCCGCGGAAGGAGCCCGCGTTCCCGGACGCGCGCCACGTGATCCACCGCGCCGAGGCCGACTTTTGGGCATCGGAGGACGCCGGGGAGCTGCCCGACGACGCTGGTGGCCCGGCGATCGCCGCGTTGCACGCGCTGTTGCAGGCCGATCTGCTCGACGTGATCGGCGGCGATCTCGAGGTCGCCGCAGGCGTGCGCGCGATCGAGGCCCCGGGCCACACGCCGGGGCATCTGGCGGTGGTGGTCAACGACGGATTGCTGTGGGCCGGCGACGCGGTGATCTCACAGCTGAACGTCCCGCATCCGGAATGGGTCAGCGCCGCCGACATGGATGGGGCGGCGAACGAGGCCACGCGGCGCGCGCTGCTCGCGCGCGCCGCGGACCACGGGTTGGTGCTGGCGGCGAGCCATCTGCCCGTGGCCGGCTCGATCGTTCGCGACGGCGACCGCTACGTGCTGGTCGAGCGCTGAGCCGTCCGCAACCGTTCCGCAGAGATCGCGTGCGCCGCGCTCGAGGCCTGCGGCAGGTCGGTGAGGGTCGCCAGGAACTCTTCCTGGTCAAGCGCCCAGACCGCGCCGTCCTCGACCGCGCGCACCGTCGCGGTCCGCGGCACGTCCTGCAACAACGCGATCTCGCCGAAGTAGCCGCCCTCATCCATGACGGTTATCGACGTGCCGTCGACCAGGACCTCGAACCGGCCCACATCGATCACGTAGAAGCGATCGCCCACGTCGCCTTGACGGATGACCTCGGTGCCGGCGGCGATCTCCAACCGGTCGAGCTGGCGCGCCAACCGCTCGAGGTCCATCGGTGGCAGCGGCGTGAACATCGGGATGCGGCGGAGCAGGCCGAGCTGGCGTTCCGGCAACACCGCCGTCGCGTCGATCGCACGCAGTCCGACGGCGATCGCGAGGGCGGTCGCGAGCACCGCGAGCCCGGCGACGGCGAACGCCCACGACAGGCCGAGCCATGATTCGAGCACGGGCGCGAGGGCGGCGCCGCCGGCGTACCCGAGCAACCAGAGCGCCTCGACCGCGCCGAACACGCGGGTCAAGACGTCGTCGGTCGTCGTGCGCTGCAGCATCGTGCGGCCGAGGACATCGAGCAGCGTCAGCGCGGCGCCGTACACGATCGACGCGATGACGGCGACGAGGGTCGCGGCGGCCCAGCCGAAGAGCACGCCGCTGATCGCGAAGATCGCGGCGCCGAGGATGATCGGTCCGGTCAGCCGCCGCCGCGCCGCGAACACCACGGACGCGCCCGCGCCGACGAGCAGCCCGATGCTGATCATCGTCGTGAGGAAGCCGACGCCGGCATCACCCAGCCCGAGCGTGTCGATCGCGAGCGGGACCATCAGCACACCGAGCGCCCCGGACGAGATCGCCACCACCCCGGCGAGGACCACGAGCAGGCGCGTGCCGGGCGCCGCGACCAAGATCGCGAGCCCGCGTGCCGCGTCGGCCGCCAGCGTCCACGGCCGGAACGGACCTCCCCGTCGCGCGGGCGCCGGTGTCCGCACACCGAGCGTCAGCACCGTTGCGAGCAGCAGCGCGACCGCGGCGCCGGCGAAGACCGCCCCGGCGCCCGAGTCGGCGAGCAGCGCGGCCAAGATCCCCCCGACGGTGTACCCGATGCCCTCGGCGAGCGACGAGACCGAGTTCGCGGCGGCGACCTGTTCGGGCGATTCGCTCAACAGCGGCATCAACGCGTGGTGGTTCGGGCGGCCGGTCGTGAACGTGATCGCGGCGATCGCGGCGAGGATGTAGACGACCACCGGCGACGCACCGGCGACGAGCGCCGCCGCGGTGATCCCCGTCGTGATGGCTTGCGCCAGGTAGCCGAACCGCACGATCCGCTCACGGCGGAAGCGGTCGCCGAGGGCGGCGGCGACCGGGGCAAGCACGCCGGCCGGCACCAGCACGACGATCGAGACGACGCCGACCTCCTGGGTCCCGCCCTGCTCGAACGCGTAGACGAAGATCGCGACCCACATCGCGGGCTCGGCGACGTTGAACAGCAGGAAGGCCAGCTGCATCCGTGTGATCCGGCGGTTCCGCAGCACGGCTTGCAAGGCGCGAAGCGGTGGCCCGACGTGCGAGAGAAGCCGATTCATCCAGCGCGCTCGAAGGACCAGAGCAGGGCGAGCGGCAACCCCTTGATGGCCGCCTCAGGCGCCAGCTGCAGATCATCGACGCCGAACTCATGCAGGAGCGCGTCGTCGACGAACACCTCAGCACAGCGACGGACCACGAAACCGGCGGACGTCGCCGCGGAGATGTGCGCACTCGGCCAGTGGGCGTGGTTCCGCGTGACGGCGCGAGTACCGTCCGCACGCTTGAAGAAGACATGTCCGCCGGTCGCGACCGCGATCGGGTGGATGTCTGACGTGCTGTCGAGGTCTGCAGCGACCGTCGGGACGGGCTCGGACCTCGATCGCGCGACCGAGAGCATCGCCTCCGAGCGATCCATGGCGACCACGTCGTGGCCGAGGCGTCGAAGCTCTTCGGCGATCCGGCCGGTTCCCGACGCGACGTCGATCGCGCGGCCGACGGGACGCTCCGCGAGCAGCGCCCAGAGTGCGCCTTCTTCCGCAGAGATCAGGGGGTTGGGTTCGTCGTAGGTGGCCGACCACTCTCGGTACGCGTCCGCGACGTCGAGCTCGTCGATCACCCGCTCCTCGAAGATCTCGGGATCGCCCTCCCCGTCGAGGATCCGGCGCATCGCGCCCATGCGCGCAGCGGCGGTATCCGCATCACCGAACGGCCACTCACGCAGAAGCCCGAGGCCGTGCAGTCGGAGGTACCAACGCTGCAGGGGGACCGAGATCGTCATCCGGCGACGCTAGCCCGTCGCTGCGCGGCCGTCGAGCGGGTCTCAGGCGTCGAGCGTGGCGAGGAACTCGTCGAGGTCGGGGGCGACGTGAAACGTCGGCTCCACGCGACCCTCGAACGCCTCGATCGTCTTGTAGCCGTTGCCGGTGATGTAGGCGACCGTCTCTTCGTCGGGCTTGACGATCCCCTGCTCACACATGCGCTTGAGGTTGGCGATCGTGACGCCGCCGGCGGTTTCGGTGAACACGCCCTCGGTCTCCGCGAGGAGCACGATCCCGTCGCGGATCTCGTCCTCGGTGCACCACTCGATATGGCCGCCCGTCTCGCGCGCGACCTGCATCGCGAACATGCCGTCGGCCGGCGAACCGATCGCGAGGGACCGTGCGATCGTCTTCGGCTTCATCGGCGTGACCGTCTCGTCGCCGTCCTGGAAGGCCTGCGCAACGGGGCGACAGCCCTCGGGCTGCGCGCCGGAGACGCGGTAGGGCTTGGCCTCGACGGCGCCGATCGCCGTGAGCTCCTGGAACGCCCGGTGGACCTTGGTGAGCAACGCGCCGCTCGCGATCGGCACCACGACGTGATCCGGTAGACGCCAGCCGAGCTGCTCGGCCGTCTCGAAGCCGAGGGACTTCGAGCCCTCGGCGTAGAACGGCCGCATGTTCACGTTGACGAAGGCCCAGGGCAGGGTTTCGGCGACCTCGGAGCAGAGCCGATTGACGTCGTCGTAGTTGCCCTTCACGGCGACGACCTTGGCCCCGTAGATCTCGGTCGCGAGGATCTTCGCGCGTTCCAGGTCGTCCGGAACGAACACGTAACACGGCATGGCGATCTTCGCGGCGTGGGCGGCGGTCGCGTTCGCGAGGTTGCCCGTCGACGCGCAGCTGATCGCCTCGAAGCCGAACGCGCGCGCCATCGTCGTCGCGACGCTCACGACCCGGTCCTTGAAGGAGTTCGACGGGTTGACCGAGTCGTCCTTGATCCACAAACGCTCGAGCCCCAGCCGCGCTCCGAGGTTGTCCGCACGGCGAAGCGGCGTGAACCCTGCGCCGAGATCCACGCGCTCGATGTCCGGGCCGCCCGGCAGCAGTTGCTGATACCGCCACATGCTCGCGGGGCCGGCCTCAACCTCTTTGCGGAAGGCCGCGCCGTGGATCGCGTCGAGGTCGTAGGCCGGCTCGAGGGGCCCGAAACACTCCTCACAGATCGTCAAAGGCTCGACCGGATACCGCGTGTGGCAGATCCGGCACTCGAGCGCGGCGGGCGTCGTGATCGCCGCCGAGGTCACCACGTGGTCGCCCCGGTGTCGGCGGAACCGACCGTTCGCGCGTACTTCGCGAGCGCGCCCTGCGTGTACTTCGGCGCCGGCTGTGTCCACGCGCCTCGCCGGGTCTCGAGTTCGGCGTCGTCGACGAGCGCCTCGATGGTGCGGCCGTCGGCGTCGATCCGGATGCGGTCGCCGTCGGCGAGCAATGCGATCGGGCCGCCGACGAACGCTTCCGGCGCGATGTGCCCCACGCTGATCCCCTTCGTCGCCCCGCTGAACCGGCCGTCTGTGATCAGCGCGACATCCTTGCCGAGGCCCGCGCCGGCCACGGCCGCGGTCACGGCCAGCATCTCCGGCATCCCGGGCGAGCCCTTCGGGCCTTCGTAGCGGATCACGATGACGTCGCCGGCGACGATCGCACCCGCGGTGAGCGCGTCGAACGCGGCCTGCTCCGAGTCGAACACGCGCGCGGTCCCCTCGAAGACGGTGCCCTCCATGCCTGCGGCCTTGATCACGGCGCCGTCGGGCGCGACGTTGCCGCGCAGGATCGCGATCCCGCCCCAGGGGTGGATCGGCGCATCGGCAGGATGCACGACGACGCCGTCGGGCGCGGGCGGCTTGGCGCCCGCGAGGTTCTCGGCCTGCGTCTTCCCCGTGACCGTCATGCAGTCGCCGTGCAGGAGTCCGAGATCGAGCAGCTCTTGCATGACCACCGGGACGCCGCCGACCCGGTCGAGGTCGCTCATCACGAACTTCCCGGCGGGGCGAACGTCGACGAGGTGGGGCGTGCGCCGCGAGACGCGGTCGAAGTCGTCGAGGGTCAGCTCGACATGGGCCTCGCGCGCGATCGCGAGCAGGTGCAGCACCGCGTTGGTCGATCCGGCCACCGCCATGACGACCGTGATCGCGTTCTCGAACGCCTCCTTGGTCAAGATCTGGCGCGGCCGCAGATCGAGCTCGAGCACGGTGGACGCCGCGAGGCCGCTCTCGCGCGCGGCGACCTCCCGCCGGTAGTCGACCGCCGGCGGACTGGCCGAGCCCGGCAACGACATCCCGAGCGCCTCACCGACCGCGGCCATCGTGTTGGCGGTGTACATGCCCGCGCACGATCCAGTGGTCGGACACGCCGCGCGTTCGACGGCGTGCAGCTCGTCGTCGTCGATCGTGCCCTTCGCGTGCGCCCCGACCGCCTCGAAGACGTCCTGGATCGTGATGTCCTTGCCGTTGTACGTGCCCGGCAGGATCGTGCCCCCATAGAGGTAGACGCTGGGCAGATCCATCCGCGCCATGGCCATCAACATGCCCGGCTCGGACTTGTCGCACCCCGCGATGCCGACCAACGCGTCGAGCCGCTCGGCGTGCATCACGAGCTCCACCGAGTCGGCGATCAGGTCGCGCGACATCAGCGACGCCTTCATGCCCTCGTGCCCCATCGCGATGCCGTCGGACACGGCGATCGTCGTGAACTCGATCGGCACGGCGTCGCCTTGGCGCACGCCTTCTTTCGCGAGCGCCGCGAGCTTGCCGAGGTGGTAGTTGCACGGCGTCACCTCGTTCCACGACGAGGCGACGGCGACCTGCGGCTTGCCGAAGTCGTCCTCGGAGAAGCCGACCGCGCGGAGCATCGCTCGAGCGGGCGCGCGCTGAGGGCCCTCGGTGACCTCCCAGCTGCGGGGACGGTTCGGCTGGCGCTGACGCTCACTCATCGGGCGCGACCTTACGCAAGAGGACCTCACGGCACGGACAGGGGCCTCACCGTAGCAACCGGTACGGGCGAGCGACTCGGTACGATGCGCCGATGCCGGCGATCGGACGTGTGGACGGGCTCGTGATCGACGGCGCCGACACCATGGCGCTCGCCCGGTTCTGGGCCGCGATGTTCGACACCGAGATCGCGTCGATCGCGAACGAAGGGAAGGCGAACGAAGCCCACTACGTCGACCTCGCCGCAACCGGCGACGCGCCGCTCCTGCGGTTCCAACGGGTTCCCGAGGCCAAGACCCTGAAGAACCGGCTCCACCTCGATATCGAGGTCGACGAGCTCGAGGCTGCGATCGCGCGCGTCCAGGCGCTCGGCGGCTCGATCCTCCAGCGGGTGCGCACCGAGTACGGCTACGACTTCGCGGTCATGGGTGACCCCGAAGGCAACGAGTTCTGTTTGATCCGGCCGGTGGACTGAACCGGTCCGCGAAGGTCGCTGCGAACGTTTCCGTACACTCGGCGACACCCCGATCACGACCATGAGCGCCATCCCACCCGACCACGGACGCAGCTGGTGGCTCCGCGAGGCACTCGCGCAGCCGGAGTTCGCCGGCGACCCCTGCCCGCCGCTCACCGCCGACGCGACCGCCGACGTCGTGATCCTCGGCGGCGGCTACACCGGGATGTGGACCGCCTGGTTCCTGAAGGAACTCGATCCCGGTATCGATGTGATCTTGCTCGAGCAGGACATCTGCGGCGGTGGACCGAGCGGTCGCAACGGCGGGTTCGTGAACTCGTTCTGGGGAGAGCTCACGCGGCTGGCCGAACGCTTCGGCGACGAAGCGGCGTTGCGCGTGTGCCGCGCCGGCGAGCAGAGCGTCTCCGAGATCGGCGCGTTCTGCGACAAGCAGGGCGTCGACGCGTGGTTCCGGCCCGACGGCGACCTGAACGCCGCCTCCAGCACCTCGCAGATCGGCGAGTGGGCCGACGACATCATCACCGCCGATCGGCTGCGCCTGGACCATCTCCAGGTGCTCACGACCGACGAGGTGCGCGCCCGGGTCGACTCGCCGGTGCTGCACGGCGGCGTGTTCTCACGCTACGGCGGCACGCTGCACCCGGCCCGGCTCGCGCGCGGCCTCCGCAACGCGTTGCTGGACGCGGGCGTTCGGATCCACGAGCACACCCACGTCGCCCGGTTCGGCGTCGGCGATCCGGTGGTCGCCGAGACGCCGACGGCACGCGTCACCGCGGGCGCCGGTGTCCTCGCGATGAACGCCTGGGCGCAGCACTGGAAGCGGTTCCGCCGGGCGATCACCGTGCGCGGCTCCTACATCGTGATGACCGAGCCGGCGCCCGATCTGCTGTCCGACCTCGGGTGGACCGACGGGATGGGGCTGTCGGATTACCGATCAGCGCTGCACTACGTTCGCAACACGCCGGATGGACGCATCGCCTTCGGGATCGGCGGCATGCAGCCCGATATCGCGCGCCACATCGACGCCCGGTTCGCGTACGACCAGCCGTCGATCGAGGTCGCGATCGCCGATCTCCACCGCATGTTCCCGACGTTTCGCGACGTCGGGATCGAGGCCGCGTGGGGCGGCCCGATCGACGTGAGCGGCGACCATCTGCCCTTCTTCGGCACGCTCGACCCCGGGACCGTGCACTACGGCCTGGGCTACACCGGCAACGGCGTCGGGCCCGCACACCTGGGGGGACGCATCCTCGCGCATCGGGCGCTCGCGAAGTACGACGACGTCCTGGCGCTGCCGCTCGTGGACCTCGAGCCGCGCCGCTTCCCGCCGGAGCCGATCCGATCGGTCGGCGCCGCGGTCGCGAACCGCGCGATCCATCGCCGCGACGACTCGCTGGACGACGAGCAACGCCCGAACCCGTTCGTCGACTTCGTCGCGAAGCTCCCGCGGAGGCTCGGCTACAACCTCGGACCATGACCACGCCGCCCCGCCAGGCGCGCGTCTCCTGGTGGATGGAAGAGGCCCGCGCCGCGCTCGAACCGGAACCACAACCGCCCCTGACCGGCTCCACGACCGCCGACGTCGTCATCTTGGGCGGCGGGTACACGGGCCTGTGGACCGCGTGGTTCCTCACGGAGCGCGACCCCGCGTGCGACGTCGTGGTGCTCGAGGGCGACGAGCTGTGCGGCAGCGGCCCCAGCGGGCGGAACGGCGGCTTCTGCTCCGGGATGTGGGAGGACCTCGAGGCGCTCGTCCGGTTCTTCGGCGAGGCCGACGCCGTGCACGTCGCCGAGACGGCGCAGCGAAGCGTCGACGAGATCGAGGCCTGGCTCGTCGCGAACGACGTCGACGCGTGGTTCTCGCGCGCCGGCCACCTGACGATCGCGACGTCGGCTGCGCAGGACGAGGCATGGGCGTCGCTGGTGGCGACCGCACGCCGGCTCGGCGTCGGCGACCGGTTCGTCGAGCTCGACGCGAACGCCGTGCGGAAGCGATGCCGGTCGCCCGTGTTCCGAGCGGGGCTCCTCCAGCCGGGCAACGCGACGCTGCACCCTGCGCGGCTGGCCCTCGGCCTGCGCGGTGCGCTCCTTGCCCGCGGTGTCCGGATCCACGAGTCCTCGCACGTGACGCGCTTCCGCCCGGGCCCGCCCGTCGAGGTCGAAACAGCCCGCGGCGGCGTGCGTGCCGACCGCGGCGTGCTCGCGCTCGGCGCGTGGTCGGCGTCGCTGACCGCGTTCCGGCGCTCGATCGTGCCGCGCGGCACCTACATCGTCGTGACCGACCCGGCGCCCGATCGGCTCGCCGACGTCGGGTGGACCGGCGGCGAAGGACTCGGCGACTGGCGAACGGCGCTGCACTACTTCCGCACGACGCCGGACGGCCGGATCGCGTTCGGTGCCGCCGCGGCGACCGCGGGCGCCGGCGTGGGGCTCGGCGCACGCCTCCGGTACGACGAACCGTCGATAGTCAAGTTAGTTGATGACTTCCGGCGATTCTTCCCGTCGTGGGCCGACGTTGGGATCGAGGCGGCATGGGGCGGACCGATGGACGTCACGGGCAGACACCAGCCGTCGTTCGGGGCCTTGCCGGGCGGCGCGGTGCACTACGGCGTCGGCTACACCGGCGGCGGCGTCGGGCCGTGTCATCTCGGCGGCAAGATCTTGGCCGGTCTCACGCTGGGCATCGACGACGAGCACACCGCCCTTCCCCTCGTCGGGATGCCGATGCAGCGGTTCCCACCCGAACCGTTGCTGTCGATGGGGGCGGCGCTGACGCAGCACGCGATCGTCCGCAAGGACGAGGCGGAGGACGGTGGGGTGCAGCCCGATCCGCTGACCGACTTCATCGCGAGGCTCCCACGCCGGATGGGGTACGAGATCGGTCCGTGACAGGTTCGCGATATATCGACCGATACCCTTTGCTGATGCGTGTGCGCTTCCCCGCCGTGGTCATCGCCGTCGTGCTGGTCGTCGGCTCGATGACCAGCACGCTGGCCTCCTCACAGAGTGCCGGCGACGTCTTGAGTGGCGCCTATCCCGTTCACGGGATCGACGTCTCGCATTACCAGGGCACCGTGAGATGGTCGTCGGTCGCGTCGGACGGGATCGCGTTCGCGATCCTGAAGGCGACAGAGGGCCAGACGTACGTCGACCCGACGTTCACGTACAACGATGGTCAGGCCGCGATCGCCGGGGTGCCGGTTGGCGCCTACCACGTGTGGGGAAAACCCAACAAGTCGCCGGACGAGGCACGCCTGGAGGCCGACCATTTCGTGCAGGTCGTGCACCCGACGGTGGGCGACGTGCTCCCCGTCCTCGACATGGAGATGAACCGCATCCCCGACGGCACGACACGGTCGACCCTGATGGCGTGGTCGCGAGCATGGCTCAACCGTGTGGCGGTGAAGACCGGCGTGCGCCCGATGGTCTACGGCTCGCAGTACCTCTTCCAGACGATCCTCGGGAACTCGACCTGGTTCGCCGACCACGGCTTCCCCTTGTGGTTCGCGTGGCCGCGCACACCGCTGCCCAAAGCGATGCCTGCGAACGATTGGCAGGGCGAGGGTTGGACGTTCTGGCAGTACTCGTGGACGGGAAACGTCCGCGGGATCCACGGGGCCGTCGATGAGGACCGGTTCGCACGTTCGAACCTGCAGACGGCGTTGATCGCCGAGCTGATCACCCAACCCGGAACGGGCGGGTCGATCACCGACGCCGCCGGGAAGATCAACTGCGCCGCGACGCTCACGTGTTCGGCGCTCTACAACCCGAGCGATCTGATCACGCTGACCGCAACACCCGGCGCCGGCTACTCGTTCGTGTCGTGGGGCGGCACGTGTGCGAGCGCGGGATCGACCCCGACCTGCACCGTCACGACGATCGGCGCCAAGACCGTGACCGCCAGCTTCAGCTACACGCTGACGGTGAAGGTGAATGGGAACGTCCCGGGGACGGTCACCTCGACGCCGACAGGCATCGATTGTCCCGGCGACTGCACGGCGGCGTTCGCACCGGGCGCGACGGTCCCGCTGACGGCGGGCACGGATCAGTGGACGGGCGTGACGTGGTCGGGCGACTGCACCGGCACCGACCCGAACGGGTGCACCGTGACGATGGACCAGCCCCGCACCGTGACCGCGACGTTCGCCGACCTCGGACCGGCGACGGCGAGCCTCAACACGCCGGATCGTCGCACCGACCCCCTGCGCGTCACGTTCGACGAGCCGGTCCATCGCCTGACGACCCGCAACGTCGTGGTGCGGCCCAAACACGGGCACGTCGTCGCCGCGACCCTCCGTTGTTTCAGCGGCTCGGGTGTCCGAACGTCCTGCGCCACCGGCAAGGTCCGCCGCGCGACGCTGACGCCCACGGCGCCGCTCGACCGCGGCAAGACATATCTGGCGATCGTCGATCCCGCCGGTGTCACGCCCATCGTCGACCGCGTCCACAACCCGGTCGCCGTCACCCGCTCGGCCTTCTCGATCTAGCCGGTTTGCCGACCGGTGCTCCCGCCGGGCACGATGAGCCTATGGCCGATGACGTGATCGTCGCCGAACACCTGACGAAGTCCTACGGCTCCAGCCGCGGCGTGGTCGATCTGTCGTTCTCGGTTCGAGGCGGCGAGGTCTTCGGCTTCCTCGGCCCGAACGGCGCGGGCAAGAGCACGACGATCCGCACGATGCTCGACCTGATCCACCCCGAGAACGTGCTCGTCCTGGCACTGATCGCAGTGGTCTGCGCGCTCGTCGCGGTGTGGGCGTTCGGCCGGCGAGACGTCGCCGCTTAGCCCTTCGTTGCGACGAGCCAGAGCCGGTCCGACGATCGGCCGAACGGCGCGAGGTCGCCGTCGAACGCCTGGAACGTGGTGCACCCGCACGCGGCGAACAGATCGGTCAGCTCGTCGAGCGCGTACAGCCGGACGGACGTGACTTGCGTGACGCGCTCGTCTTCCCTCGCGAAGGTCCAGGTCGTCTCGATCCGCTTGCCGCGCGGGTCGTACTCGCGGGCCTCGGTGATATCGACGTCGCCGACCGACCACGCAGCGCTGGCAGCGAACGCCGGCAGCAGGGTGTCGGCCACGAGCGTGTCGACGAGGACGCGCCCGCCGGGAACGAGCGCGTTCACCAGCGCGCGCGCCTGCTCGCGGTTCTGCTCCTCGTCGAAGTAACCGAACGACCCCCACAGGCAGAACGCGGCGTCGAACGAGCCGTCGCGAACGACCGACGTTCGCATATCCGCACGGATCACCCGCACACCGGCGTCGTCGGCCAGGGCCAGGAACCGCTCCGATGCGTCGATGCCCACCACGTCATGTCCGAGCGTTCGCAGGCGCTTCGCGATGCGGCCGGTGCCACACGGAACGTCGAGCACACGCGACGGCGCGGTGAGGGCGAGCGCGCGAACGACCTGGTCGGCGTCCGCGTCCGCGTCGTCCGCCTTCTCCCACGACAGCTGCACGCGCTGCCACATCGGGAGCGCGAACATCTCTCGCCACCACTCCACGGGCGCAGGGTAGTGCGGAGGACCGATGCCGGGAACGCGATGCGGTGGCATCCTGGACGCCGGCGCCGGCCCGACAACGGCGCCGGAGAGGGGGACGATGCGGATCGGCAAGCATCTGGTCTTCGGCGCGATCGCGCTCGCGCTCGTCTGCACGGCGGCGATCGCCGCCGATGCGACGAGTTCGACGACGACAGACGTGTCGACACACGGTCACGGCGGCGTCTTGCTCACAAAGGGCAGGACGCGGTACTGGGGAGCCAGCAACTCGGTGCTCGATTACCACGGTGGCCGAGTCATGCACACGAACTCGACGTTCATGATCTATTGGTCGCCGCCGGGCAGCACCTGGCAGCGCGGGTATATGAACGCCGTCAACGGGTTCTTTCAGAACGTCGCCGCCGACAGCGGGACGGGGAACGATCCGTACTCGACGTTGCTGCAGTACTACGACACGGCCGGGCACATCGGCTATCGCTCGACCTACGCGGGCAGCTACGTCGATCACAGCGCCTTCCCGGCGAACGGCTGCCCCGCGTACAGCACCTACACCGTGTGCCTGACCGACGCGCAGCAACGAGCGGAGGTTCGCAGGGTCGTGCGACAGCTGGACCTCCCGGTCGACGGCACGCACGGGTACTTCTTGTACATGCCGAAGAACGTCGGCTCGTGCTTCGACGCAGCCGGGACCGTGTGTGCGTTCACGTACTACTGCGCGTACCACGGGTTCGACCAGAACGTGCTGTACGCGAGCATCCCGTATGCGGCGACGGATCATCGCGGGTGCGGCGTGGACAACGGGCCGAACGCCAGCGATGCCGACGACACGATCGACGGCGCGAGTCACGAGCATCGCGAGATGATCGACGACCCGTACCTGAGCGCCTGGTGGGACAACAAGGGGTACGAGAGCTCGGATAAGTGCGCGTACATCTGGGGTCCGACCACACAGACGGCGGTCGGTCAGTACAACCAGACGATCAACGGTCACCACTACCTGCTCCAGGAGGAGTGGTCGAACGCAACCAAGAGCTGCGTGCAACGCGGCGTCTAGCGCGGCGGTTGGACGGGTGGGGGCGTCATTGCGCCCTCGCCCGTCAGCCCGCGGCGATCAGGCCGACGCCGGCGAAAGCCAACGCGACCCCGATCCACTGCGACCACGTCAGCCGCTCCCGCAGCAGCGTCCACGCCAGCAGCACCGTCGCGACCGGGTACAACGACCCGACGACCGAGATCAGCGCGAGCAACCCCGTCTGACCCGCGAGCGCGAACGTCACGTTGGCGAGGTTGTCGAGGAGACCCACCCCGAGCATCGTCGCGGTGTCCCGGCGCGTCGGGCGCCGGCCCCGCCACGCCCGCGTACCGAGCAGCGCGACCAGGAACACCGGCACCGACACCAACCGAAGGGTGAACACCGCCCACGGCGCGCTTTGCTTTCCGGCCTCGTTCAGGAACGTCACGAGCAGCCCGAGGAAGACCGCCGCCACGACGCCGTAGACGACACCTCGGACCCGCGGCACGGTCGCGTCCACGTCGGCCGCCGTTTCCCGCGACGCGAGCACCACGCCGATCACACCGACCACGATCCCGACGATCTGCACGCTGCTCACCCGGTCCCCCCGAACGAACCCGACGGTCACGGGGACGACGACCTCGAGGGCGGTGATCGGCGCGACCACGCTCATCGGGCCGACCGCGAGGCCCTGATAGAGCGCCCCCAGGCCGATCGTGGCGCAAAGCCCGGCGGCGACCCCGAACAACAACCCACGGCCGTCGGGCATCGGCGATCCGCTGATCAGGATGAACAGACCGGTGAGGACGAGCCCGGCGGCCTGCGAGATCACGCCGACCAGCAAGATCCCGAACCGCCGGGTGGTGAGTCCCCCGAAGAAGTCCGCCGTTCCCCACGACAGCGCGGAGAACAGCGCCAGCCCGAGGGCCCCCATGCGGGCGGGTCAGACGACCCGCACGCCGTCCTTCCACACTTGCTCGATGCGGTCCGGCAGCGTCTCGAACGCGAACGGATCGCCATCGACCACGACGACGTCGGCGATCTTGCCGGGCTCGAGCGAGCCCAGCTTGTCGTCCCAGCCCATCAGCTCGGCCGCCGAGAGCGTCCCCGCGTGCAGCGCCTGCTCGGGCGAGAACCCGTTGTTGGCCATATGCGTGAGCTCGTTCAGGTTCCAACCGTGCGGGAACACCGCGGCGTCGGTGCCGAGCGCCACCTTCAGCCCGGCCTGCGCCGCGAGCTTCATCGCGTCGAACTCCGGCCGGCCGAGGTTCGCGAACTTCGCGCGGATCTCGGGCGCCAGCTTCTCGTCGTTCGCGAGCTCCTCGGTCGTGTCGCCGGACGTGATCGTCGGGACGAGCCACGTGCCGCGCTCGAGCATCAGGTCGGCCGACTCTTGATCCAGGAACGTGCCGTGCTCGATCGACCGCACCCCGGCGCGCACCGCGCGTTTGATCCCCTCGGGCCCGTGGGCGTGTGACATCACCCACCGGCCGAGGTCGGCCGCCGTCGACACGATCATGTCCAGCTCTTCCTGCGCGAAATGCGGGTGCATCGGGTCGTCGGCCGGAGAGAAGAACCCGCCGCTGGACGCGATCTTGATCACGTCGGCGCCAGCACGGATGACCTCACGCACCTTCTGGCGCACCCCGTCGACGCCGTCGCAGACGCCGCTCGGGAAGCCGGGGTAGGGCTGCCAGCCCGCGCTGATCCCGCCGCTCGGCAGGACCTCGTCGTTGTGTCCGCCGGTCTGGCTGAGCATCGTGATCGCGACCTGCATCCGGGGGCCGACGAGCACGCCTTCGTCGACGGCCCGCCGCAGGCCGGCGTCGGCACCGCCCGCGTCGCGCACCGACGTGATCCCCAGCCGCACGGTCGTCATCAGGTTCGCCGGCGTCTGATAGAAGCCGTAGCTGAACGGCCGGTGCTGGATCGTCAG
Source organism: Actinomycetota bacterium (assembly GCA_045805225.1). GTDB lineage: Bacteria > Actinomycetota > UBA4738 > UBA4738 > HRBIN12 > AC-51. Next base: position 5,683 of record JBJMLQ010000029.1, on the reverse strand, counting down.
CTCGTCGTCTTCATACGTGCCCGTCAGGTGCACATGCGTGTCGAACAGGCCCGGCAGCAACGCCTTGCCGGTGCAGTCGACGCCGTCGTCGCCGTCGAGCCCCGGGCCGACCTCGACGATCGTGCCGTCTTCGATCACCACGTCGCCGTCGGCGAGCGGCGCCATCGTGCCGTCGAACACCTTGCCGCCGTGGAACAGCGTTCTCATCGCAGCACCTTTCCGTCGTCGACCACCAGCGTGCCGTCCTTCCAGACGCGGCGCACCCGCTCGCGGAGCGTCGCGACCTCGAGCGGGTCTCCGTCGAGGAGCACCAGATCCGCGCGCGCGCCGGGCCGGACTCTACCGAGCTCCTCGCCGAGACCCATCAGGTCGGCGGCGCTGCTCGTCGTCGCGACGAGCGCCTGTTGCGGCGACATCCCGCATGCAACGAGGCGGTCGAGCTCGCGGAGGTTCGCGCCGTGCGGCGCGACGCCGCTGTCGGTGCCCATCGCCACCTTGACGCCGGCGTCGATCGCACGGGCGACGTTTCGCTGATGTACGTCGACGACCGCCCGCGCCTTGTCGATGGTCGACGCGGGAAGCGACGCGCCTGCGTCGACGGCCTCGAGCACGCCGAGCGGCGCGACGAGGGTCGGCACCAGCCACGTGCCGCGCTGCAGCATCAGGTCGATCCCTTCCTCGTCGAGGTAGATCCCGTGCTCGATCGAGCGGATGCCGGCGCGCACGGCGTTCTTGATGCCCTCGGCACCCTGCGCGTGCGCCATCACGTAGATCCCGGCCGCCGTCGCCTCGGCGACCATCTCTCCGAGCTCATCCGGCCGGAAGTGCGGGTGCCGTGGGTCGTCGGTCGGCGACAGGACGCCTCCGGAGGTCGCGACCTTGATCACGTCGGCGCCCGCACGGATCATCTCGCGGACCTTTCGCCGGACCGCATCGGGGCCGTCCACCCTGCCGCTCGGACTCCCCGGCCACTCGAGGTCGAGGTCGAGGCCGCTGCGCAGCCAGCCGTCGGCGTGACCGCCGGTCTGCGACAGCATGTTCACGCTGATGCGCATCCGCGGGCCTGCGATCACGCCGTCGTCGACCGCCTTCTTGATCCCCGCGTCGGCGCCGGCGGCATCGCGAACGGTCGTGATCCCGGTCGCAAGCGTCGCCTCGAGGTTCCGCATCGCGTCGAAGAACCTGAACGAGAACGGCGTCACCAGCTCCTCGACCCAATCGAGCGTCGAGAAGATCACGTGGGTGTGCGTGTCGAACAAGCCCGGCAGCACCGTGAGCCCCGTGCACTCGACCTGCTCGTCGGCGTCGAGCCCTGTGCCGAGCTCCACGATCCGGCCGTCTTCGATCACGACGTCGGCCTCCGCGATCGGCGCCAGCGTGCCGTCGAACACGGACCCGCCGTGGAACACCGTCCTGCTCACAGGCTCTCCGTTGCGCTCGGTGGCAGGACGCTACAGCCGGCTGCGCAACTCGACCAACGCGGCGGCGAGGTCGGCCGGCCGCGACAGGAACGGCGAGTGGGAGCCGAGCAGCTCGACCACCGGTGCGTCGAGGAGCCGCTCGCGCGCCGCCCACCGCCCCCACGCCGCGGTCGCGACGCGATCGTCGGTGCACACGATCGACCCGCACGGCGCCGACGGCGGGCTCACCGGGTCGTTGATGTGCTGGTGCGGCGTCGTCGACTGCGGACGCAGCTGCGCCGCCGCCCACGCCCCCGTCTCCCGGTCGACGTCGGGGAAGAAGTCGCGGATCGCATCGGCCGGATCCGGGAAGAAGATCCGACCCTCGGGGTCGCGCTCCAGTCCCTCGAACGCGCCGTCGGCCTCGAGGTGCGGCTCGTCGCTCGTGTCCTCCCCCTCGCGCGGCGGGATCACGCCGCACACGAACAGCACCGCGGCGACCGCCATCACATGGCTCGTGCGCACGGCGGTGTGCGCGCCAAGGCTGTGGCCGACCAGCACCAGGTCGTCGCCTTCGGCGGCCAGCGCCTCGCGGGTCACGTCGACATAGACGTCGAACCCGGCCGAGACGTCGTCGCACGGCAGGTCGATCGCGATGCCGCGATGGCCGAGCGCTTCCAGCGCGTCGATCGTCGTCGTCCAGCACCACGGGCCGTGACATGCGCCGGGCAGCAATCCGTAGGTCGTCATCGTCAGCTCACGGCCCGTCGACGGCCGCCTCTATGCTCCGAGAACACTACGCGCAGGGGTGACCGTGGATCTCCAGCTCCAGCCCGACGATGCCGCGCTGCAGGCGCGAGCGCGCCGGTTCGCCGACGAGGTGCTCCAGCCGCTGGAGCTCGGATGCGAGGAGCACGGCGGCCTCTCGGCGGACAGCACGGCGGCAGCGAAGCAGGCGGTCCTCGACCACCGGTTCGCGGCTATCAACCACGCGGTCGACGACGGCGGCCAAGGCCTCGACACGTTCCAGGTGATGTTGGTCGAGGAGCAGTGGGGCCGCGTGACGAACGCGCTGTGGGATGTCCCATGGCGGCCGTCGATCCCGCTGGCCGCGGGCACCGAGGAGCAGAAGGAGAGGTTCCTGCGGCCGGCCTGCCGCGGCGAACGGCGGGATGCGTACGCGATCACCGAGTCCGGCGCCGGCTCGGACGTCACGATGGTGGCGACCACGGCGCGGCGCGACGGCGACGCCTGGGTGCTCGACGGCGAGAAATGGCACGTGACCAGCGGCGACGTCGCAGACTTCTTCCTGGTCCACGCCCACGTCGACGGCGATCCGGCGAAGGCGACGGTCTTCCTGGTCGACAAGGACACGCCCGGCGTCCGGCTCGTCCGAACGCCGAAGTACACGCATACGTTCGTGTTCGAGCACCCGATCTTCGCGTTCGATGGCGTGCGCGTGAACGACGATCGGGTCCTCGGCGAGGTCGGCGAGGGCTTCGAGCTGACGAAGGAGTGGTTCGTCGAGGAGCGCCTGATGATCGGCGCGCGGACCGTCGGCGCGGCGCAGCGGTGCCTCGACGAGTCGCTCGCGTTCGCCACCGAACGGCGGCAGTTCGGCTCGGCGATCGTGGACTTCCAGGCGATCGGCACGATGCTCGCCGACATGGCGGTCGAGATCATGGCCGCGAAGTCGCTGCTGTACCGCGTCTGCTGGGAGGCGGCGCGCGGCGGGATCGATCGCAAGCAGCTTCACGCCGAAGCCAGCGCGGTGAAGCTCCTGTGTTCCGAGACGGCGGGGCGCGTGGCGGATCGGGCAGTGCAGATCTTCGGCGGGCGAGGCTACATGCGCGAGAACCCGGTGGAGCGGCACTGGCGAGAGCTGCGCGTCGATCGGATCTGGGAGGGCACGAGCGAGATCCAGCGGTTGGTCATCACGAACGAGCTCCGCAAGCGCGGGACGCGCGCCTATACCGGCTGGCCCGGCGGACGCTAGCCGCCGATCGGGTTCGGCACGTGGCGTTCGATCAGGTGCAGCGCGTTCAGCACCGGATAGGAAAGCGCGACGATCCCGAGGATGATCGACAGCACCGTGGAGCCGGCGCCGCGGCCGCCCAGTCCGCCGATGATGCCGAGGACCACGGCGATCCCGCCGAACACGATCGCGAGCGTGCCGAGCTGGTCGGCGAGTTGGCCGCCGTGGACCATCTGCGCGGAGTAGGAACCGAGGATCGTCGAGTCCGGGTTGAAGTGGTACAGCCACAGCAACACCGAGAACCCCGCGCCGATCGCGCCGACCACGGCGCCGACGACGCCAAGCGGGTTCGAGGTCTTGCCGCTGCTGCCGAACATGCCCGCCACGAGCCGATGATGACCGACGACGCTCAGTCGAGCAAGCGTTCAGCTTCGGCCTGCAGCTGCAGCTGCGGCTGGGGTTGGGGCTCGGCCATCGGGCGGCTCGGCTCGGCCAACACCATCGAGGCGTTGCGTGGGATCACGAGCGCCGCCAGGCCGGCGACCGCCAGGAAGCAGATGCCGATCACGAACAACGCCGTCGACGGGCTCACGCTCGCGCCGATCGCGGCCACCATCGCCGCGCCGACCACGTATGCGCCGTCCGACCCCGATTCGACGGTCGCGAACACGCGACCTCGGAATCGCTCAGGAGTCCCGACCTGCAGCATCGTCTCGTACGTCACGTTCACACATCCGCCCGCGAGCCCGTTGCATGCCCATGCGATCAGGGCGACCGGCACGACGGACGTGCGCGACACGACCAAGAACGCGGTGGTGACGACCAGCAGGGACCCGACCAAGAGCGCCCACCCGCGGATGCGACCGCTCAACCACGGCGCGAGCAGCGATCCGGCAACCATCCCCATGCCGAACGCGGCGGTCATACCGCCGAGGATCGCCGCCCACTCCGCCTTGTCGCCCGCGGGCGCGAGGACCTCTTTCACGAGCGCGATCTGGAACGCCCCTTGGCCGGCCAGCAGCATCAGCACCGACGCCATCACGATCGCGATCCCGCGCGCGAGCTTCGAGTGGACCAGGTAGGCGGCGCCCTCACGGAGATCTGCCAACGGCGTGAACCGGTCGTCCGGAGCGCGAGCGCGCGACGGCAGCCGCAGCCCCAGCAGCAGCAGCGCCGACACACCGAACGAGGCGGCGTTCAACGCGAACGCCCCAGTCGTGCCCATCACGGCGACGAGCCCGGCCCCGAGCGCCGGCCCGATCATGATCGCGAGATGGAAGGTGCTCGTCAGGAACCCGTTCGCCACGACGATCGAGTCGCCGTCGACCAGGTCGGGGACCGTCGCCATCATCGCGGGATGGAACATCGACCGGAAGGCGCCGAGCGTCGCGGCGACCGCGACGACGTGGATCCATGTCGGGTTCGACGACAGGACGAGTGTCGCGACGGCGAGGCATCGCGCCAGGTCCGCCACGATCATCACCGTACGGCGCGGGAACCGGTCGACGATCGGACCGGCGACCGTCAGCCCGACGATCGCCGAGGTGAGCCCTTCGACGCCGAGGAACAACGCCATGACCCGAACGAGCTGATGACTGTCCAGCGTCGCCGCGAAGCCGATCTCGACCGCGATCAGATACGCCCAGTCACCGAGGTTGGAGATGATCTGTGCGATCCACAGCCGGACGAACCTGCGGTTGTGGAGCAGCCCTCGAGCACGTGCCCCGCCTGCGGCGCGCACGCTCCAATCCCCGTCAGCGATCAGGTCTGGCGGTCCCACGCCGTAGTTGTCGGCAGATATCGCCGCACGCTTACGGGACGCCGGATTGGGGGTTGCGCCGTCGGTCGCCCCCGACGGCGACGGGCCCACAGGGCCTAGGCCGCAGAGCGAAGTGCGTCGGCTGCCGCGCGGATGTCGGAAGGCGTTGTGCCGCAACAACCTCCGATGAGCCGGGCGCCGGCCTGCCGCAGCTCGACCGCAACCGGACCGAGCCCGTCGGGCAGGTCGTTGCCGGTCCAGCGCTTGGCGACGGCTTCCCAGTCGCCGCCCTTGTTGGGATAGGCGACGATCGAGGTCGTGCTTCGTTCGGCCGCGACCCGCACCAGCCCCGCGACCGCGGTCGGCGACGTGCAATTGACGCCGACGGCGACGACCCAAGGGTGGCCCGCGACGACGTCGACCGCATCGGAGAACGGCGCGCCGTCGTTCAGTCGGCCGGCGTCACGGCACGAGAACGACACCCACGCCGGCACGTCCGAGAGCGTGTCGAGCACCTGGACGAGCGCTTCCGCCTCGACGATCGACGGG
>JBJMLQ010000028.1:0-3288 GCA_045805225.1 Actinomycetota bacterium | reverse complement strand
TACCCGCGTAGTCGCTACGCCCACCAGATCTCGGTCCGCCCCTCGCGCGGGATCAGGCGCTGCAGCAACTCGACACCCTTGCGGAGGCCTTCGTCGGTCGAGAACAGCAGGTCCTCGTGCTCCATGCTGAGCACGTAGTCGTAGCCGACGGCCCGGAGCGCGCTGACGAACTGCCGCCACGTCTGCTCGCCCTGGCCGTAGCCGACGCTTCGGAACGACCAGGCGCGGTCCAAGATCTCGCCGTAGTGCTTCGTGTCGAGGACGCCGTTGCGCGCCACGTTGGCGCGGTCGATCGAGGTGTCCTTCGCGTGCACGTGGAAGATCGCCTGCTCGCGGCCGAGCAGCTTGACCACCTCGACGATGTCCATGCCTTGCCAGAACAGGTGGCTCGGATCGAGGTTCGCCCCGATCTGCGGTCCGACCGCCTCGCGGAGCCGCAGCAGCGTCTCGGGGTTGTAGACGACGAACCCCGGGTGCATCTCGAACGCGATCTGTGAAACGCCGTGCCGGTCGGCGAAGGCCGCCGCCTCGGTCCAGTAGGGGATCACGACGTCGTTCCACTGCCACTCGAGGATCTTGAGGTAGTCGTCCGGCCACGGGCACGTCACCCAATTCGGATACTTCGCGCCCTCGTGATCGCCCGGGCAGCCCGAGAACGCCATGACGACCGGGACCTCGAGCACCTCGGCGAGCCGCACCGTCTTCTCCCACACCTCGCGGTCCCGCTCGCGGAAGGCCTCGTCCGGGTGCAGCGGGTTGCCGTGCTGGCTCAAGCCGCTGATCATCAGCCCGCGCGACTCGATCGCCTCGCGATACGCCTTCGCCTTCTTGGGATCGGCGAGCAGCTCGTCGGGCTTGCAGTGCGCGTCGCCCGGGTAGTTGCCCGTGCCGAGCTCGACCGCGTCGAGCCCCATCTCCGCCACCTTGTCGAGCATGTCCTCGAACGACAGATCTCGGAACAGAACCGTGAACACACCGAGCTTCATACGGACACCTCCCTGACGATCTCGTCGACGTCGACCCACGTCCCCGATGCGCTGCTCCGCACCACCGCCTCGACGGTCGCCTGCACGCGGGCCGCCTCGTCGAACGACGCGAAGGTGTGTTCGTACTCCTCACCGCGTTGATGCGCCGCAACCGCGCCGTAGAAGTCGATGAAGAGGTTGCGAAGGGCGTCCGGCCACCCCTCCTGATGGCCGGCGGGCAGGTGCGCCAGCCGCGCCGCTTCGGGCCGGAGTTGGGACGGATCGCGAAGGACGTCACGGTTCGCGCCGTCACGCCGGCCGATCCGGAGGTCGTTCGGTTGCTCCTGGTCCCAGACGAAGCTCGACTCTCCGGCGTCGACCTCCAGGAGGAGATGGTTCTTCCAGCCCGCGCTCACCTGGCTGATGGTCACCGACCCGAGCACATCCCGTTGTGTCTTGAAGAGCACGACGGCCATGTCCTCGGTGTCCACGGGCATGGGCGTCCCGTCTCCATCCCCCTGCGCGAACGTCTGCCGATCGCCCGTCGGCGGCCGGACGCGCTCGGCGAAGAGCGTTCCGAGCCGGGCCGTCACCGAGGTGATCACGTCGCGCGTGACGTGTTGGGCGAGGTCGATCCAATGCGAGCCGATGTCGCCCGTCGCCCTCGACGTGCCGGCGCGGGCCGAGTCGAGCCGCCAGTTCCAGTCGTCCGGCCGCAGCAGCCAATCCTGGAGGTACGCGCCGTGCAGCAGGTGGATCGGTCCGTCCCCGCCGCTCGCGAGCAGGATCCGCAGCTCCTGGACGAGCGGAAAGTGGCGGTAGTTGAAGCACACACCCGTGACGACGCCGGCGCTCCCGGCTGCGCGCGCCAGCCTCCCCGCCTCGGCAGCGTCGAACGCGAGCGGCTTCTCGGAGAGCACGTGGACGCCGGCCTCGAGCGCGGCGTCGGTGATGGACGCGTGGACGTCGTTCGGCGTGCAGTTGTGGACGACATCGGCCTCGAGCAGTTGATCCAGTGAATCGATCGGGTCGACGCCGAGCCGCTCGGCGGCCGCCGCCGTCCGTTGTGGCGAGCTCGCGAGGACGCCGGTGACGCGGACGTTCCCGAGCCTGCGGAGTGCGTCCAGATGGGAACTGGCCGCGAACCCGGCTCCCGCGATGCCGACGGTGATCGGTGTGCGGGCGCGCGCGGGCATGGACGGATGGTAGGCGTTCGACGCGATGCGCGGATCCACCTCGTGGACGCCTCGGGCACGTGGGAGCGGTGGCCGCTCCTTTCCATCGTGAACCTCGACATGTGCGACGTCAGCGGCCGTACGGACCGTCGAGCGATGCGACCCACGCGCCACACCTGGCGCCGAGCTCGAGCGCGCCGCGCACATCGAGACCCGCGGCGAGCCCGGCGGTGATCCCGCCCGCGAAGGCGTCGCCGCAGCCGTACGTGTCGTGAACGGGCCCCGGCGGGTCGACGGGGTCGTACCGCCCGCTCGACCCGTCGCGCGCCTCCCACCGGCCACCGGCGTTGCGCTCGGTCGCGACGACGATGCCGGGCGATGGTGTCAGATCACCGTCTTCGTATCGCTCGCCGGGATCGAGCGCGCTGCGAACGAGGGCGTCGACGGCGACGCTCGCTTCGCGGAGCGTCCCGAGCGCTCGCGCCGTGGCGGTCAGGACGCGTGCGCCGCGCGACCGGCGCAGCGCGTCCGCGTCGCCCGCGGTGAAGTAGACGCCATCGAGATCGACGTCGTCCCATCCCAGCCGGTCGTCGCCTCGAGGCCCCATCCGATCGCCGATCACCGTGATCGTGCGCTCACCCGTCGGATCGAGGTGCACGATCACCCGGCGTTGCGGCGGGTCACGGAAGACCGCCCGGACATCGACGCCGAAGGCCTCGAGCTCCCCGGCGGCGCGATGGCCGAGCTCGTCGTCGCCGAGCGCGGTGATGAGCGTCGCGCGACCGGCGAGCCGTGCGAGCTGCACGGCGGTCACCGCTCCGCCGCCGGCTGCGGCCTCCCACCGATCGGTCACATGGACGATGTCGCCACCCGCCGGGAGCGCCGGCACCCGCAGGAACTCGGCCCACTCGACATGGCCGACGACCGCGAGACGCAGCGAACCGAGTCGATCACGGACGCCTGGCTCGAGATCGGTGCCGGACAACATGCCTCGGCATCCTAGGTCGGTCATCTCCGCGACGCGGCCGCGCCGGCTGCGCGCACGCCGGTCGCGGCGCGTCCTACGATGCGCTCGTGTCCTGCGTGGCCTGCGGCTCCGATCTGCCCGACGGCGCCCGGTTCTGCCCAGCCTGCGGGGCCGAGCAGGT
>JBJMLQ010000027.1:0-4348 GCA_045805225.1 Actinomycetota bacterium | reverse complement strand
CCTTGCGCGTCGTGCCGACGGTTCCGGTCGCGCCGACGATGTCGCCAAGATCGACCTCGCGGAACAGCGCGAAATCCTCGGGCGGCAGGTTCGCCGCGTTGACGACGATCTGGAGATCGCCCTCGCGGTCGCGCACGGTCGCGAACACGAGCTTGCCCATGTCGCGCTTCAACACCACGCGGCCGGCGACCGTGGCAACGTCGTCGGTCTGTGTGTCGGCGGCGAGATCGGGATGCGCCGCGCGAACCGCGGCCGAGGGCGTCGGGTCGGACACGCCCAGCACATCGGCGAGCGTGATCGCGAACGCCCGCCCGTTGCCGAGGCGCCCGAGGCTCTCGCGGCGCGCCGCGAGTACCTCCGCCTCCCGTCCGGTCGGCTCCTCAGGCATCGACGTTCTTCTCGTAGACGAGCCGGAGCCCCTCGAGGGTGAGCCACGGCTCGTAGCGGTCGACCGTCCGGCAATGCGGGATCACGACGGGCGCGAGTCCGCCGGTGGCGATCACCGTGGCGTCCGGCGCACCGAGATCGGCGCGGATGCGCTCGACGATGCCGTCGACCTCGCCCGCCGTGCCGTAGATCAGGCCCGACTGGATCGCCTCGACCGTCGACCGGCCGACCGGCGAGCGCGGGGGCTGCAGGTCGACGCGGGTGAGGCGCGCGGTGCGTCCGACGAGTGCGGCGGCGCTGATCTGCAGACCCGGCGCGATCACCCCGCCGAGGAACTCGCCGGTGTCCGACACGACGTCGAAGTTGGTGCTCGTGCCGAAGTCGACGACGATCGCGGGGCCGCCGAACGCCGTGAATGCCGCGAGGGTGTTGACCACCCGGTCGGCGCCGACCTCGCGCGGATTGTCGGTCACGACCGACACGCCGGTCTTCATCCCGGGGCCGACGATCACCGGCTCGTGCGTGAGATAGGCCGCGGCCATCTCGCGGAACTGCCCCGTGACGTCGGGCACGACGCTCGCGATGCACACGCCGGTGATGTCCTTGCGGAGGTCGAGGTCGCGGTGCTCGAGGAACCCGGCGAGCAACAACGCCAGCTCGTCGGACGTGCGCTCGGGCCGGGTCGATGACCGCCACGTATGCCGGAGCTCCACGCCGTCGAACACGCCGAGCACGATCTCGGTGTTTCCGACGTCGGCGGCAAGCAGCACGGTTACCCCTCGATCCCCTCTTCGCTCGGCGGGTCGATGTCCAGGCGGAAGGACGGCCCATCGTGGCCGACCGCGCCGTGCCCCGACAACCGCGCGGCGTAGGCGTCGATCGGGTTTCCCGGCTCGGGCGGTGTCGCGCCGCTCGCCACGGCGCCGCAACGAGTCAACCAGGTCAGGGCGAGCGGCGCGACGCCACGGATCGCGGCGAGGGGACCGCCGAGCTCGAGCACCGCTGTGCCGGCGGCGGCGATGCCGCCCTCGGCCACGAGCGAACGCGTCCGCACGCCGACGCGCGCCATGATCTCGCGCACGACGGTGGTCCCGGCGACGAGCGCATCCGTCGTCGCGACGATCCGCGCGGCGCCGACGGTCTCATCGTCGGTATCGACCTCGAGCGTCACGAGGTCGCCCATGACGGCGGCGGCGATCGTCCCGCGGTCCGGCGGCGCAGCGCTCATCCGGCCGGCTCCGGCAGCGCCACGTTGTCGAGCAGCCGCGCGCTCGGGAACCGCGCCGCCACGATCGCGCGCGCCGGACGGTCGAGCACGCCGATCGGTTCGAACGTCGCCTCGTCGACCACGGCGGCGTAGTCGAGCCTGGCGAGCGGCGTCGCGCCGATCTCGCGCGCCATGACCGCCACGAGCGCGTTCGCGTCTCGTTCGCCGGAGCGTGCGCGCTCGGCCGCCTCCGCGAGCGCGAGGAACAGGCACGACGCCTGCTGTCGTTCGTCGGGCGGAAGCGCCGCGTTCCGCGACGAGCGTGCGAGGCCGTCCGGCTCGCGCTGCGTTGGGCACCCGACGATCCTCACGCCGAGGCCGGGTTCCCGTTCGGCCATCCGCCGCACGAGGAACAGCTGCTGCGCATCCTTCTCACCGAAGAACGCGGTGCACGGGCCGGCGACGTCGAACAGCCGGTGCACGACGAGCAGCACGCCGGCGAAGTGCCCGGGCCGAGCGGCGCCTTCGTACAGGTCGCCGACCTCGCCGGGATCCGGGTGCGCGAGCTCGACGCCGAGCGGATACACCTCCTCGACCGGTGGCGCCCACACCAGGTCGGCGCCCTCGGCCTCGCACATGGCGAGATCGTGCTCTTCATCGCGGGGGTAGCGCGCCAGATCATCCGGATCGTCGAACTGCATCGGGTTCACGAAGATCGAGACGGCGACGTAGTCGGTCTGGCTTCGGGCACGGCGCAGCAGCGAGCGATGGCCTTCGTGCAGCGCACCCATCGTCGGGACGAACCCGATCGTCGCGCCGCCGTCGCGCGCGGCGTCGGCGGCGGTGCGGAACGCCACGGCCTCGCGCGTCAGCTCCACCGCGCGAGCACCGCCTCGACAGCACGCCGCCCGTCTTCGGACAGCCGCGGGCCGGCAACGTCCATCGCGGTTCGGCACATGGCGACATACGCCGGCACGAGCGCCGGCGCCGCGGCGGCCACCGCGTCGAGGTTCCGCCCGATCGTGCCTGCATCGCCACGGACGGCTGGGCCGGTCAACGCCTGCGACGGCCCCAACCGGTGGACGTTCGCGAGCGTCGCCGCCTGGAGCGGATGCATCGCCGCGGAGGCGTCGGGCACGCCGGCGGCAGCGAACAGATCGAGAGCAGCGCCCGAGGCCGCGACGAGATAGTTCGACGCGAACACCGCGGCCGCGTGGTACAGCGCGCGGTTCTCGTCGGCGAGCGGGAACGGCGTGCCGCCGAGATCGCGCCCCAAACGGTCGCCGAGCGCAGCGCCCTCCTCGTCGCGCGCGGTCACGGCGATCGCTGCACCGCCGAGGCTGTCGATCGCCCCCTCGACGTCGGCGAACGTCTGCAAGGGATGCAGCGCCAGCACGCCGGCGCCCGCGCGCTCGATCGGCCCGAGGACGCCGAGCCCGAGCGCGCCCGACAGGTGCAGCGCCCACGTCGACGCATCGATCGTGGCCGCGACCGTCACGACGACATCCGGCAGCACGTCGTCGGGAACGCCGAGCACGACGACCTCGGCGCCGCCGGCCGCGTCTTCGATCGGGACGACGCCGACGCCCGGCAGCCATCGCGCCGCGCGCGCTCGTGTCGCGCCGCGGCCGCCCACCGCCGTGATCGTGTGACCGGCGTCGCGCCACCGAACCGCGATCGCGGTTCCGACCGTGCCCGCGCCGACGACGGCGATCCTCATGGCGTCACCGACGGCGAGTATGGCAAGGAGAGCACCCACAGCAGCGGTCCCGACGGCGGGGGGGCGCCCACCGGCGGCGGCATCGCGGCGCTCAGCGCGCCGTCGTGGATGTAGCGCAAGATCCCGCCGGCCATGAGGAAGAGATCGTTCGTCGAGGTGATCGACCCGGCGACGTCACGGTTCGGCGTGCCGAAGATCAGCGACGGCGCGCCGGGCTCGGGACGCGGTCCCACCGTGATCGCGAACACGCCGTGGACACCGCCGACGGCGCCGTCGACGTACGCGACGTTCCCGTCGGTGCTCCAGGCGACGATGTTCCTCGCGCGCAAGGGCACGCCGTGCAACGTGACCATGGTGGCCCTCGCAGTTCCTGGGCTCGTGTAGTACATGCCGAGACGGCCGTCGGGCGTGCGGACCAGGAGATCGCCGTTGGTCGAGACGCCGAGCGGCGCATAGCCTCGAAGGACCGTCGTGAGACGATGACCGCTTACCCGGTCGATCGATAGACCGCCCGACCGCGCGGCCACGTACGACGAGGATGCATCGCGCACGAGGCCGACCGCGTCCCCGCAGATCGGCCGGTCGAGCGACGTTCCGGAGATGCGGGCCTCGAGCGACACGGTGATCACCTTGATCCGTCGCCGGCACCCGCCGAGCGGATCGGACCGCAGGAAGCTCACGAACGCGCCGCCGTCGGGCCAGGCCACGAACTGGCCCTCGCCGAGCTCCACCGGATCTGCGTCGGCGTCGGCGCTTCGTAACACCACCGCCGCCGAGGTGCCGATCCCCGTCGGCACGGTCAGCCCGATCCACGTATCCGGAACGCCGTACGTGCTGACGAGCGCCGTCGGCGCCGCGTGGATCTCGGGTCCGGCCCGAGTGGTGTCGTCTGCGAGGTCCCAGATCCACAAGCGCTCCTCGCCCTCATCGGGCGCCGCGTAGACGAGATAGCCCTGCAAGCCCGTGCCGGGCGGGTGCGGCGGCGGCTTCGACGGGGTGAGGAACTGGATCGTCACGAACGCGGCGGCGGCGAT